>DIQU01000001.1:50505-73080 GCA_002426555.1 Firmicutes bacterium UBA5454 | reverse complement strand
CCCGCAAAGAGATAACAGACAGACCCGATTTCTGCCAAGAAATACTCCTATGACTCCAAATAATGATATAAACCCGAACGCTTCACCAGGTCCGGGAGGAACTCAAAGGCAGGGAACTCAAAGGCAGAGAAACCAGGGCACTACAGGAAACAATGCTTTAAGACCCGGTAATAATGCCAACACCGGTCAGATGGGAACAAATGTACAGGATCGAGCAGAACGACTTGCTGATGCAGCAGCGCAGCAGAAAGAAATCGAGTCTGCTTCCTGTCTTATTACTGGAGATACTGCCATGGTAGGGGTTCAGTTCAACAAGCAATATAAAGGTGAACTGACCGATACTATCAAAAAACAAGTTGACAGGAAAGTTCGAGAAGCTGACCAGCGTATCAAACGTGTTGTGGTAACTGCGGACCCTGATCTTGTCAGCAGAATTGAAGAAATCTTTAGAGATATCGGTAATGGAAAACCCATATCCGGCTTTGCAGACGAAATAAATGAAATGATAAATCGAATCAACCCCAGATAATAGCAAAACACCATTTAGCAAAACAGAGAGAATATTTCTCTCTGTTTTGTTTTCTATGCTTACTTTATTTTTTCTTGACTATCGAGTAATAGAAACCTATAATTGGATGTAAACACATTATCATAACATATTCTAATTAGGAGTGATAAAAATGAATCCAGATCCAGTTGCCTTTCAAATATTCGGTCAGAATATATATTGGTATGGAATCCTTATTTCCGCTGGTATCTTATTAGGTATTATACTTGCAATGCGTAATGCAAAAATTTTCGGATTGGACCAGGATGCCATTGTGGACCTGGCCTTGTTGGTAATACCCCTGGCTATTGTAGGAGCCCGTTTGTATTATGTAGTATTTGAATGGGATCAATATAAGGATAATCTTATTGATATCATCAATATACGAAAAGGAGGTTTGGCCATTTATGGCGGAGTAATTGGCGGAGTAATTGGCGGCCTGATTTTCGCGAGGCGGAAAAAGCTGGACTTCTGGAATCTTGCAGATATTTGTGCGCCCAGCTTGATCCTGGGTCAGGCAATAGGGCGTTGGGGCAATTACATAAATCAGGAAGCCTATGGAAAATTCGTAGGCAATCCAGAATGGCAGTGGTTTCCAGCTGCAGTGTTTATAGAAAAAGCAGATCCACCAGGGTGGTACATGGCTACATTCTTTTATGAATCATTTTGGAACTTTATAGTGTTCTTCATTTTAATGTCATACCGAAAGCACAGGAAAAAAACAGGTGAAGTTTTCCTTCTGTATTTAATACTTTATTCTGCAGGACGGTTCTTTATCGAAGGCCTTCGCACAGACAGTTTGTACATAGGTAGCATCATTCGGGTATCTAAATTACTTAGTGCTGTGTTGTTTGCAGCAGCTACAGCGGTATTTATCTATCGCAGGAAGCATTCTACAGCTGAGATACCGGAAACTGATGATATGTCAGAGCTGAAAGACACATCTGCAAATTTCGAGGAAGTTGATAATGCTTCAAGCACAGACAAGCAGATCGATTTTGGAAATCTTGACATACAGGAAGAACAGATTGAAAAGGAAGAGAAAGAAAAGAGTAATGTTGATGACAATTCAGCTGTTGATAGTGATACAGAGCCAAAGAGCATTACTGAAGATGGTTTAACAGCTGATAGTGATACTGAAGAAACCAAGGACAATTATGATGACATAACATAAATCGAATACAGAAGAACGTATCCGGCTGACGACTTTCGTCAATAATAATAATCGGCATGAAAATAAGCGAGTTGGGAAAAGATATTAATGAACTTAGAACAACTAACCATGCTATTTTAGATTGATGAAAGGAGTGCTTATAAATGGCAGACAACGCGGACCAGGTAAGAAGAGATGAAGAAAACAAGGAAGGCAGAAGCTGGATTGGAGTTGTTGTGCGCTTTATTGTAGCAGCCATTGTATTGATGGTAACAGCCTGGCTGACACCTGGTTTCTCAGAAATGGGCTTTGGAACAGCTTTGATCGCCGCTCTGGTGATCGCGGTTATTGATTGGGCTGTCCAACGTATTTTCAAGATAGATGCTTCCCCATTTGGCAGAGGAATTGTTGGATTCATAATTTCCGCTGTAATAATCTATCTTACACAGTTCCTGGTTCCTGGAATGAGTATTTCCATATGGGGAGCGATTATTGCATCTCTAATTATCGGAATCATAGATGCAATTATTCCCACTCGTGTAATGTAAGAAAAATCACCAGTCAAAAGGGCAGTGGATGCAACCGCTGCCCTTTTTGTACAGCTTTTTGCCATACTTTCTTGTCACACCAGTTTTTTTATTGTATAATGAATACAAATGAGCAGAAATCAAACAACTGGAGAACTTTAGGTTAGAAATATCTCGAATGGGGATGCGTATAACATGATACAAGATTTACTGACTCAGCTTTCTGAACTTTTCAAAAACAATGAAGACATCCAGGTGGACGAAATTCCGGAATACCATCTTTATATCTCCCAGCTGGAGGAATTCTTTGAAAAGAAGCTTGGAAAAAGCAACGGGGATGAAGATGAGCGCAAAACCATATCTAAAACCATGATACAAAACTACATAAAAGACGGTCTGCTAATGCCGCCTGAAAGAAAGTCCTACAACCGAAGTCATGTTATTCTGCTTACCCTTATATATAATCTAAAGTATATACTATCCATACGTGATATTCGCAGTCTGCTCAGTCCAATTCTTGTTGATATCGAAAATGAAGACAGCGGGATGGAGATTGAGAAATTATATAAAAGCTATTTGGAAAGAAAGCAGGATTCGTTCCAGACCCTTCAATCTTCTTTAAAAGAATTGGCTGCCAAGGTTGACAGTCAATTTATTACGGACAACAAAACAGAAGAAGAGGAAAAGCAGCTGAAACTTTTGTTGTTTATTACAATTCTGATAACGGAAGCCAATCAAAAGAAAAAAATTGCCGAATTTCTTATAGGAAAATATTTTATTTAATGCTGAATTTTGGGTTCCATAAAAGAACCAAAGAGATAAAGAATAAATTGTGGAAATTGTGAAAATATTTGAATTCCTCCTAAAAATGGTTGAATAATAGTTTTCTTCACTATACAATATAGTTAAGGAAAACAAATAAGCGGTTTAAGGCCATTTTTCTTTGGCAGATCCGTCAAAGGAGGAGACGTAGTTGAGTAAAAAGACATCCCGGGGAAGACGAACTCGACCTCAAAGACATAAAGTCAATCCTCTAATGGGGAATTACATAATACCTACCGAGCATGCTGTCAAGCGTTATCAGGAACGCATTCGTATGATGAATATGCGCAAAACGCAAAATGCTATCATAGAGGGGGTCAGACACAGCCGATTAATTGCACTTACCAAATATGGCGATCGTGAAATAAGGGAAAACAGAGGCATAGTATTTGTATGCGAAATGCAAGGGAATCAATTATACGTTATTACCGTCCTGGTCAGCCAGGTTGATCTGCGATTTGTTATTTAGTCTGAAATCAGCTCAAAGTATATTCAATGCAGCGCTTAACCTTCTAAACTAAGTAAGGTATCAACTTTTTAATCTATGAAACCTAATTTTTACTTAGTTGTACGAGCTCAATCAGCTTGTTTTTTTTTGCCTGAAGTGTATAATAAAGAAAAGCATAAATATACAGTGAGGCGAAAAAAGTAATGAGAAATTTAACAATGATGACGGACCTGTACCAGTTAACCATGATGTATGGTTACTATAATACTAATAACCACAGAAGACAAGCAGTGTTCGATATGACGTTTCGCCAGCCCAACAATAACAGTGCATATGCCATTTTTGCCGGTTTGGAGCAGCTAATTGAATATATAGAAAACCTTCATTTTGGCGAAGAGGATCTTGATTATTTGGACAGTCTTGCTTTGTTTGACAAAAGTTTCCTGGATATGCTGCGCGGGCTGCGCTTTACCGGTGATATCCATGCCGTTCCTGAAGGTACGGTTGTATTTCCCAATGAACCTATGATTCGTGTAAAAGCGCCTTTAGTTGAAGCACAGTTAATTGAGACAGCTCTTTTAAATATTATAAATCATCAGACCCTTATCGCAACAAAGGCCAGCCGGGTTGTTATGGCAGCCCAGGGAGACAGTGTGCTGGAATTTGGATTGAGACGGGCCCAAGGTCCGGATGCTGGTATTTACGGTGCTCGAGCTGCCATAATAGGTGGATGTTCTGCTACTTCAAATGTAATGACAGGACAATTGTTCGGCATACCGGTAAGCGGTACCCATAGCCACAGTTGGGTCATGAGTTTTCCCGATGAGTTAACAGCATTCCGTGCATATGCAAATGCCTTTCCAGACGCCTGTCTGCTTCTAGTAGACACTTACAATACCTTGAAGAGTGGAATGCCCAATGCTATTACTGTGTTTAAAGAACTAAGAGAAAGAGGTCATGAACCGGTAGGGATTCGTCTTGATTCAGGCGATCTTGCCTACTTAAGCAAAAAGTCACGCATAATGCTGGATGATGCCGGTTTTCCCAAAGCTAAAATAGTAGCGTCCAATGATTTGGATGAAGGCTTGATTTGGGATCTGAAAGCTCAAGGAGCTAAAATTGATACCTACGGCGTGGGCACCGCTCTAATCACCAGTAAGGGCTGTTCAGCGCTGGGAGGCGTTTACAAGATGGCTGCAGAAGAGGTTAATGGAGAGCTGGTACCTAAGATTAAAATATCGGAAAACCATGAAAAAATAACCAACCCCGGTTACAAGAAAGTAGCCAGGATCTATAACGGCGGGGGAAAGGCTGTAGCTGATTTGATCATGCTGGAAGAAGAGCAGATAGATACCAGCAAACCTCTTACTATTTTCGATCAATTGGCAACCTGGAAGAGGATGACCATTAATAACTTCAGCATAAAGGAATTGTTGGTTCCCATATACAAAAGCGGTGAACTGATTTACAATACACCTCCACTTATGGATATACAAGCGTATGCGAGACAAGAGCTGGATACCTTCTGGGATGAATATAAGCGTTTGAATAATCCTCATGTGTACAAGGTGGACCTTTCACAGGAACTTTACGATATGAAACAGCAGCTCCTTAAGGAGTATTCACAAGAATAACCGGTATGCTGTAACATTCAAATCCAGTCATTTCCAGTTATCGAGGAATCAGAGATGCATGTCAGTCCGTTAAAAAAGACTGGCATGGCGTCTCTTTATTTTGTCCATTTTCATATGATAGCAATAGAATGGAGATTTGTCTTAAGTATAAACATGTTTATCATAATTATATCGAGGTGATCACATGGAATTTGGTTTGGCCTTATCCGGCGGCGCAACAAAAGGTGCTGCTCATATTGGTGCCATGAAGGCTTTGCAGGAGGCTGGATTGGTGCCTTCTTGGATTTCGGGCACCAGTGCCGGCAGCATGGTTGCAGCTTTGTATGCTTGCGGATACAACATAAAAGAGATGGAGAATATTGCATTATCACTGTCCAGGGATATATATGACACGGATTACAAGGGTATTATCGGTGGTATCCTGCAGTGGGTTGTTTTTAAGGATACAAAATGGGATGGATTGATGAAAGGGAAGAAGCTGGAAAGCCTTATGAAAAAATGGACAGAAGGAAAATGGATGCGGGAGAGTAATATACCCCTTGCTATTACAGCTGTAGATATAAATACAGGGAGAACCGTTATATTTGTCAGCAGTAAACGGAAGCTGGATGATGATTTATATACCATATACAGGGATGATGTACCCATATATCAAGCAGTAAGAGCCAGTATTGCAATACCGGTTATATTCAAGCCCATAAACCTGCATGGAATGAGATTGGTGGATGGCGGAGTCACAGAAAGTGTACCAACCGGTGTATTAAAGAAAATGGGCGCAAAAAAAGTCATTGGTATTAATCTGGGATACAGTGGACAGAGGAGAAGTGAGGTTGACAACATATGGGAGATAGGTAGTCAAAGCATTGATATAATGTCTTATCAAATTATGAAATATAGAACGGAAGAGTCAGACTATATTATCAATCCTCATATTTATGATACGGGAATGATGGAAGTGGAGAGAATACCAGAGTTGATCGAAAGAGGATATCAAACCGTTAAAAACAGTCTTTATTCGATAAATAAGGCTATTAATATTTGATTTCGACTACGCTGTTTTACAAAAAACGCATGATAAGCGTGATAAGCTATTGCAGAGATTGCAGAGGAGGGAATGTACAAATGAAAAAGGCGTTTTCATGCAAAATTTACGGATATGATAAAAAAGAAGTAGATCGTTATCTGATTGAAATGAAAAAAGATTATGAAGTAGAGTTGGGAAGAAAAAGGGATCGAATGCTTGAACTGGCTGAAGAAACCCGCGCTTTAAGGATGGAAGCCCAAGAGCAAAGAGAACTGATAGAAAAACTGACAGAACAGGAAAAGTATGTTTCCCGAGCTCTGATTAAGGCAGAACAGCGGGCACAAACCATAATAGAGGAAGGACGAAGAAAATCTGCAAAAGAAATGGAGCAGTTAGTTTCAGAAAAGGAAAAATGGCGTATAAAGTTCAGACAGGTAAGGCAGGAACTAATGACTTTTGAAAGAAATCTATTACAAGTGATTGAAAAGTTCAGAGATGATATTAACTATTACTCAGCTAAGGAGATAAGTGATACCATACTTGTCGGCGATAGTGAAACTGATGGGAATGACAGTAAAACAAGCATTTCTTACTATTTTGAAAAGAATGAGGATGAAATTTCTGAGGAAGTAGCTTCCTCAGTGGAAAACATCAGAAAAGAAAAAGTGATTGCATGAGCAATCACTTTTTAATTTGCCTTAATTTGCTTTAATCAGGGATTAATACATCGGTGCTCCGCCTGGACCGCCGGCCGGCATTGGAGGTTCTGGTTCTGGAATATCAGCGACCAGACTTTCGGTTGTTAGAATCATGGATGCTATGCTGGCAGCATTCTGCAAAGCAGTACGGGTTACCTTGGTAGGATCTATGATGCCTTTTTCAACCATATTGCCGTATTCAGCTTTCAATGCATCAAAACCATAGTATGGATCTGTGCCTTGCTTTACATTCTCAACAACGACGGATCCTTCCACTCCTGCATTGTCGGCGATTTGTCTCAATGGAGATTCTAAAGCTCGCTTGATGATGTTTACGCCGGTCTTTTCGTCTCCTTCAGCTACAATGGATTCAAGAGCAGGCAGGGCTTTTATCAAGGCAATACCGCCGCCGGGTATAATTCCTTCTTCGATAGCTGCACGGGTAGCGTTCAATGCGTCTTCAATTCTCAGTTTCTTTTCCTTCAACTCAGTCTCGGTTGCTGCGCCTACCTTGATAACTGCAACACCGCCTGATAGTTTTGCAAGACGTTCCTGTAGTTTTTCACGATCATAATCAGAGGTGGTTTCCTCGATTTGAGCCTTTATGGCTGCAACACGATTTTGAATCTGAGTGGTTTCTCCGCCGCCTTCGACGATGGTTGTGTTTTCTTTGTCAATAGTTACAGTACGGGCTGTACCCAACTGGTCTATGGTGGTTTCCTTCATATCCAAACCAAGTTCTTCGGAAATGACCGTTCCGCCGGTTAAAATTGCAATATCTTCCAGCATGGCTTTTCTTCTGTCACCAAAACCAGGAGCTTTTACAGCAACACAGGTGAATGTGCCGCGTAGTTTGTTGACTACCAAGGTAGCCATAGCTTCGCCTTCTACGTCCTCAGCGATAATCATCAGTTTTTTGCCTGTTTGAACGATCTGTTCCAACAAAGGCAGAATGTCCTGGATATTTGTAATTTTCTTATCTGTAATCAGAATGTATGGTTCTTCAAGAACGGCTACCATTTTTTCGGTATCGGTAACCATGTAAGCAGACACATAACCACGGTCAAATTGCATACCTTCTACTACATCAAGCTCTGTTGCCATGGATTTTGATTCTTCAACGGTAATAACTCCGTCGCTGCCTACTTTTTCCATTGCATCGGAAATCAATTGTCCAATAGTGTTGTCATCTGCTGAAATTGAAGCAATCTGTGTAATGGATTCTTTATTTAGGATTGGTCTACTCTGAGCTTTAAGAGATTCTACTGCAGCTGTAACAGCGGTTTGAATGCCTTTTCCAAGAATCATGGGGTTTGCGCCTGCAGCTACATTTTTCATTCCTTCATGGACTATTGCCTGTGCCAATACTGTTGCGGTAGTGGTTCCGTCACCGGCTACATCATTGGTTTTGCTGGCTACTTCTCTTACAAGCTGTGCACCCATGTTTTCAAAGGGATCTTCCAGGTCAATTTCTTTTGCGATGGTTACACCATCATTTACTATCTGGGGGGAGCCAAACTTTTTATCCAAAACTACATTTCTGCCCTTGGGACCCAATGTAATTTTAACGCTATCGTTAAGTGCGTTGACTCCACGTTCCAGGTATCTTCTGGCTTCTTCGCCATATTTCAGTTGTTTGGCCATTGTAAAAAACCTCCTGTATAAATTATTAGATTATTCAACTACTGCGAGGATATCATTTTGTCGAACTATTATGTATTCCTCATCGTCTACCTTGACTTCGGTCCCTGCATATTTGGAGTAAATGACTACGTCTCCAACATTCACTTCCATTTTTACTTCTTTACCGTCTACCAGACCGCCGGGACCTACAGCCAATACCTCTGCCATTTGAGGTTTTTCCTTGGCCGAACCAGGAAGCACGATTCCACTTTTTGTGGTTTCCTGACTTTCAATCATTTTAATAACAACTCTGTCGCCCAATGGTTTAATATTCATGGTACACCCTCCTTATGTAATAATTTTTTGGTTTGTTAGCACTCGCTCTTATTGAGTGCTAACATCATTATCTAGTTTATTAAAAAGCAAATAGGATGGCAAATACTACAAACAATGAAATTAGATGATATTTGAGGTAAATACACCAATATATCAAATTACCTTAGATATGTTCCTGTTTTATGGGTATTTCTTTCACTTACTCGATAAATCAACAATGGAATGATTATTACTGATATTTTTGTATAGTTACTGCTCATTCCATGTATGTTCCAGTAAGCTTTTGCAGCATACGAGGGAGGGCATCTTTTGAATTTCCCCAAGGTTTATCCTGATTCTTATAATCGAACTTTTGGGTGAACCAATAGAGCTCCTTTTCCAGCCGATCAATGTTATTCATTTGAATGGGGAGCAGCTCTCTGAGAAATTCTGCAAGTTTGGCGCTATTTAAACATTCAGAAGACATATCCAGTATCAATGGGAGGTGTGAAAAACAAAAGCCCCTGGATTGCTGAAAAACTTTATGGAACTCCTTGTCGTGGCCCCATAGGTGAATAAAGGTATATGCAAACTGTTTCAGAGCATTATGCAATCTGTCACAGATAATACATTGATTCTTATGATTAGCCAGCCAGGTTCCGTATTTTTGTGCAGCCTGCTTCAAGTTGGAATCTCCTCCGGACAGTTTCTTCGTAAAAAGACCCAGTCCCTTGTCAGGATTCTCAGCTGCCTTCTCCAGATCTTCCGTCTGTTTCTCTAATTTTTTGATAGTCTCCAGAATATGAGTATGGGTCATCAATGCCAATCCTAACCTATTTTGGGCTTGATACAGCAGTTGGTTGTGATGAGGGCAAAATCCCTTATCATTAACTTCAATTCGGGTAGCCGGTTCCATAACCGATCCACCCAGAAAAGAATCTACATAGACTGTTTCTGATTTATGTTCCAAGATACAAAAAGGGCACTCACTCTCTTCGTGATAGGTATCCCATACCGGGATTGTATCCAAATGATATTTCATCTCGCAAAACCTCCCAATTATTTGGATGTGTTTTGACTCATTCTATCATAATTTATTTAACTTCACCATAAATATAAATACTGGGACAAAAGATGGATAGGGGAAGGGGAGGCATGGACATGCGGTATTCCAGAATAAAAAAATCTCAAAGTAAAAAAAGGTATGCCAAGTTGCTGCTGGTCGTACTGCTTGGCTTTGTTATTCTGTATTTGGCCTTTGCAGGAACCTTGGGGAAATTTGTAAGTAAATTGATTTCACCTATTTTCAACGGTGAGGATCAGAATAAGGTACCAGGCAACAAACTGGATGATCAGGAATTGACCTTACCGGATAAAACATCCGATCCTGTATCAGATGCGGAGAAGATAACAGATTCGTTGAAGGCTGAAGCTCTTGTGATGTACACTATTCAAATGGGTGCTTTCAACAATTCTGAAAATGCCCATGCATATGCCAAAGAATTGAAATCCCTGGGCGGAGCGGCTTATATTTTACATGACAATTTTTACCGCGTCTTGGCGATTGGATTCCAATCGGAAGAAGACGCTAAAAAAGTAAGAAAAGATCTAAAAGCTAATGGGATGGAATCTCATGTCTATAAACTGGCTACAGCTGGTGCAGATATGAAGATTATCGCAACACAGTATAATGTAGATGCTATCAAGTCCGCTTATGAAATCTGGGAGGAAAAGTATCTTTCATTGGAAAAGCTGGTATTTCAGTTGGACAGCGGGGCGGTAAGTTCAAATGATGCATATGATATAATCAACGCCATGAAATCGGATATGGAGGACAAGAGGGATTTGTTAGCTGAGTTGAATACCAACAACATGATTTTATCTGGGCTTGTAACTTTGTATGATAGAGCATGTGAGTCCTTTGATAAAATATTATCTCTAAATAGTTCTGATAAGCTGGCAATTTCTGCTGAAATCAAGTATACTTATATAGAAATGTTAATGCAATATAAAGAATATATGGAGTCAATAACGAGATAACGAGATAAAGCGATAGTATGCAGCAAATGTGTTCCTTAATGTAAGTTAAATAATTATCAAGCCAATTGCACGATATAATACCAGAGGTGACCAGATGGCATTGAACCTGCTAAGGATAAAAAATATTTTGAAAGCCGAAGTACTCTATGGTGACAACATGTTGGATCAAGAAATAATATCAGCCTGTGGTTCCGACCTGATGAGTGATGTACTTGCCTTTGTAAAGGAACAAACCTTGCTGTTAACAGGCTTAACAAACCCTCATGTCATAAGAACGGCAGAGCTCCTTGATGTCTCTGCCATTGTCTTTGTTCGAGGGAAACACCCCGCACAAGATATCATAGACATGGCAATGAAGCGTTCTATTGTACTGCTTACCACTAAAGATACATTGTTTACAGCTTGTGGTAAATTATATGAGGCGGGCTTGACAGGAGGAGGTAATCCCCGTGAACTCTGATTCCAATAAGGGGCTCCAGGGGCCCCAGGAGACCCCTCCCACCACTCCAGCTGCCAAACATGAAAGCTCAGAAACACAGGTTTTAATGAAGCATGTTTTTCCAGTAGAAGCTGATGATTTCACATCTGCAGGTGAAGCTTCCGGGAAAATCAAAAATATTTTAAAACAGCTGGGAATCGATTCGCAACTGGTCAGGCGGGCAGCTATCGCCTGCTATGAAGCTGAATTAAACCTGGTCATACACTCATGGGGGGGACAGTTGACTTTATTGCTTACACCCCATGAAATAAAGATTGTCACCGAGGATACAGGGCCTGGCATTCCCGATGTTGATATGGCCATGAAAGAAGGTTATTCAACAGCTTCTGAAAGAGCAAGAGAGCTTGGTTTTGGTGCAGGCATGGGTTTGCCGAATATTCAGCGTAATGCAAGCCGGGTTGAAATTTATTCCGTAGTAGGACAAGGCACAACACTGAAAATTACTTTTGGATTTTGAAATTTAATTTTACACTAAATCCATTATCAAGATATTATAGCAGCAGAGAATTATATTATCGAATGTAACGATTATACTGGGAAGTGAGTGAAGATGATGAGGGAATATTATCATTCCGTCACATTAAATAAAGATAAATGCAAGGGCTGTACCAATTGTATCAAAGGCTGCCCTACTGAAGCCATAAGGGTACGTGATGGAAAGGCAAGAATCATTGATGAGCGCTGTATCGACTGTGGAGAATGCATTCGTGTATGTCCTTATCACGCAAAAGTTGCCGTTACCGATCCCTTATCCAGAATAAATGAATTTAAATATAAAATTGCCTTACCAGCTCCTGCACTCCTGGGACAGTTTAAAAACTTAAAAAACTGCGATAGGGTCCTGGTTGCACTTAAGCAGCTTGGTTTTGACTATGTGTATGAAGTAGCTAAAGGCGCTGACATAGTTACTCAATTAATTAAAGAGAAACTGGCTATTTCCGATATAAAAAAGCCCTTGATTTCCTCAGCCTGTCCTGCCATAGTCCGTCTGATACAAGTGCGTTTTCCCAATCTGCTGGATCATATGGTGCGTGTAGAATCTCCCATGGAAATAGCAGCTCAGATGGCAAAGGATGAATTCAGCAGGAAATACAAGGTACCCAGGGAGCAAATTGGTGCTTTCTTCATTACTCCCTGTGCAGCGAAGATGACCAGTATTCGCAATCCAATTGGGAATGAAATATCACACGTTGATGGTGCCATCTCCATATTGGATATTTATGGACCAATATCTTCTTTTCTCAAGGTACCTGATAATACAGAACAGCTGCAAAAGGCCAGCAGTGCAGGTTTAAGTTGGGCAATCAGCAATGGGGAAAGTCAGTCTTTGGGAATTGACAATTATCTTGCAGTAGATGGAATATCCAATGTGATCCCTGTCCTCGAGGAAATCGAGAACAATAAAATGTCTGATTTGGACTTTTTTGAAGGTCTTTCCTGCTCAGGCGGCTGTGTAGGCGGACCTTTAACCTTTGAAAACGGCTATGTAGCAAAAAATCGAATTCGCATACTGGCTAAAGGGATTCACAACAGTCCTCCCAAAGCATCGGAGGTGGAGTATGTAAAAGAAAATATGGACTGGGTTCTGCAAAAGAATATTATGGAGAAGCCCGTTTTAAAGCTTGACGAAGATATAGTGCTTGCCATTCAGAAGATGGAAGCCCTAGAGCGTATCAATAAGGAGCTTCCTGGCTTGGATTGTGGTTCTTGCGGCTCACCCAGCTGCAGAACCCTGGCAGAGGATATAGTCAGGGGAAACGCTTCCAAGCTGGATTGTGTATTTGAGCTAAGAGAAAAGGTAAAAATGCTGGCGAAAGAAATGATAGAGCTTTCAGATAAAATGTCAGTCGGAAGGGAAGAAAAGAAAGAT
The DNA here is from genome assembly GCA_002426555.1 of Firmicutes bacterium UBA5454. Classification (GTDB taxonomy): domain Bacteria; phylum Bacillota; class Clostridia; order Caldicoprobacterales; family DTU083; genus UBA5454. The sequence goes on along the minus strand of DIQU01000001.1, from coordinate 59,880 downwards.
AATGAAAAAGCTTGAGAACATAGTAGAGGAATTGGAATTAAAAATCTTATCCAGGGGTCATGGTTTGAAAAGTGATGTTTCATCAGGCTGTTGCTGTGATTTGCTCAGCTGGGTTATGGCCAATGGAAAAAAGGATGCAGTGTGGATAACCGTTCAAACTCATGTTAATGTTATAGCGGTGGCCTCCTTGCTTGATCTGGCAGGGGTGATAATTCCATCCAATATGGAAGTAGATAAAAAGACCATTGAAAAAGCACAGGAGGAAGGAGTAACCATACTGTCCACCCATTTGAATGCGTTTCAGTTAACCGGTATGCTGTATAATATAGGTATCGGAGCAGAAGGTTGAGGTGCTGATATGGAAGCTGCCATTGATTTGCATATCCATTCTGCCTTATCACCTTGCGGGGATGACGACATGACTCCCAATAATATTGTGAACATGGCAATTCTTAACGGTTTGGATGCCATAGCAGTTACTGATCATAACAGCTGTGACAATGTAGAGGCAGTAATGAAGTCAGCAGGAGAGCGAATACTTGTTATTCCGGGTATGGAGATACAAACCAGGGAAGAGGTGCATCTCCTATGCTATTTTTATGACCTGTACTCTCTCTGTTCATTCAGGAATCAAATTGAATCCTGCTATGATGGATTGGCAAACAACCCATCTTTTTTTGGGCATCAATGGATTATGAATGAAATGGATGAAATAACAGGTGAAAAGGAACAGGCTTTATTGACTTCTCTATCCATAAACTTTGATGATGCGGTACAACTGATCAGGCAATGCAAAGGGTTGCCTGTTCCTGCCCATATTAATAAACCTTCCTTCAGTGTACTGTCACAGCTGGGGTTCCTGCCTCCTTACTTAAACCTTAGTTTGTTGGAATATTCACAAAACTACCCATTGAATTCTTCTGTTTGTCTTCCTGCCAAATTAATTTTTTCTTCAGATGCTCATAGCTTGGGCCAAATCTTGGAAAGAAAAATGACCATTTCTGTCGAAGAACTAAACATAAAGGGAATTTTAGAATCATTATCCAAAAAATAAGTATAACAGCTATATCAATTTATGTCGCTGATATATAATAGCGAACGTTTTTTTATTTTCTTTTTAATTATTTGTGAAAAACTTGACGATTTTTCTTGATTGTCAAAGCACTTTATGAGATAATATATTTGACTTATAAACTATTATTTTGTATGGGGAGGGAGTATAGATGACAGCTTCTATTCTTCAAGATGAAAAGCTCATGGAATTGAAAAATACCATCGATGAATTCAAGGACAAGGAAGGTCCATTAATGCCTATTATGCACAAGGCACAAGAGCTCTATGGCTATTTGCCGGTTGAAGTGCAGGAATATATAGCAAAAGCACTTGATATACCACTTAGCGATATATACGGAGTGGCTACCTTCTATTCCCAATTCACACTTAAACCGCAAGGTAAAAACACTATAGGTGTTTGTATGGGTACAGCTTGCTATGTCAAAGGGTCACAGGCAATTTTAGATGAAATAGTTAGAGAAATTGATTTAAAGCCTGGTGAAACCTCTGATGATTTTAACTTTACACTGAATGCAACACGTTGTTTAGGTGCTTGTGGACTGGCACCTGTTATAATGATCAATGACGATGTTTACGGTCGCCTGGTGCCATCCGACATCAAAGGCATCATCAGCAAATACCGCACTAAGTAAAATATGGAAGATATATCACTGCATTTACTGGATTTAGCCCAAAATTCCATATCAGCCGGAGCAAACCTGGTTGAAATATCCATACGGGAAGACCGGGAAAAAGATCACAAGTGGGTGCAGATAAGCGATAATGGCAAGGGTATGGACGAAGAACAAGTCAATAAGGTATACGATCCCTTTTATACAACCCGAACCACACGCAAGGTTGGTTTGGGTATTCCAATGTTTAAAGCATCTGCAGAAGCAAGCGGTGGGAAATTGGAGATGATATCTCAAAAAGGGAAAGGTACCACACTGCTGGCTTTGTTTATAGACAGCCATATTGACTGTCTCCCTCTGGGTAAGATGGAAGAAACCATCGCAGCACTCATCTTTATGAATCCGGAAGTGGATTTTGTGTATACCCACGAAAACAACTGCAGGCAGTTCTTGCTGGATACCCGTCAGATCAGGGAAGTTATAGGTGAAGTAAACATTGCTGATCCGGAAATTGTTAACTGGATCACTATATATATTAAAGAGGGTCTTGAAGAATTATATGGAGGTGTGTAATACATGAAGTCTTTGAAAGAACTGGAACAAATTAAACAGAAAACTTTGGATGCTGTTAATTTGAGAAAAGAAAGAACTGGAGGCACCCGGGTTGTTGTGGGTATGGCTACCTGTGGCATTGCAGCAGGTGCTCGTCCTGTTTTACTGGCTTTTCTGGAAGAAGTGAAAAATAGGAACCTGAAGGATGTATCTGTTTCTCAAACAGGCTGCATCGGTGTATGCCGTCTTGAACCCATGGTCGAAATTACCCGACCCGGTGAAGATAAGGTTACCTATGTAAATATGTCTGCAGATAAGGTAAAAAGGGTCATTGCAGAACATGTGGTAAATGGCCAGGTTGTTACCGAATACACAATTGGTGCTGCACAGTAACACCATTGGATAAGGAGGGTTTTATTATGGAATTTTATCGTTCCCATGTCCTCATATGTGGAGGAACAGGGTGTCATTCTTCCGGTTCAGCTGATGTAATGGAAGTTTTCAAAACTGAACTGGAAAGCAACAAATTGGAAAATGAAATCAAGCTGGTTCAAACCGGTTGTTTTGGACTGTGTGCCATTGGTCCTGTTGTCATCGTTTATCCAGAAGGCGCGTTTTACAGCAAGGTAACTACAGATGATGTTCCGAGAATTGTGTCTGAGCATCTGCTAAAGGGCAGAATAGTTACCGACCTGTTGTATCATGACAGTGTGCATGATGATGAAGCTATTAAATCATTGGATGAAGTGGAGTTCTACAAAAAGCAAAAACGACTGGCTTTGCGTAATTGCGGCGTTATAGATCCGGAAAAAATAGAAGAATACATTGCTTTTGACGGATATAAGGCTCTCGGCAAGGCATTGCTTGAGAGCACCCCTGAAGAAATCATTAACATAATAAAAGCTTCGGGTTTGAGAGGACGCGGCGGTGCAGGGTTTCCCACCGGTCTAAAATGGGAGTTTACAGCCAAGGCTGAAGGTGATAAAAAGTATATCTTGTGTAACGCCGACGAAGGCGACCCTGGTGCATTTATGGACAGAAGTGTACTGGAAGGGGATCCACACGCTGTACTGGAAGCAATGACAATAGCTGGTTATGCTGTTGGTGCTGACCAGGGGTATATTTATGTAAGAGCTGAATATCCAATTGCTGTAAAGCGTTTGAATATTGCTATTGATCAAGCAAGAGAAGCTGGTCTCCTGGGCAAAAACATCTTTGGTACCAACTTTAATTTTGATATTGAAATCAGACTGGGTGCTGGTGCATTCGTATGTGGTGAAGAAACCGCATTGATCGCATCCATAGAAGGAAAAAGAGGAGAACCTCGACCCCGCCCGCCATTCCCTGCAAACAAGGGTGTATTTGGGAAGCCTACTTTGCTTAACAACGTAGAAACCTATGCCAATATCCCCCAGATTATCCATAATGGTGCTGATTGGTTCCAAAGCGTTGGAACAGAAAAAAGCAAAGGAACAAAGGTATTTGCGCTGGGCGGCAAAGTTATGAACACCGGTTTGGTGGAAGTCCCAATGGGAACTACTCTCAGGGAAATCATATATGAAATAGGCGGAGGAATTCCAGATAATAAGGAATTTAAAGCAGCTCAAACCGGTGGTCCTTCCGGTGGCTGCATCCCTGCAGAACATCTGGATACCCCGATTGATTACGATTCTTTAGCAAGAATTGGCTCTATGATGGGCTCCGGTGGATTAATTGTCATGGACGAAGATAACTGTATGGTAGATATAGCCAGGTTCTTCCTGGACTTTACCGTAGATGAGTCCTGTGGAAAATGCCCACCTTGCAGAATCGGAACCAAACGTATGCTTGAAATTTTGAATCGTATCACCAAGGGACAAGGTGAAGAAGGCGATATCGAAAAGCTGGAAGAGCTTGGCAAAAACATTAAAGCATCTGCACTTTGCGGGCTGGGGCAAACAGCGCCCAACCCAGTATTGAGTACCATTAGGTATTTCAGAGATGAATACGAGGCTCATATCCGTGACAAAAAATGTCCTGCTGGTGTGTGTCAGGCATTACTGCAGGTCTTAATACAAGCAGAGCTGTGCAAAGGCTGCGGTTTATGTGTCAAGGTCTGTCCTACAGATGCTATCTCAGGTGAACGCAGAAGTCCCCACGTAATTGATCAGAGCAAGTGTATCAAATGTGGCGCCTGCATGGAAAAATGCCCCTTCAAGGCCATAGTGAAGGGTTAAGCTTATTAGAAAAGGGAGTGACTAAAATGGAAATGGTAAAGTTAACCATAGACGGCGTCCAGATAGAAGTGCCTAAGGGAACCACGGTATTGGAAGCCGCAAGGTCCGCCCACATCCATATACCCACCTTATGTTATCTGAAGGGAATCAATGAAATCGGTGCCTGTCGTATGTGTCTGGTTGAAGTAAAAGGTGCTAGAAGCTTACAGGCTTCCTGTGTTTTCCCCGTAGGAGAGGGAATGGAGATTCGGACCAACACACCTGCTATAAGAGAGGCCAGGAAAACAAATATGGAATTAATCCTGTCCAATCATGATCGCAAGTGTCTGACCTGTGTCAGAAGTGAGAACTGTGAACTGCAAACACTATCCACCCAACTGGGTGTAAATGATATTCGCTATGAAGGCGAACAAGGCAATTATGCTGTAGATGAGGTTTCTACCTCAATCGTGCGTGATCCTAATAAATGTATTCTTTGCCGAAGATGTGTGTCTACTTGCAGAGAAGTGCAGGGAATTGGTGCTATAGGTGCAACAGAACGAGGTTTTAACACAATTATTGAGCCTGTTTACAGCAAGAGTTTGGCTGATGTCAACTGCATTAACTGTGGCCAGTGTATTGAAGCATGCCCGGTTGGAGCATTAAGAGAAAAAGACGATACGGACAAAGTTTGGGATGCCATTAACAACCCGGATCTTCACGTAGTGGTTCAGACGGCTCCTGCTGTTCGTGTAGCTTTGGGTGAAGAATTTGGTATGCCCATCGGCACCAGGGTTACCGGTAAGATGGTTGCTGCTCTTCGCAGGTTGGGCTTTGACCGAATATTTGATACCGACTTTACTGCCGACCTTACAATCATGGAGGAAGGTACCGAGTTATTGGGCAGACTGAAGAAAGGCGAAAACCTGCCTTTGATTACTTCATGCAGCCCGGGCTGGATTAAGTATTGTGAGCATAATTATCCTGAGCTGTTGGATAATTTGTCTACCTGCAAATCTCCGCATGAAATGATGGGAGCCATGGTAAAATCCTATTATGCAGAAAAGACCAATCAAGACCCAGCCAATATTTATGTAGTATCCATAATGCCTTGCACAGCTAAGAAATTTGAATCCCAAAGACCTGAACTTCAAGCAACAGGCTATCCGGATGTAGATGCAGTACTGACTACCAGAGAGCTGGCAAGAATGATCAAGCAAGCTGGAATTAACTTCTTGAAACTGGAAGATGAAGACTTTGATCCCATATTGGGAGATTCTACAGGTGCTGCAGTTATCTTTGGTGCTACCGGCGGTGTTATGGAAGCTGCCTTGAGAACTGTAGCAGAAATTGTTACAGGCAAGCCATTGGAGAACTTGGAAATCCATGCAGTACGCGGACTGGAAGGTGTTAAGGAAGTTGAGATCCCTCTGGGAGATATTACTGTTAAAGCAGCAGTTGCCCATGGAACAGGTAATGCAAAAGCCCTGATGGATAAGGTAGTATCAGGAGAAAAAGAATATCACTTTATCGAGATCATGGGCTGTCCGGGAGGTTGTGTTACCGGCGGAGGACAGCCTATTGTACCTGCACAGGTACAGATGGATGTAGATGTACGTGCAAAACGTGCTGCCGCTATCTATGACGAAGATCGCTCATTGCCGGTTCGAAAGTCCCACGAAAATGAATCCGTAAAGAAAGTATATGATGAGTATTTGGGAGAGCCTAACAGCCATAGAGCACATGAGTTGCTGCATACCCACTATACACCCAGGAATAAGTTCTAAAGCAAAACCCGAACCGGCTGCAAGGCCGGTTTTTTTTGTTTTGGGGACAGTGTTTTGTGTGTTTTGGGGACAGTTCTCAATTTTTCAGTTTATAGACGTAATCTATGAATTTTGTTATACTTACAATTGGATAAGGAATGAGGTGAGGATATAAAGGAGCAAATCAAACTGAAAGCCAAAGAACTGGGATTCCATCAAATATCCTTTCAGCCCGTTCTGCCCCTGACTTTATGGGATGACGATATACAGCTTAGAAAAGCTCTGTATCCTAATACAGCAGATTATTGGGATACTAAAAGATTAGCCAGTGATTGCAGATACATTATGCCTGATGCAAAAACGATCATCGTTGCTGTCTATCCTTACCAGCCTTTTCAACAAACTGTTTCTCAAGGGTATGGCCGCTGCAGTGCTCATTATCTGGCATATCCCAAGGGAAAGGAAGCCATGAAGCAATTAGGAGTTGTTTTGACTGATGCCGGCTTCGAAATCAAAACAGATCCTCCTATTCCTGTCAAACATCTGGCTTACCAGAGCGGTCTTGGGAAATATGGAAAAAACAGTCTCATTTATCATCCTGAGTTTGGCTCTTTCATTACACTCCACACGATACTCACCAATGCAGAATTGGAATTGGACGATATGGACTCAAAAGAAATTACCGACTGCGGCAGCTGCAGAAAATGTATGGATGCCTGTCCCACGCAAGCCATTGCAGATGATGGTATTATAGTAGTTGATAAGTGTTTACGATATCATATGCTGTCATCGGAAACAATGCCCATCCACATGCGAGAGAAAATGGGTAATCGAATATTGGGTTGTGATGATTGCCAGCTGGTATGTCCTAAAAACAAAAAGATAATAAAGCAGCTTAAGCCCCTTGAAAAAATCCAGGATATTATTGATATTAAAGAGATACTGATCCATGCCAAAACCGGGCTGAAAAAACATATGAGTTCAATCGCAGAGTTTGTAGGATATAATTATGCACGACCTCAAAAAATAATTACCATGGCTGTTATAGCAGCTGGAAATTCCAATGATTCATCATATCTTCCTCTTTTGGCTGACACTATGCAATATCCGAATTCTACCATAAGAGCATACAGCGCCTGGGCTGTCGGTAAACTTGGCGGTGATGAGGCAAAAAATTTGTTGCTTACTGCACTGGGTCGAGAGAGAGACTTAAATGTTCAGGAAGAAATACAGCTGGCTTTACTGAATACAGAGGAATGCTGCTCTTAATCGAATAATACCTGAGCAAAGTGAAGAGTTTAAGCTTTTGAAAGACTCAAGCACAAGAAATACTTGAAAGCTGGCAAAATAATGTTATAATGTAAATAAACATAAGAAGAACATTTGTTCTGCAAGGGGGAGACATCTACCTACATGACTAAGACTTACGAAGCAAATGACATACAAGTATTGGAAGGCCTTGACGCAGTCCGAAGGCGTCCGGGTATGTATATAGGCACCACAGGTTTACGGGGGCTTCATCATCTATTATGGGAAATTGTAGACAATGGAATTGACGAAGCAGCCAATGGTTTTGCATCTACCATCGAGGTAACTTTGAACAGTGACAACAGCGTTACCGTTATAGATAATGGAAGGGGAATTCCTGTAGGGATTCATGACACCATGAAGATCCCGGGAGTACAGCTCGTATTTACTCAGCTCCATGCTGGAGGTAAATTTAATGACAGTAATTACAGCTATTCAGGAGGTCTTCACGGGGTAGGCGCTGCTGTAGTAAATGCTCTTTCTCGTTGGCTGGAAGCAGAGGTACACATTGATGGACGAAAGTACCGGCAGAGATTTGAAAGTTATGAGAAAAATGGAACTATCATGGTGGGAAAGCCAGTGACAGAACTGGAGAACCTTGGAGCAACCGACTTGCAAGGAACTAAAATTACTTTCCTGCCCGATGATAGAATTTTTGAAGACATACTCATGAGTGTTGATACCATATCTAAAAGGCTGAAGGATTTGGCATTTTTAAATAAAGGCATCAAAATGACGTTAACTGACAAAAGACCTGAAAAGATCATCAGTAAGAGTTTTTACTACTCTGGCGGTCTGGTTGACTTTGTCGAGTACTTGAATGAAGACAAATCAGCAGTGCATTCGGAAGTGATCTATTTTGAAGGAGAACGAGACAATATCAAAGCTCAGGTTGCCATACAATACACTGATTCCTATACAGAAAGCATATTTTCCTATGTTAATAATATTCCTACCAGCGAAGGGGGCGCTCATGAAACGGGCTTCAAAACCGCTGTTACCAAGGTGCTCAATGATTTAGTGAAAAAGCAGAATTTAAACAAGGGTAAAAACGGTGGTTTGATAGGAGAAGATTACAGAGAAGGCATGACAGCTGTTATTTCTTTAAAAATGCATAATGTCCAATTTGAAGGTCAAACCAAAACCAAGCTGGGGAACACAGAAGCGCGAACTGCCATGGAATCCATCGTTACAGAGAAACTCCAAATTTATTTGGAAAATATCGATCATCAGGAAACACTGAAAGTCATATTGGAAAAGGCTCTAAGTGCAGCCAAGGTAAGAGAAGCAGCTCGGAAAGCCAAGGATATTACTCGGAAGAAAAACAGCTTGGAAGGCGCACCGCTGGTTGGCAAGCTTGCCAGCTGCACCGGCAGAAACCCCAAAATCAATGAGTTGTTTTTGGTAGAGGGTGACTCTGCAGGCGGCTCTGCCAAGCAAGGCAGAGACAGGCAGTTTCAAGCCATTCTTCCTTTACGCGGGAAGCCTTTGAATGCAGAAAAGAAACGTCTTGATCAAGTACTGGCCAATGTAGAGTTTCGCACTATTATCTCTGCCTTGGGAACTGGAATTGATGAAGATTTTAATATCGACAATTTAAAGTATGACAAGGTCATTATCATGGCTGATGCAGACCAGGATGGCGCTCATATTCGTGCTATTTTACTTACCTTCTTTTTCCGTTACATGAAAGAGCTTATAACCAAAGGCCATGTGTATATAGGGCTGGCTCCATTGTACAAGGTAACAAAGGCTAATAAGGTAGAATATTGCTACAACGATGAAGAGTTGACTGCGTGTATAAAGAAAGCAGGCAAAGGGTATTCAGTTCAGCGTTACAAAGGACTGGGTGAAATGAATCCGGAACAA
>DIQU01000001.1:49855-50328 GCA_002426555.1 Firmicutes bacterium UBA5454 | reverse complement strand
AATGAATCCGGAACAACTGTGGGATACAACCATGGATCCTACCAAACGCTCCATCGTCAAGGTTGACATCGATGATGCTGCCGAAGCTGACAAACTGATTACAATCCTTATGGGCGATAAAGTGGATTCCAGGCGTGAATACATTATAAACTATGCTGACTTCAACAAAACAGATATCTTTCAGGAGATGGGGGTGTAGTTCATGGCAAGGAAAAAGAAAGAAGATAATTATATGCAAAATCCAGATAAAGTATTACACAAACCCCTGGAAAACGTTATGCACGATTCCATGATGCCTTATGCAGAATATGTCATTATGGAAAGGGCTCTTCCCAGAGTAGAGGATGGTTTAAAACCGGTTCAGCGGCGAATTCTATATACCATGCGGGAATTGAGTCTTACTCCTGACAAGCCTCATAAAAAATCTGCCAGAATTGTAGGTGATGCCCTGGGTAAGTATCATCCCCATGGAG
>DIQU01000001.1:7248-49674 GCA_002426555.1 Firmicutes bacterium UBA5454 | reverse complement strand
TAAGTATCATCCCCATGGCGATTCATCCATCTATGATGCCATGGTGCGAATGGCGCAGGATTTCAACATGCGATATCCTCTGGTCGATGGACATGGAAATTTCGGCTCTATTGATGGTGATTCTGCAGCTGCCATGCGGTATACTGAAGCCAGAATGACTCCCTTGGCTCTGGAACTGTTGAAGGATATTGATAAGGATACCGTAAACTTCAGTCTGAATTTTGATGACAGCATAAAAGAACCTGATGTCCTGCCCGGGCGTTATCCAAACCTGCTGGTCAATGGTTCTTCCGGTATTGCTGTAGGGCTGGCTACCAATATTCCCCCTCATAATTTGGGTGAAGTCATAGATGGTGTAATTGCTGTTATGGATAAGCCTGAAATAAGCACTGCAGAATTATTACAGAAGATTCCCGGTCCTGATTTTCCTACCAGTGCTATGATTATTGGTACAGAGGAAATACAAAAAGCCTATGAAACCGGAAAAGGTAAGATTTTGTTGCGCTCCAGTGTTGATGTGGAAAAAATCCCCGGAGGAAAGAAACAGCTGGTTATAACTGAACTGCCTTATCAGGTAAATAAGGCTGCTCTTTTGGAGAAAATCCTTCGACTCAGTGAAGAAAGAAAAGGTGTACTCAGCGGCATTTCCGATATTCGAGATGAGTCCGATCGTCAGGGCATACGTGCAGTGATTGAAATCAAAAAAGATGGTGACGCAGAAAAAATTTTAAATTATCTTTACAAATACTCCGACCTTCAGATTACATTTGGCATGAACATGGTAGCTATAGCAGATGGGCGCCCTCGTCAGCTGGGGTTGAAGGCTATTTTGGAATATTATATAAAGCACCAAATAGATGTGGTTACTAAAAGAACCCAGTATGAACTGGACAGGGCTAAAGCCAGGGAGCATGTTTTAGAAGGCTTGATTATTGCAGTACGAAACATCGACCGTGTTATTGCTTTAATTCGTTCCTCGAAAAATACCAGAGAAGCACGAATCAGACTGATGGAGGAGTTCAGCCTGACTGAAATTCAAGCTCAGGCCATCTTAGACATGCGTCTGCAAAAGCTCACCAACCTGGAAGTAATCAATTTGGAGAAGGAATACGCCCAGGTTCAAAAACTGATTATACAGCTGAAAGCCATACTTTCTTCGGATGTTAAATTGTTAAAGGTAATTAAGACGGAGCTGCTGGAGATAAAAAAACTGCATGCCGATCCTCGTCGCACTGTTATTGTTAAAGACAGCTCTGTAGCGGAAATCAAAACAGAAGACTTGATTCAAATAGAGGATGTCATTATAAGCTTGACTCGCAATCAAGACATAAAACGTGTTCCTTTGATATCATATCAACGTTCAAACCATGATGCAGAAGCGGGAACCTCTCGTGATACTGACTATATTGAGTTTTTGGAGGAGTCTGTTACCAATCATCGAGTTCTATTTTTTACAGATTCAGGCAATTGCTATGGTATTACCTGTAAAGACATTCCTGAAGGTAAATGGCGGGACAAGGGAGTACAGCTGACAAGTATACTTCCAGGCTTTGAAAAGACTGAACGTATTGTTGGGGTAATCTGTGTAGATAATTTCGATATTCTAAAGGAAGCAGAGCCTTATATTCAGTTTTATACCCAAGAGGGCATGATAAAGCGCACCCAGTTAAGGGAATATGATTCCAGAGTCACTAAAATCCAAGCCTGCCGCCTAAAAAAGGATGATTTGGTAATAGCTGTCGAATTATCCCATGGTAATAGAGACATACTGCTTGCTACTGAAAAAGGTATGAGCATCCGCTTCAAGAGCAGCGAGGTCAATCCCACAGGCAGGGCGACCATAGGCGTTAAAGCCATACAGCTGAAGAAGAATGACCATGTTGTGTTTGCTCGGGAGATAGATGACGAAGGTGAGCTGGTTGTTGTTACCAATCGCGGCTTTGCCAAGAGAACCCTTGTTGTTGATTATGGGAGACAAGGTCGCGGCGGGGTTGGGGTTAAAACTATCACCTTTGCCCGCAATGGTTCCAATGGCCGCTCTCTTATTAAGGCATATTACAGCAAGGAGCCCTATGAGATCATACTGATACAAAAGGATGGTACTGTAACAATTCTTGATTTGGACAGTCTCCCCATTGAAAAAAGAAATGACAAAGGAAAAGCAGTTGCCATGGTCCTCATGGACAACGAAGTGATAAATGTATATCAAAATCACAATTAGAAACTGTTGAACGACATGAAGATACAATTTAATATCCAGGGACCCTGTCAGGGGTTTCTTTTTTTACATCCTTGTTTATTGTCATATCTATTATTTTATGACAATACATTAATAACGAGGTGTTTACTGTGAAGATAATTTATTTCTCTAAAATTCAAATAAGACGTTTATTATTCACACTCATGCTGCTGCTTCTTTCCATAACCCTGTTGAATGCTCAAGTAAATGGTACTGCAGCTGTTTTTCTCAATGTTAAAAAGGAGCTGCCTATCTATTCAGTGCAAACGGATGAAAAGAAAATCGCAATATCTTTTGATGCAGCCTGGGGTGCTGAGTACACAACTACCATTATGGATATCCTGGAGGAAAGAGGTATAAAAACCACTTTCTTCTTAGTTGGGTTTTGGGTGGATAAATACCCGGAACATGTGGAAGAGATGGCAAGACGGGGTCATGAAGTGGCCAATCATTCCACAACCCATCCTGAAATGTCCAAGTTAAGCCGGGAGCAGATAATAAAAGAAATTCTGACTACACAAAAGAAGATCGAAGACCTTGCAGGTGAAAGCAGCGTGCGGCTCTTACGCCCGCCTTTTGGAGACTACAATGATCAACTGATACTAATCAGCAGAGAATTGGATTTTCATGTAATTCAGTGGGATGTGGATTCCCTTGATTGGAAGGAACTAGGTGTTCAACCAATGGTTGAACGAGTAACAAAAAAAGTAGACAAAGGCTCCATTGTCCTGTTTCATAACAATGCCAAATATATTACTGATGCTTTGCCACAGATACTGGATATTCTACTGGTGGAGGGATATTCTATTGTCCCCATATCAGAACTCATATATAAAGAAAACTACAAAATGGATCATACAGGCAGGCAAATAGCTGTAGAAAACGAATCAGACGGGTCATAAAACATACTTGCAGTGAATAGGTATAGTTTAGATTTGTCTACTTTGGAAAAGTGAAGGGAGCGATACCGAATATGGCGGAGTATACATCGGATAACAATTGGGTAATGGTTGCTGGAAAAGTAGATTCCATTATTGAGTTCAGCCACGAGATGTTTGGAGAGAGTTTTTACGGCTTTTATCTTTCAGTGCCAAGGCTCAGCAATTATGTAGATTGCTTACCCATAATCGTATCGGAGCGACTCATTACAGAAATGGATTTAAATATAGGTGCAGAGCTGGTGATAACCGGTCAGTTTCGTTCCTATAACAAACTGATAGATGGAAGCAATCGGCTGTTGTTAACGGTTTTTGTAAGGGATATTGCCAACCTGACTGAAGAGGTCAAAAACCCCAATCAGATTTATTTAAATGGATTTGTATGTAAAGCTCCCATTTACAGGACTACTCCCTTCAAGCGAGAAATAACGGATTTGTTGATTGCTGTCAATCGAGCTTATAACAAATCTGATTATATACCTGTTATCGCCTGGGGGAGGAATGCAAGGTTCTGCCAAACACTGGAGGTTGGAGACAATATAAAGCTTTGGGGACGTATACAAAGCCGTGAATATCAGAAAAGATATACCAATGGTGAAGTAGTAGACAAGGTTGCTTATGAGGTCTCTGTTATAAAATTGGAAATTGCTCAGGAAAGCAAAGAAGAGGTACAAGACAAAAAAAAATCCCTGGAGGATGAAGTTTGAAATCATCGGAATAATAAATGATTTTACTTATATATTAAAAAGTGCTGATCCACTTGGATAAAAACATATTGCCGGATCAGCATTTTTTCATCTATTCATTTCACTTTATCGGTTTAATATGTTAATATAGATTTGTCAGGAATCAATGCTTTCTGGAAGATTAAGCTCCTGCCCGGTGTAAACCATAAAAGGTATCATAATATGGTTTATAAGTATCAGCTCTCTTAATGGCACTTGATGTTCTACAGCTATGTCATATAGAGACTCTCCGGGTTGTACTGTATATCCTCTTCCTGTTAACGGTGATTCCACTGTTATTGGTATACTGAGCAGCATTCCGGGGTAAATGTGTTCTGGAGAACTTAAATGGTTCACTGACATAACAGCTTCCACACGGGTATGGTATCTTTGAGCCAGCTCCAGGATGGAATCTCCGGGTTGTACAATGTAACGCATCGGTTCAGCCCCCTTTCTATTATACCTTAGTAATTTATGCTAATCTTACTGGAAGGGTTCCTGGTATGCTGTAACACTTAAATCTTGTTGTCATTCCGAGTTTAAAATCTTGACATCACGAGTTTAAAAACTTGTCATTCCGAGTTTACGAGGAATCTGAACAGAAAAGATCCGACTCAATTGCTCAGGATGACATTGAAAATTTTATGAAAGTTGAAGATGTTACAAGGTACCAGTTGGATTTCAGCATAATGGGAGCTACAAGCTACAAGTATGGGTTACTGATTTGCAATTCTGTTAGCAGGAGGAATGAAGATGGAATATGTATCCAAGTTAAAAGATGATCAGACAGACAAGCTTTTTGATGCCATTCTTCTACTGGAGGATCAAGATGAATGCTATCGTTTTTTTGAAGATCTCTGCACCATCAACGAGCTCAAATCACTGGCTCAAAGGCTGGAAGTTGCCATTATGCTTCGAGAGAAAAACACCTATCAGGAAATTGCAGGAAAGACAGGTGCGAGTACAGCCACCATCAGCAGGGTAAATCGATCATTGATTTATGGAGCAGACGGATACAATCTTATTTTAGACAAATTGAAGACTAAGTGAGGTATTTGAAAAAATAGAATGAGCAATACAAACATCATAAGAGAATACTATGCAATCAGGGATCGCATATTTGAAGAGCTGTACAGCCATCTTAACAATATGCAAAGACAGGCAGTTTTAACCACTGAAGGTCCCTTGTTGGTATTGGCTGGAGCCGGTTCGGGGAAAACCACGGTCTTAACCAACAGGGCAGCTCATATCCTTCGTTTTGGAGATGCATATAAAAGCAAATATATTCCACGTAACTTGAAAGATGAAGACTTACAGGCGCTTGAAGATTACGAGCAAGCATTGGATTCTGGCAGTAAGGAAATGCTGCAAAGAGTGGAGGAGCTTCTATGTATACGGGAGGTATACCCCTCCAGGATTCTTGCTCTTACCTTTACCAATAAAGCTGCTCGTGAGATGCGCGAACGTATTTTTGGCCTAGCAGGTGAAGCTGCACAAGGTATTTGGGTCAGCACATTCCATTCTACCTGTGTTCGTATTTTACGCAGAGATATAGACAAAATTGGGTATACAAGAAACTTTGTCATATATGACGACACAGATCAGCTTACGGTAATCAAAGAATGCTTAAAGGATTTAAACATAAATGAAAAAATGTATGCTCCAAAGGAAATACGTACACTTATCGGGCACTTGAAGGATGAATTGAAGAGTCCCCAAGATTATGAAGATGAAGTGCAGGGCGAATTCCGAGAAGAAAAATTGGCACAAATTTACAAGCTCTATGAAACAAAACTTAAAAAGTACAATGCCCTGGATTTTGATGATCTGCTAAATAAGACCTTGGAGCTGTTTTACTTGCATCCCGATGTGCTTGACTATTATCGAAACAAGTTTCATTATATTCTGGTAGATGAATATCAAGATACAAACTTTGCTCAATATATGCTGGTGAAACTTATATCGGACAGCTATGGTAATATCTGTGTAGTTGGCGATGACGATCAGTCCATTTATCGATGGAGAGGAGCAGACATTAGAAACATTCTGGAATTTGAAAAAGACTTTCCCAATACAAGCATCATCAAGCTGGAAGAAAATTACCGTTCTTATCAAAACATACTGGATGCCGCCAATCAGGTTATCAGCCACAATATCTACAGGAAGGAAAAAAACTTGTGGACGCAAAGGGACAAAGGTGAACCTATCCGCATTTGCAGAACTAAAAATGAACAACAGGAAGCTGAATTCGTGTGCAGAACAATAGAGCAGCATGTACATAATGGCGGCAGATATGGAGAATTTGCTGTTTTATATCGTATGAATGCGCAGTCTCGAACAATAGAAGAAGCCTTGATGAAATATGGGATCCCCTATAATATTTATGGAGGTTTGCGCTTCTATGATCGAAAGGAAATAAAAGACATCATTGCATACCTGCGAGTATTGGACAACCCTAATGACGATGTCAGCTTACAGCGTATTATAAATACTCCAAGGAGGGGAATAGGAGCAGTTACCCTGACCAACTTGCAGGAAGCAGCAACTTTAGCAGGGATCAGTGTCCTGGAAATCATTGCCGATCTGGATAAAAACAAGGTGCTTACAGGTCGTACTGCTGCTAAAGTGATGGATTTCGGCAGACTGATATCTGATTTACAGCAGGAGAAAGACAAGCAAAGCTTAACTGATTTTTTGGATACCTTTCTTCATATGACGAACTATTGCGCAGTGCTTAAGGGAGAAGATTCCAAAGATGCAGAAAACAGACTGGATAATATCATGGAATTTGTTTCTGCTGCACGGGAATTTGAGAATAACAACCCGGAAGCCGGCTTAACGGGATTTCTTGAAAACATAGCACTGGTATCAGATATTGACAGGATGAATGAAGACAGTACAGAGGGGAAAAGTACTGCTAACCTGATGACTTTGCATAGTGCCAAAGGTCTGGAATTTCCTGTAGTGTTTTTAGTCGGTTTGGAAGAAGGCTTGTTTCCCCATTCCCGCTCCATGGAATCAGAGGAAGATATTGAAGAGGAAAGACGCCTTTGTTACGTAGGTATAACTCGTGCAAAAACCAGACTGTATATTACCCATACAATACAAAGAATTCTTTATGGGAACCCATCTTCAAATACACCTTCTCGCTTTTTGAAGGAAATTTCCAATGATCTGATTGAGGAAGTCAGTGTCTATACAGGTGGATTTGGAGATATAATTGGATATGGAAGCAGAGGCAGCGATAGTAAATGGAAGTCATCCCAATACAAAGGTGCTTCGGGATTTTCTACTCCTGTAAATAATTTTACTTCAGGCAAAGCGTCATCACCTATGGTAGGATTGGATGGCAAGGCTTTACATGGTCCTATGATGAATAGTTCAGCTAAAAATAATAATACAGCTAAAAGTACAAAGCGTTTTCAACTGGGAGATAAAGTACACCACAGCCGATTTGGGAATGGAACCGTGGTAACCATGGAAGGAGAAGGCAGAGATCTTATGGTAAAGGTTGCTTTTCAGCAGGGGGGTATTCAGAGCTTCAATGCAGAGCTCGCCCCATTAAAAAAGCTGTGAATTGTTGTGAAAGGAGCTAATGCGTGGACAATAATGAAATTAAAAAGCAGGTGGAAGAACTACGCCGCTTAATAGAATACCATAATAATCGCTATTACAATCTTGATGATCCGGAAATTACAGATCATGAGTACGATTTGCTTTCACTGGAATTAAGAAGCCTGGAGGGAAAATATCCAGAGTTGGTACACCCGGATTCACCTACACAGAAAGTAGGTGGAACCACCAAGCGGGAGCTGCGAAAGGTCACTCATGATGTACCTGTTATCAGCCTTCAGGATGCTTTTTCCAAACAAGAAGTAGAAGCATTTGTCCAACGAATAGAACAGGAGCTGCAAAACCCTGTATTTGTAGTTGAAAAGAAGCTGGATGGTCTTTCTGTTTTACTCAGGTACCATAATGGTGTTCTAACTGAGGGGATTACCCGTGGTGATGGTGAAGTTGGTGAATCGGTATATGAAAACCTGCTTATGATACCAACTGTTCCCAAGGAAATTCCCACGCCTTTGCCTTATTTGGAGGTGAGGGGGGAAATTTACATGTCCTATGAAGCTTTTAATGAGGCTAATCAAAGACAAGAGGAATCAGGTGGAAGAAAATATCAAACTCCTCGAAACCTGGCTGCGGGAACAATGAGACAGTTGGATCCAAGTATAGTCAAGGAGAGAAATTTAGATATATTTGTATTCAATCTGGAGGTTTCTGAAGGTATGGATTTCGCTTCCCACTCTGTATCCCTGGATTGGCTGAAAGAACAAGGCTTTCCTATCAGCCCGGACTTTGTAATATGCACCAACGCAGATGAAGTATGGGAAGCAATTGAAAATATTGAGAAAACCCGCTGGAGCCTGCCTTTTGGAATTGATGGCGCTGTAGTAAAGCTGGATAACCTTCAAGAAAGAATGCGGCTGGGAATGACCAGCAAGGTACCGCGCTGGGCGGTAGCATATAAGTATGCACCAGAGCAAAAGGAAACCCTTGTAGAGGATATACATATACAGGTAGGCCGAACCGGCAGGCTGACGCCCCTAGCCATACTAAAGCCTGTTAACATTGCAGGTACCACGGTTTCCAGAGCTGCTTTGCACAATCAGGATTATATTAATACAAAAGATATTCGCATAGGGGATACAGTTGTGGTTCAAAAAGCCGGTGACATTATCCCTCAGATACTGCAAGTAAAGCTTGAGAGTCGTCCATCGGGAACCCAGCCTTTTATTATTCCTGATACCTGCCCTAACTGTGCTTCCCCTGCTGTCCCGGAAGAAAATGGTGCAGATATTCGTTGCACAAACTCAGGATGTCAGGCTCAATTCATTCGTAAACTAATCCATTTTGCATCCAAGAATGCTATGAATATCGAAGGCATGGGACCCAGCTCGGTGGAAAGATTAATGATTGAAGGCTATCTAGAGAGTTTTACAGATATATACAAATTAGCTGATTATCGTGATGAATTAATTGAACAGGGTGTTGTAGGCAAGGAAAAAGGCACCGATAACCTATTAAGAGCTATTGAGAACTCAAAGCAGAATGATATTGACCGTCTCATAACCGGCTTGGGTATTCGAAATGTAGGCAGACAGTCTGCCAGGGTAATTGCTCAAAGCTTTCCAGATATGAAAGCTTTAAGTGAAGCTGAATACGAAGACTTGATTTCCTTGCCGGACTTTGGCGAAATCATGGTACAGGACATTTTGGAATATTTTGCTCAGCCGGAAACCCTTGAACTGCTGAAGGAATTCGAGAAACTTGGCGTAAATATGAAATCCAAATCACTGGAAACCCAAAAAGACAAGCGACTGGAAGCTAAGACCTTTGTCTTAACAGGTACCTTGCCGACCATGACCCGTGATCAAGCCAGTGAGCTGATACAAAACCATGGTGGAAAAATATCAGGCAGTGTTTCCAAAAAAACCTCCTACGTACTGGCAGGAGAAGAAGCAGGCAGCAAACTTGCAAAGGCAAGGAACTTGGGAATACCAGTCATCAGCGAAGAGGATTTATTGGACTTGCTAAACAGGTAAAATAATTTTCATGACTTGCGAAGACGCGGATTATGCCAGTAAATCAAAAAGAATACCTAAAGTATTCACTAACTTAAAACTACTGTCAGTGAGATCATATGAGTGTACTGACTCTTCATCCAGAAAATCCAGGAGAGTGGAGCATAAGAAAAATATATCAGCCTGGTTTGTTATACCTTTGCGATTCCAGCTGATTTCGGGTCCCGGACAGCTCAAACGAATTCTCTTTGGGAACAGAGTTCGGATGACTGGTTTCGTGTCTGTTTTAATCTTGCATTCATGTGAAAGACTAATCCATTTCAACAGTTTTCTTACTTCAGTTTCATGGAATTCCATATAGGATTGCGTGAGGAATTCTAAAAAAGTATCGATAATCTGGTCGATCATGGCTTTTTGTCTGGAATTGTCAGAAGAATATATGGCAATTTTATTCAAGCAGGATAACAATGCAGCGATTTCAAAGGCTGTGTAGCTTATGCTTCTTTGCTTGAAGGCAAACATTTGAATGGTATCTTTGTAGGCTATATTATACAAGCTGCTGAATATGCCAAACACTTCTTCCAATACATAATCCAATTTAACATGGGAATAAGCCTGCAACAAGGCATCCAGAATAAAAAATTGCTGTCCCATGGGGACAGAAGAGGGGCTGAAGGGTCCGTAATGAAAAAGTCCGGATTGACTTTTGCGATTTAATACTTCCAGTACCAGGGAACTGAGCAAATCATCACTTTTATGGCGATTATGCTTATACCAAACTGATATTCCTCGAATAGCAGCAGCCAGATCCAAAGTGCCACTTTGGTTGGTGTCCAGATTGTCCGCAAATTTCTGGTAAATATTATCCAAATCAGGATGGAAATCTTCAAGCCCATCAAGTAAACTCTTTGTTTTCAAAAACCAGACTCCTCCCTCCAAAACAGCGGAGCTGTCAGTTGAAGAAAAAGGATTTTCCTCCAGATATTCCATGCAGAATTGCAGTTGTAAGGCAGCAATTGTTTCCAATTTGCGATGAAAAAAATCATTTGCCTGACAGAATTTTACTCCATATTTTGGCAGGATGTCCGCCAAACGCGACATTGTCTGGATACTGAAACCTGTGGTTCTCATACAAGGCTTTGCAGCATCAGGCATCAACTTCAATTTGGAACCCGCTGCTTTCTCATACCATGCTGCCGGCGGTGGAACTTTCATAGCTGCTATAAGCATATTATCCGACTCTTTCCATTTAACAAGGGGGAGAACTGCATCAGACAGATACAATATGGATATTACCTGAATGAAGGCCAGATCCAGGATGAAGTTTCCAGAGATGGTCAATACCATTAAATTACCTCCAAATATTATTTGCTGTTATATAAGATATGCAAACAAAGGCTGCTGTAGTAATAAAATACAAAATAGAAGTTTTAGTTAAGTACTTGCAAAGAACTACAAAAGCAGGCTATAATACTAAAAAGAACCTAGAGCAAATTACGAAGCTCTAGCAGGAATTGGAAGGATGAAAGCTATGGTCCTGAGTATGACAGGATTCGGCAGGGGTAAAGCCAAAGACGACAGCCGAGAACTGACTATCGAACTGAAGACTGTCAATCATAGGTACCTGGATATCAGTCTGCGTATGCCAAGAGTGATGAATGCCCTGGAAGAAGAATTAAGAAAACGAATCCGGCAGTCACTTTCCCGGGGGCGGGTGGAGGTATCTGTTACCTATAAGAATACATCACAAGACCAGATTGCAGTTACACTGAACGAACCGGTTGCCGAGGCTTACTACACGGCATATCTGGCATTAGCTGAAAAGTTCCATTTAAAAAGCAAACCGGAGTTATCAGTATTGGCTGACATTAATGACATCTTCACTGTTTCCGAACCCGAAGAAGACGAGATATTCCTGGCAGAACTATTGTTTTCAGCCTTGGATGATGCATTGAAAGTTGTACTGGAAATGCGTAAAAAGGAAGGCGAATTTCTTGCAAAGGATATCATGGAGCGTTGTCGAATAATCAATCAACTGGTAGATTCCATTGAAGAAAGCTCTCCTGCAGTGGTAGAGGAGTACCAAAAAAAGCTGGAGCAAAGGTTGAAAGAGCTTTTAAACAACACAGAGCTGGAAGAATCACGGTTTCAAACAGAGGTAGCTTATTTTGCAGACCGGTCCAATATAACAGAAGAGATTATACGTCTTCGAAGTCATCTGATACAGCTTGCGGAAACCATTGAAAAAGGTGGATCTATAGGTAGAAAGCTTGATTTTATTGTTCAGGAGATGAACAGAGAAGCCAACACCATTGGTTCAAAATCATCGGATGTTGCTATAAGCGGACAGGTAGTGGAAATAAAAAGTGAAATCGAGAAAATACGGGAGCAGATACAAAATATCGAATAACGATTGAGAAAGCAGGGAAATGAAGTATGGGAATTAGACTTATGAATAT
Organism: Firmicutes bacterium UBA5454; assembly: GCA_002426555.1. Classification (GTDB taxonomy): domain Bacteria; phylum Bacillota; class Clostridia; order Caldicoprobacterales; family DTU083; genus UBA5454. The sequence goes on along the minus strand of DIQU01000001.1, from coordinate 37,731 downwards.
TGGCTTTGGTAATATTGTTTCAGCCAATCGAATAATTGCCATTGTCAGCCCGGAATCCGCACCTATCAAACGCGTCATACAAGATGCCAGGGACAGAGGAGTGTTAGTAGATGCTACCTATGGGCGCAGAACCCGTGCAGTTATAATAAGCGACAGCGACCATGTAATCTTATCCGCCGTACAGCCTGAAACAATGGCCCATCGTCTTAATTCCAAAGATACTGCCAATACATCATCGGCAGAGGAATAATCCCAAAAGAAACTTGAAAGGATATGGGACATGAAAAGAAAGGGTCTGCTTATTGTTATTTCCGGTCCTTCAGGAGCGGGCAAAGGCACCATTTGCAAAAAATGGATGCAAAACAACCCTGAAGCATTATTTTCGGTTTCAGCAACCACCCGTGCTCCGCGCCCTATGGAACAGAATGGTGTCAACTACTTCTTCAAATCGGAGGAAGAATTTGAAACCATGATAGAGCAGAACGATTTTCTGGAATATGCACAAGTATACGGCAATTATTATGGAACCCCCAGGAAATATGTTCAACAGAAGTTGATGGAAGGTCGAGATGTCATCCTGGAAATTGATATACAAGGTGCTCTAAAGGTAAAGGAACGTTTTGATAAAGGGATATTCATCTTTATAGTACCGCCCAGCATGGAAGAGTTGCGCACACGAATAGTAAAACGTGGTACTGAGGATGCGGGTATCATTTTAAAACGATTCAACAGTGCATTTGAAGAAATTAATTTTATCCAGCGCTACAATTATATAGTAGTAAATGACATAGTAGAAGAAGCTGTTAGAAAAATTGAAGCCATAGTATTGGCAGAGAAGTGTCGAGTCGATAGAAACACAGAATTGATCATGCAATTACAGGGAGGAACATAAAAAAATGATTTACCCGCCATTAAGTTCATTAACAGATAAAGCAGAAAATAAGTATACGCTGGTTATAGAGGTAGCGAAACGAGCAAGACAGCTGGTTTCCGGATCAAATCCTCTGGTTCAAGTGGAAAGCACAGCCGATAAGCCGGTTTCCATTGCTGTTCGCGAGATCAACAGCGGCTTGGTTACATATCATCGCGATTAGTATGCTGTAAACTTAAATCTTGTCATTCCTGGTTTACGAGGAATCTGGACAGGGAAGATTCTTCGCAGATGCTCAGGATGACATTAAAAGATTTAAACCTTGTCATTGCGAGTTTACGAGGAATCTGGACAGGGAAGATTCTTCGCAGATGCTCAGGATGACATTAAAGATTTTATGAAAGTTAAGATGCTGCAAGGTATTAAATGTATCGGCTTTCGAATGTCGAAACAAAGACAGTAATAAAGGTACAAGGTACCTTTTTTTCGGTTAAAAGGGGAGATGCAATTGGGCAGCAAAAAATATGCCGGTATAGTTGTGGATCAGACTCATCCATCTCTTGACAAACTCTTTTACTATTATATCCCGGATGAATTAGCGGGTTTGGCACAGGTAGGAGTTCGTGTACAGGTTCCCTTCGGTCCTCGCAGTCTGCAGGGTTATATCCTTACCGTGGATGAAAAAGTCGACATACCGGAAGAAAAAATCAGACCAATTAAAAAACTGCTGGATCCTGCTCCGGTGCTGAATCCTTCCATAATTTCCTTAATACTCTGGATGAAATCGGAATATCATTGTATGCTGATCGAGGCTATACGCTGTTTCATTCCACCTGGTTTGCGGCTGAATATAAAGAAAAAAACACAAAGAGTAGCTATTTTGCAGGAAACTGATTCTCTGGAAGATTGGATACACCAGGTTGAAGCTCGTTCCCCCAATATGGCGTCCATATTAAGAATACTGGAGGATGAGGACAGGGTTCCGGTAAGTGAGTTACTGAACATGACCGGTGCTTCTCAATCCAGCATCCGCTCTCTGCAAAAAAGAGGTTATATACTACTGGAAGAAGAAGAAACCTATCGAAATCCCTGGCTTGCTCCACAAAGCACTGTTGTGCCGCCTGTACTGAATAAAGAACAGATACACGCTTCCCGGGTAATAGGAGAGTGTATACAGGAAGGCAGAGGTACTGTTTTGGTACGCGGAGTGACTGGAAGCGGAAAAACTGAAGTATATATGAAAGCAGCTGAAGAGGTAGTTCAGCAGGGGAGGCAAGTTATAGTACTTGTGCCGGAAATATCATTGACACCTCAGACAGTAAGCCGGTTCAAAGACCGATTTGGTGAAAGTGTTGCCATCCTGCACAGTCGCCTTTCACTTGGTGAACGTTATGATGAATGGCGAAGAATCAGGCAGAATGAAGTCTCAATTGTGGTAGGAGCCAGATCTGCTGTATTTGCTCCTCTTGAAAATCTGGGTCTCATCATATTGGATGAAGCTCATGAAGACAGCTATAAATCGGATGTACGCCCTCGTTATCATACCAGAGAGTTGGCAGCAAAACGCTGCGAATTAAGCCGGTCTATTTTGGTTTTGGGAAGTGCCACACCTGCATTGGAGGATTACCATAAAGCAAAGCTTGGAGAATACCGCTTGGTAGAAATGAAAAACCGTGTGGAAGATCAGCCTTTACCCCCTGTTGAGACCATTGACATGCGGCGTGAGCTGGAAATGGGCAACCGCAGTATGTTCAGCAATGAATTATACCGCGCTCTCCTGCATACCTTGAAGAAACATGAACAGTCAATTTTACTTATAAATCGGCGGGGTTATGCTCAGTTTGTATCATGCCGCAGTTGCGGACATGTAATCAAATGCACTCATTGCGATGTCTCTTTGACCTATCATTCAAAAGGACAGGCTCTGAAATGCCACTATTGCGGTTATCAGGAAGCTTATCCCCGTACATGCCCGCAGTGTGGCAGCAAACATATCAAGAACTTTGGCTTGGGCACCCAAAAAGTAGAAGCAGAGCTGCAACAATTGTTTCCAGCTGCCCGTTTGCTGAGGATGGATTACGATACCACCAGAAGAAAAGGTTCTCACCACCGAATTTTGGATGCATTTGAAAGGAAGGAATATGATATTTTATTGGGAACTCAAATGGTAGCAAAAGGTCTGGACTTTTCCAATGTTACCCTGGTAGGTGTGCTGGCTGCTGATGCATCTTTGAATCTTCCTGATTACCGCAGCAGTGAAAAGACTTTTCAGCTGATTACCCAAGTGGCTGGGCGAACAGGGCGGGGTAACAAACCTGGGCGGGTGATTGTTCAGTCCTATCAGCCTGAACACTATGCTATTCAGTATGCATCTCATCATGATTACACAGGTTTTTTCAAAAAAGAATTGGGAATCCGCCGTCAATTTACATATCCTCCTTTTTCACATATTATACGTGTATTAATTACCGGACAAAATGAAAAGGAAGTGGTACAATACGCAAAAAATATGTTAAAATGGATTAAGGATAAGGCAGCAGCTGATGAAGCACTGAATTCCGGACTCTTGGATCTTGGTGTTTACGAAGCTCCCATACAGCGAATTAACGATAAATACCGCTGGCAGGTTTTGATTCGGATTCATCAGGGTATTCATGTTAAAGAGGCATGGCACCGTTTGTCTGAAAGCCTGATTCACAAGTTTTATCGGGAAGACATTACGGTAACCCTTGACTTTAATCCACTTAGTTTGATATAGAACTTTTAATAATGGAAAGAGTGATCAGTATGGCACTGCGTCAAATAAAATACTACCAAAAAGACGATATTTTACGCAAAAAAGCAAAAACAGTTGAAAAAATTGATGATAGAACTAAACTGCTCATCAGCGATATGATCGATACAATGTATCATGCCGAAGGAATAGGCTTGGCAGCACCGCAGGTCGGTATTTTAAAGCGAGTCATGGTTGTAGATGTGGGAGAAGGGGTGCATGTTCTAATTAACCCCAAGCTCATTAAACAATCCGGTGAGGATACAGACTACGAAGGTTGTCTGAGTGTACCAGGTATCAAGGGAAAGGTAACCAGACCTATGGAAATAGTGGTGGAAGCACTTAACCGGGAAGGGAAAAAAATAAGAGTGAAGGCAAGCGCTTTGTTGGCGCGGGCTATATGTCACGAAATGGATCATCTTGAAGGCATCCTTTTCATCGACAAGTCGATACCTGAAGTCAAAGAAAACTAAAAATGGAGGAAAAATCTTGAAAATATTGTTCATGGGTACTCCGAATTTCGCCCTTCCTGCTTTGCAAGCTGTCCATAAAAGCGGACATGAGCTGACAGCTGTTGTTACTCAGCCGGACAAGCCCAAAGGTCGGGGAAGGCAATTAGCTCCACCTCCTGTCAAAGCCTGGGCTGATCAAAAACAAATTCCCGTTTATCAACCTGTAAGGCTAAGAGGAGATCAAGGCTTTTTTGATGAAATTAAAGGCCTTTCTCCAGATTTGGTGGTTACAGCTGCCTATGGACAGATTCTCCCCAAAGAGTTTTTGGATATTCCGTCCATGGGCTCTATTAATGTTCACGCTTCTTTATTGCCTGAATATCGAGGTGCATCTCCCATACAACAGGTGTTGATTGACGGAAGAGATAAAACCGGCATCACCATCATGTATATGGATGTAGGAATGGATAGCGGCGATATAATTATGCAGGAAGAGCTTCACATTGATCCTGATTATAATGCAGGACATCTTCATGACCATTTGAGTGAACTTGGCAGCAGAACCCTGCAAAAAGTATTAAAGCTCTTCGAGCAGGGACCTGTTAAGGGAACAGCACAAGATCATAATAAGGCCAGCTATTGCAGTAAGATAGAAAAATCAATGGGAGAAATTCAGTGGGATGATTCATCAACAAGAATAAGGAATTTGATTCGAGGTTTAACCCCCTGGCCTGGCTGCTACACTTACAGTTATAATAAGCGTCTTAAGGTATGGAAGGCCTCCCTGAGGGAATACTTAACAGAAGAAGCACTGAAACCGGGAACTGTGTTGAAGGCGGATGATGCCAATGGATTAATTGTATCTTGCGGACAGGGTGCCCTGAGGATAGAAGAACTGCAGGTTCCAGGCGGTCGTCGGATGAGGGATTTGGATTTTCTACGAGGAAGATCCATTGTACCAGGCACTGTCCTGGGGAAGGAATCGTAAGAAATAAATGAATTATAAGGCAATGGAACAGAAAAAAGCTCCAGCTGGGTCTGGTAACTCTAAATTTAAAATGAACAGGAAGAATTCAGCTCGAAGAGTTGCTTTACAAATTCTCAAAGACGTAAACCAGGATGCACGTTTTGCTAATATAAGTTTAAAGGAAAATATGCGAAATCATCCATTGGATGCACGAGATACTGCTTTTGTCAGCCGTTTGGTATATGGTACCCTGGAAAAACAAATTACAATTGATTTGATTTTAGACAAGCTGGCCAATATGAAAAAGCTTAATTTTTGGGTACGAAACATATTACGTATGGGTGCTTATCAAATCCTGTATATGGATAAGGTTCCTGATTCTGCAGCATGCAATGAAGCTGTAAAATTGTGCAGAGCATATGGTTTTTCCGGCTTGCAGGGCTTTGTCAATGGTACTTTGCGAAATCTATCACGAAACAAAGATGAGTTGCTCAAGCCTGAAGAAAGTCTGCCAATAGATGAAAAACTGTCTTTTAAATATGGTTTCCCTCAGTGGTTAACAGAAAAGTGGCTTGTAGATTATGGACCTGATACAACAGAAGCCATTATGAAACCCATGGATGAAGACGGCGGAGTTTCCATTCGTGTTAACGTCAATAAAATTTCACCAGCCAGCCTGAAAAAAAAACTACAGGAAAGCGGCATGGAAGTTCAAGGCGGATTTCACATGGAAGAAGCCCTTCGTATATCAGCTATGGGTGACCTGGAGAAAAACAGTTTATATAAGGAAGGTCTTTTTACGGTTCAGGGAGAAAGCTCCATGCTGGACACTTATATAACAGATCCTAAGCCTGGTGAGCTGATTTTGGATGCTTGTAGTTCTCCAGGCGGGAAGGCCACGCATATGGCTGAGCGAATGTTGGGAAAGGGTCAAATAATGGCTTGGGATATTCATGCTCACCGATTGGATTTAATTAATCGGAATATCCGTCGCATGAGAGCTAAAATCATTGAACCAATGCTTATGGATGCAGCTGTTTTTCATTCCCAATTCAAGGAAAAGTTTGATCGGGTATTAGTCGATGTTCCCTGTTCGGGGCTGGGTACCATAAATAACAAGCCAGATATAAAATTGAAGATCACTCCTAAAGCTTTAAAAAAACTGCCTGCATTACAAAGGAAAATTCTGGATGTATGCTGTGAATATGTAAAACCGGGTGGAGTGCTTGTATACAGCACCTGTACTTTAAATTTGGAAGAAAACCAGAATTTAATTTGGGACTTTTTGGAATGTCATCAACAATTTAAGCTGGAGGATCCATCTCCTTTTGTTCCGGACAACTTAAAGGATGCCGTAAAAGACAGCATGATTCAATTGATTCCATCCCTGCATCAAATGGACGGGTTTTTTATTTCCAGGATGAGGAGGTTATCTTGAAATGTTGGATCACAAAATCGATATCCTGGATCGCAGCCTGGAGGAATTAAAGACTGACATGATCAGCATAGGGGAAAAACCTTATCGAGGGGAACAGATTATCCATTGGCTGTCCAAAGGTGTTTATTCTTTCTCTGAGATGACCAATATACCTGAAGTCCTTATTGAAAAGCTGGAAGAACATTATACTATCAGCACCTTACATCAACTTAAGAGATTAACCTCCAATGACAAACTTACGATGAAATATTTGTTTTTGCTCCATGATAATAATATTATTGAATGTGTTGTCATGAAATATTATCATGGTAATACGATATGTCTTTCTACTCAGGTGGGCTGTGCCATGGGCTGCAGTTTTTGTGCTTCTGCAACAAAAGGACTGGCTCGAAACCTGACAGCCGGGGAAATGATGGCACAGGTATTGGCTGTCAATCGGGATATCGCCAATTTAGGCTGGGGGGACCCTCCTTCCATAGGCTGCGTAGTTCTGATGGGCAGCGGCGAGCCTTTGGACAATTATGACAACACCTTGCGCTTCCTTCATCAGATACATGAACCAAAGGGCTTCAATCTGGGGTATCGGAACATTACTCTTTCTACCTGTGGCTTGATTCCTAAAATCCTTGCACTGGCAGAAGAAGATCTCAGCATCAATTTGGCTGTATCTTTACACGCAGCTGACGATGAAACCCGCAAAAAGATCATGAAAATTGCCAATGTATATTCCATTAATGATATAATGAAAGCAAGCCGTTTTTATTTTAATAAAACAGGCAGGAGAATCACATTTGAATATGCTCTGATTGAAGGAATCAATGACAGCCCGTACCAGGCTCATGAACTGGCTGCACTGCTGAAAGGATTTCCCTGCCATGTTAATCTTATACCATTAAACGAAAACAGTCACAGCAATCAGAAACGCAGCAACGAAAAAACTATCAAGGTTTTTACTTCCATTTTAAAATCAGCCGGCATCAATGTAACCCGCAGAAGAGAAATGGGACAGGATATTCAAGGAGCCTGCGGGCAATTAAAAATAAATTATTTGAAATAAGGGGGTTCTATGGAATACGCTTCGTTCAGCCATAAAGGCTTACAGAGAAAATCCAATGAAGATTATTGCCATGTGCATGAAGGAAAGCAAAATACTGCTTTCATGATAGTTGCCGATGGCATGGGCGGTCACAATGCAGGCGATCTGGCAAGCAAGCTGGCAGTGGAGCATGTTGTCGCTTATTTTACAAATAAGAGCGGAGAACTGCAGTCCTCAGAGGAATTTATACAAGCGCTGTTATCTTCTATCGAAGAAGCCAATGAAAAAATTTTCAACTTGTCTCAGTGCAATATGCAGTTCTACGGTATGGGTACAACTTTTACAATGGCTGTATTCCATAATAAGCAATTCCATGTTGCACATATTGGCGACAGCCGTTGTTATCTAATCCGCAAGGATACAGTAAGCCAGATTACCCGTGATCATTCGCTTGTACAGGAATTGCTGGACAATGGCAGCATTACAGAAGATGAAATGGAATTGCATCCTAAGAAGAATATAATCACCAGAGCTTTGGGTACTGAGGACAAAATAAAAGTCGACTGCTTTGAAGGTGTTCTCAAAGATGGAGATATTGTACTTTTATGTACTGATGGCTTAACAAACTATGTAAATATTGAGGAAAGCATTAAGGAGCTGCCAGCGGATACAGCTATGGATAAACTTACATGGTTCTTGGGAAACAAGGCATTAGCTTCAGGTGGTGCTGATGATATCACCATAGTCGCAGCCAGATACACCGGTAAAGAGAACAGAGGTGAAGTTATTGCTGGGTAAGATATTGGGAGACAGATATGAGTTGCTGGAAAAATCAGGCGACGGAGGCATGGCAGTTGTCTACAAGGCCAATTGCAGACTCCTGAAACGAATTGTAGCAGTTAAAATATTAAAACCTGATCTAGCGGAAAACGATGAATTCATTGCTCGATTCAACAGGGAATCCCAGGCTGCAGCCAGTCTTTCGCATCCGAATATTGTCAATATGTACGATGTCGGTCAAGAAGACGATATTCATTATATCGTTATGGAATATGTGGATGGAGAAACATTAAAGAACCGAATACGAAGAGAAGGCAGATTATCTATGGAAGAAGCCGTTCGTATTGCTTCTGAAATTTGTTCTGCTCTCCAGCATGCCCATGACAATAATATCGTACATAGGGATATCAAGCCGCAAAATATCTTGATCAACAAGGAAGGCACTGCCAAGGTAGCAGATTTTGGTATTGCCAGAGCTGTTACATCTTCTACTGTAACCATGGCTGATTCAAAGGTCATTGGCTCTGTACATTATTTTTCCCCCGAGCAGGCCAGGGGAGGTTATGTTGATAAAAAAACCGACATTTATTCACTGGGTATTGTTTTATATGAGATGGTAACAGGAGTAGTACCTTTTGAAGGAGAAAGCGCAATATCTGTAGCATTAAAACACATTCAGGAAAAGGTGACGCCTCCCGGGGAGATTAATTCTAAAATTCCTATGAGTATTCAATACATAATCCAGCGTGCAATCGAAAAGGATTTGGATAAAAGGTACCATGATGCATCCGAGATGCTTGCAGATCTGCAAAAAGCCTTGAAGGAACCAGATGGTAAGTATGTCAAACGGTATTTGGAAGACGATCAAGCTACCATGATTATTCCTGCTCTTAATAACATCGACAGCGGAGAAGTAAATCAGGGTACGGACAGTGCTCAAGAACCGGAAGAGGAAAAAAACAAGGGTAGAAGCTGGTTGTTGATTACTGTTTCTGTGATAGCATCTACTGTGATCCTGATGGTTTTGTTTATGGTTATTAGCAGTATATATATGCAGAACTTCCATCAAGAAGACATACCGGTTCCCATGTTGGCAGGTAACGATGAATCAGAAGCCCGGGAAATCCTGAAAAGCAGTGGATTGATACTGAAAATTGAAGATTGGCGCTATGACGATACTGTTGAAGAAGGCAGAATCATATCCCAGAATCCTCAAGAAGATACAGTGGTTAAGACAAACAGCATAGTCTATGTGATTATGAGCAGCGGCGTAAAGATGATTACTGTACCGGATGTGGTCAGCTATTCTCAGCGTAAAGCAGAGGTCGATTTACAAAATCTGGGCTTTAAGCTTATGGATCCAGAATATATAAGCAGTGATATCGCAAGCGGTCATGTGGTAAGGCAAGACCCGCCTGCCTGGCATGAAGTACCAGAGGGCTCTGAAGTTTTGCTTTATATCAGCAAAGGTCCTGAAGATAACACGACTGTAGTAGAAAAATACATAAACCTAACCGAAGACCTGGCAGATAAAATGTTGAAAGGTGCAAATTTGATAAAAGGTGTTGTGACAAGAGAGTACAACAGCAGTGTGAAGGCTGGGATTATATACCGTCAGTCACCGGAACCCGGAAGCAATGTAGAACAGGGCAGAAAGGTAGATTTGTGGATAAGTCTGGGAGAAGAGCCTGTTTCAAGTAAAAAAATCACAATTAGCGACTTAAAGGGGAGCAGAAGTGTACGAGTGCAGATTATTCGTACTTCAGATGATAAGTTAATCCATAATAAGAAGCACTCTCCCACAGATGGAGATATAGAAATAATTGTACAGGGAAAAGGCGTACAAAGCTATGCCATCTGGATTGACAATGAATATTTCGGAACCCAGACAGTGGAGTTTGAAAGCAATGAAAGGAATGGCGAATGAGGGAAGGCATAATTGTGAAAGGTATAGGCGGATTTTACGATGTTTTTTCCGATAGGGAGATCTTTCGATGCAGAGCCAGGGGGAAATTTCGAAAGCAGGGCATCACTCCCATGGTTGGAGATCATGTTCGATTTATTCCGGAAACTCAAGTAATAGAGGGTTCCCTGGAAGAAATCCTTCCAAGAAAAAACACCTTGAAGCGACCCCCTGTTGCAAATATTACCCACCTTGCTGTGGTGTTGGCAGCAGCTCAGCCCGAGCCCGACATGAATCTTGTGGATAAGCTGCTCATATCAGCAGAGCGGATGAATATCTCCATAGTACTGATAGTTAATAAAATTGACTTGGCATCATCAGAAAAAATAGAAGTTTTGGTAAAAGATTACAAAGCTGCTGCCTATCCTGTTTATTGTGTATCCAGTAAATATGGTCAGGGTATGGAAGAGCTTGGCAGGGGGCTGAAGGGGATTACTGCGCTGGCCGGTCAATCCGGTACGGGGAAATCTTCAATCATAAATCGTCTTTATCCCTCTTTGGACTTGAAAATAGGCGATATCAGCAAAAAACAGAAGAGGGGAAGGCACACAACCCGCCATGTGGAGTTGCTGAATCTGCTATATGGTGGTATGATTGTTGATACACCGGGCTTCAGTCAGATGGATTTGGCAGACTGTGAGCCATCGGAACTGCAGGAGTGCTATCCGGAGTATGAAAAATATCGTCATAAATGTTATTTCAATAGCTGCGCTCATGTTACAGAACCGGACTGCATGGTAAGGGAAGCTGTAAAAAATGGTGAACTGCCTGAAGGCAGATACCGGAGATATATAAAATTTATTAAAGAAATAAATGAGTATAGGAGGAATGCATGGTGATACAAATAGCACCATCAATATTATCAGCAGATTTATCAAGATTAGGTGAAGAGATGACTCTTCTGGAGAAAGCTAAGGCTGATTTGATCCACATTGATATCATGGACGGGCATTATGTACCAAATCTCACATTTGGACCTGTGATAGTCAAAACAATCAGGCCTTTTACAAAGATACCATTTGATGTTCATCTCATGATGGATAATCCCCTGGATATTGCAGATGAGTTTATTAAAGCGGGCGCAGACAGCATTACAATTCATGCTGAAGTACTGCCTCATTTACATAGATCTATCGCATATTTAAAGGATAGAGGAGTCGGTGCAGCAGTGGGTTTGAATCCTTCAACTCCGCTAAATGTTTTAGATTATGTGCTGCAGGATTTGGATATGGTTATGTTAATGACAGTAAACCCCGGTTTTGGTGGTCAGAAATTCATCCCCAACATGTTGCAGAAAATAGGCAATCTAAAGGAAATGATAGAAAAAACCAATAGTAAAGCAATTATCCAGGTAGATGGAGGTATTTCCATGGAAAATATCAATCAGGTGGCCAAGGCTGGTGCCTCATGTTTTATAGCAGGCTCTGCTGTATACGCAACCGGTGATCCTGTTTCCATGATAGCCAAGCTCAGGGAAGAAGGAAGTAAATGAAGGTCGCAATCATCTCCAATGGTGATTTAGGTGATGTGGAAAAACTGAAGCTGATAATGCCTGATTTTGATAAAATTGTCTGCTGTGATGGGGGAATACGCCACCTTTGTGTTTTAGGGCTGGAACCGGATCTCGTAGTAGGTGATTTTGATTCAGTTGATCATGCTTTGCTGGAGCAGTATAAGAGAAAAGGTGTGTCTATAAAAACCCATCCAGTGATCAAAAATGAAACTGATACCGAGTTGGCTGCCAATGCATCCCTTGAGTTGGGAGCAAAGCAAGTAATATTGCTGGGTGCTTTGGGCAAGCGTTGGGATCATTCATATGCAAATGTTATGGTGTTGGTGAAACTGGCTGAAATGGGTATTGATGCCACGATATTACACAGTCATAATCAAATAAAGGTATCAAATAAAGGTTTCACCTTAAATGCAGAACCCGGTCAAATTCTCTCGCTTCTTCCACTAGGTGATAATGTGGTCATACAATCCGTCAAAGGGCTTCAATATCCCATATGTAATCAGGAGATGCCGTTGAGTGCCCCTTATGGAATAAGCAATATCTTTATGGAAAAATATGTGGAGATTAAAGTTAAGACCGGTTGGCTGATGGTCGTTCTGACAGAAGATTAAAAATAATTCACTTTTTCCTGCCTTCTGAATATTATGTTATATAAGCATAGGCGACTGCTGGTTGCCTGGAAGGCAAGGTTTCGTATGTACATTTTCTTCTGGAATCGGAGAAAAGCACATAAAATATGCAGTTCTCCACATAAACCCCATAAACCCGGTAGAAAGCCGAACCCATTGTCAATTTTGTTGATTGGTTTTGGCACTCTTTTGTTATTGATAATTACACCACCCTGGGTATGGTTGTTTTTGCTGGGTTTAGCGCTTATCATAGTCGGCATCCTCAGTTTAAGTAATTGGAGGTAAGACCAGTATGAGGATTATAGTGATTAAACTTCCCGGATTTTTAAGTTTTCTAATGAAAAAGTTAACAGGAAAAAACAGATAAAAAACGTGCAAAATGCACGTTTTTCGATTTAATCAGTTAAACTTTCAAGAGAACTTAAATGGACTTTACCTTACCTGCTCGAATGCAACTGGTGCAGACGTTCAAAGTAACATGGGTACCATTTACTTCAGCTCTTACCTTTTTCAGGTTAGGCGCCCATGAACGGTTGCCCCTCCTATGAGAGTGGCTCACGGAATTGCCGAATAATTTCCCTTTGTTGCAGATACTGCATACCTTTGCCATGAATTACACCTCCTTAAAACGGGCAACATCCTGCTATTACAGCGAATTATATCTTAACACCTTCCATTTCATTTGGCAAGAAAAAAATCATAAACAGCATTCAAGTAAAAAGAAATACTGTCTTCTTATTGCAATGCTGATATTAATAGGATAAAATAAATATAAATTTAAGATATAACATATGGTTGACAAGGAGGGCGAAATATGGGCGCTGTTACAGTTAACAAAATTGGTGAAATTCGAATTACTGATGAAGTACTGGCAACATTGGCTGGAATAGCAGCTGTAAGGTGCTACGGAATAGTCGGCATGGCTTCAAAAAGAGCAACCGATGGCTTAGTAGAATTGCTCGGAAGCGACAATATGGCTAAAGGTGTAAAAGTAATAAGCCAGGGGAATGAAGTAGTAATTAGTCTATACATTATTGTAGAATATGGCATTTCCATGGCAGCTGTTGCTCAGAATGTAATCGATACAGTGAAATATAATGTAGAAAAACTCACCGGTACTACGGTGACAAAAGTAAATATCAAAGTCGAAGGAGTCAGGGTATAGCTTTGACCCAGCTAAAAGGAGGTACTCATATTGAACCAGGAGTATTTAGATGGTGCAAAGCTGAAGCTAATGTTCCTTTCGGCAGCCCAATTCTTGGAGATCAATAAAGAAATAGTTAATGATCTTAATGTTTTTCCAGTCCCGGATGGAGACACAGGTACCAATATGTCTCTTACCATGATATCTGCTGCACGGGAACTTAAAGCATTGGATTCCAATGAAATCAATCAAATAGCAGAAGCCATAACCAAAGGATCACTGAAAGGTGCCAGAGGCAATTCAGGTGTCATACTTTCCCAGTTGATTCGAGGTTTCGCTCGAATTTTAAAAAATGAAGAAAAAATTACTACAGCTAAATTTGCAGAAGCCTTGCAGGCAGGTTCGGCAACTGCTTATAAGGCGGTTATGAAGCCTGTTGAGGGCACCATACTTACCGTAGCCCGTGTAACTGCTGAAGAGGCTGTTAAGTTATCAGCACACATCAGTAATTTTGAAATGTTCTATGACAGTCTTATCGATACAGCCAAGGAAACTCTGGAAAAAACTCCAAAAATGCTTCCAGTGTTGGAAGAAGCAGGAGTAGTAGATTCAGGCGGTATGGGTCTGGTCTATATAATGATGGGTCAGGCTCAGGCTCTGGATTATGAATATGACTTGGAAGCACCGCTGGAGCAGTTGGATCTGGCTATGAGCAAGGGTCATATACCTGAATCAGGTTTTGTTTCCGGACCATCCGGTATGTCTGAGGAGTTCATAGAATTTGTCTATTGCACAGAGTTTGTAATTAAGAATTTATTTCCTTATGTTCGCGAAGAGGACACCGATAAGCTGAAGCTTAAGCTGGAACGCCTGGGTGATTCCATCGTAGTTGTAGGTGATGACGAACTGATCAAGGTACACTTTCACACCAACATGCCGGGTAAAGCCCTGCAATTGGCCATGCGTTTTGGTGAGCTTTCCAATATAAAAATCGATAACATGAAGGAGCAGCACCAGCATCTAAATGATTTTGAGTTTGGCAGCACTGCTGAAGATGAAGCTCAGAAAGATTTCGGCCTGGTTTCGGTATCCATGGGTGAAGGCATTGCCAATATATTCAAGGATTTAAATGCCGACTACATCATCGCAGGCGGTCAAACCATGAATCCAAGTATTGAGGATATTCTCAATGCTGTTGATAGGGTAAAAGCGAAAGAAATCTTTGTCCTTCCCAATAACAGTAATATAGTCCTGTCCGCAAGACAGGCTGCAGAAATAAGCGATAAAAAAATCCATGTAATCCCAACCAAAACCATTCCTCAAGGTCTGGCTGCGTTGATTGCCTTTAATGCTGAAATTAGTGCAGACGATAATATAAAATCCATGTTAAGAGCTATTGATCATGTAAAGTCTGCTCAAATTACCTATGCTGTTCGAGATTCCCAGGTAAATGGTCTCAAAATCAAACAAGGTGATATCATGGGTATTGCAGACGGAGAGATTGAAGTAGTCGGCAAAAAGATTGCAAAGGTAACCAGGCAACTGTTGGACATGATGTTGAAAGATGGCGGTGAAATCGTCACTATACTATATGGCAGCGATGCAAAAGAAGAAGATACTGAAGCAATTCACAGCCATATAAGCGAGAACTATCCAGATGTAGACGTGGAACTGCTGTCAGGCGGTCAGCCTTTGTACTACTATATTCTTGCTGTAGAGTGACAACAAGCGGGTTTCTGCAACATAGTCAGCCGCAACTAAAGTAGTCAGAATTCAGAAGTCAGGAGCCATATAGGCAGTAAAGATGGAACCGGAAAGATACCGGTTCTTCTTTATAGAACTATAATCAAGTACAGCTGAGGAGATTATGAAGGTACTGGAAGAAGACATACAAAACATAAAGGGTATCGGTCCGAAGAAAGCAGCTTTTTTTGCAACGCTGGGTATAAAAACCATAGAAGATACTCTAGTAAATTACCCCAGAGATTATGAGCACCTGGGTGTGCCCTGCTTGATTTCTTCTATAAAGGAAGGAATGGTTTTTCTATGTCTGGAATGGGAAGATTCGTCTCGTGTGAGCTGGATAAAAAGAGGATTCAGCACTACCCGGCGGATTGGCAGAGATCAAACAGGAACAGTAGAGTGTATCTGGTATAATCAGCCATACAGAGCCAGGCAATATGAGTCGAGAAAGAAATACTACATCATGGGAAATGCAGTAAAAAAGCTGTCCGGGTACCAGGTTCAAAATCCAAAAGTTGAAGTATATGACGATACCATACACAGCAAACCACGGATTTTACCGGTCTATCCTTTAACCAAAGGTTTAAATCAGCTAATTGTAAGGCATTTGACAAAAGAAGCTCTGAGTAAGCTGTCATCTGAAATAGGAAATAAATCAGCAGCGGACCATTATATAGATAATATAGACAGACACATTACTTCCCGGTATGGCTTAGTCAATAAGTATGAAGCATGGAAAAACATACATTACCCTGAATCAAAAGAAAGCCTTGTATCAGCTCAAAAGCGATTGATCTTTGAAGAGCTTCTGCAGCATCAAATCGTCATACAATATATAAGAAACAATATACAGGGCAGAAAAAGCAGTATGCACATTTCCGGTTCTCAAGATAGTAAAGATGCCTTTCTTTGCCGTTTACCATTCAAACTGACTTTTGCGCAGAAAAAAGTTCTTAACGAGGTTTTGCTGGATATGGCCAGTGGCAGCATTATGAATCGACTTGTTCAGGGAGATGTTGGGTCAGGGAAAACTGTGATTGCTGCAGCTGCCCTGTATTGTGCCGCAAAATCCGGTTACCAGGGTGCCATGATGGCTCCCACCGAAATTTTAGCCAGACAGCATTTTGAATCCCTTTCCAAAATCTTAGCTGACGATAACTGCAGCCAGAACGACATTAGGCTGGGGCTGTTAACCGGAGCTATGAGGTCATCTGAAAAAGAAGAACTGAAAGACAGGCTTCGAAAAGGCAGCATTCAAATTGTGTTGGGTACTCATGCCTTGATACAGGAGGATGTAGAGTTCCACAAACTGGGTTTGGTCATTACAGATGAACAGCATCGTTTTGGCGTGAGGCAACGGACTTTGCTTCAAAACAAAGGGGAGCTTCCCCATATGTTGGTTATGTCTGCAACTCCCATTCCCAGAACCCTGGCTCATATTATTCATGGGGATTTGGACTTGTCAACAATAGATACGCTGCCACCTGGGAGAATTCCAATTAAAACATATCATGTGAACAGCAGCTACAGAGAACGCATCTATCGATTTGTTAAAAAACATGCGCTGGAAGGCAGCCAAACTTACGTTGTTTGTCCTTTGGTGGAGGAATCTGAAGTAATGGAATTACGTTCAGCCGAGGAAGTATTTTTAGAATTATCCAAAGGTCTTCTGAGAGAAATTCCAATGGGTTTGCTTCATGGAAGGCAAAAGCCGGCAGAAAAGGAAGCAGTCATAAATAGCTTTGCCAGGGGGGAACTTCAGGTATTGGTATCTACCACAGTCATTGAAGTAGGCATAGATGTGCCAAATGCAGTTATTATGATAATTGAGAATGCGGAACGCTTTGGTCTGTCCCAGCTTCACCAATTGCGAGGCAGAGTAGGGAGAGGAGATAAAGCTTCTTATTGCATTTTGGTTTCAGACATAAAAGATGAAAAGACATTGCAGCGAATGGAAGTATTAGTGAAGTCGAATAATGGATTTGAAATTGCTGAAAAAGATCTGGAACTTCGAGGTCCGGGGGAATTGTTCGGCCTGCGCCAGCATGGAATGCCTGTCTTTCAACTTGCCAATCCTTTGCGGGATTATGAGTTGTATGAAATGACCGGTGAAGCAGCCAGAGAGATTTTAAATGATCCAAATAAGGAACCATATCATTCATTTATTATGAATGCTCTGGGTAAACAATACGATGTATCGTGAATCTACAGCTTTACTTCTTGTCCGCTTTATGGAATTATGATAAAATAAAAAGCAATGAGAAATTCGTCAATATTTGGAGGGAATTGGCAAACCATGTTGAGAATCATCTCAGGGGAACGTAAGGGAAGGGTAATTAAAACTATTGAAGGGACAAATACCAGGCCGACAAGCGACCGGGTTAAGGAATCCTTATTTAATACTCTAATGTTCAAACTTCCCGGCAGTTCCATATTGGATCTATTTTCAGGTACCGGTAACCTTGGTTTGGAGTCCCTCAGCCGTGGTGCAGCAGAGGTGGTTTTCGTCGAAAAGAATTCTTCCGCTCTCCATATATTGCGATACAACTTGAAATCTCTCGAGTACTGGGAAAGTGCTCAGGTTCTGCCATACGACGTTAAACAAGCTGTCAAGCTGCTTTCCAAACAAGCAAAAACTTTTGACATTGTGTTTATGGATCCTCCTTACGATAAAGCTATGGAGGTGCCTGTCATTACAGCTCTCGATGAAGCAGACCTGCTAAAAGAAAATGGTATTATCGCAGCAGAACATCTGTTTCAAAGTCAGCTGCCCCAGAACATAGGCAGTTTTATCCGTTATGATTTGCGTAAATATCGAAATACTGCTATCAGCTTCTATAGAAAGGAACCTTGATCAATATGAGAATCGCAGTTTATCCAGGCAGCTTCGACCCTATCACATATGGTCATCTGGATATAATCCAAAGATCTTCCAAAGTATTTGACAAGGTCATCGTCGCTGTTGTCAAAAATCGCAGCAAAGAACCGCTGTTTTCTGTAGAAGAACGCATGAATTTCATAAGACGATCTATTACTGATCTTTCCAATGTTGAAGTTGATCATTTTGACGGTCTCCTGGTTAACTTTGTGACTGCTAAAAAGGCGCAGGTAATTGTTAAGGGCTTACGAGCCATGTCGGATTTTGAATATGAGTTTCAAATGGCACTGCTCAATCGCAAACTTCAGCCAAAAGTGGAAACAATGTTCCTGATGACCGACCATAAATATTCCTATTTAAGTTCCAGTATGGTTAAGGAAATTGCCGGTTTGGGGGGCTCCATTCGAGATTTGGTACCTGAAGCTGTAATTTTGGGTATTTTAAGTAAATTTAAAAAGTAATGTAGGAGGGGTAGGTGTATGAATATAATCAGTCTTATAGATATCCTGGAGGATGAACTGGAAAAGGGTGTCAGTATTCCATTTATAACCAAGGCATTGGTAGATCGGGAAAGATGTCTTGAAATCATAAAGGACATTCGACTCAGTCTTCCCGAAGAAATCAAGCAGGCCGAATGGCTGAAGAAAGAACAGCAGCGCATACTTGTTGAAGCACAGAAAGAAGCAGAGGTTCTCACTGCAGAAGCTGAGCAGCGGATTCGAGCCCTTGTTGATGAAAATGAGATCACCCAGAATGCTTATCAACAGTCCAGAGAAATCGTAGAAACTGCTCAAAACAATGCAAAGGAAATACGCCTGGGCGCTAAGGAATATGCAGATGCTTTTTTAGAAGATGTGGAATTGTATCTAGCCGGACAATTGGAAACTTTACACAGCAATCGACAGGAACTAAATGCTAAAAAACGATAGGCAGTCAAAAAGCTGCCTTTTTCCTTACCCACAGGGTAATGCGTACAGTTAATGCGAATAAGGCAAGAAGCAGGAATGCAAGAAGCATCAAGCGGAAAGA
This sequence comes from Firmicutes bacterium UBA5454, assembly GCA_002426555.1. Classification (GTDB taxonomy): domain Bacteria; phylum Bacillota; class Clostridia; order Caldicoprobacterales; family DTU083; genus UBA5454. The sequence continues at coordinate 18,515 of DIQU01000001.1, read as the reverse complement.
ACTCAATAGAACCTCTTTCCACTCAGGGATTATCATTACAGGCGGCGGAACGGATACGTTTTGAACCTCAGGGTATATAAAGCGACCAATAGGTATGGATAATGCTGCTGACAGCAGCCCATGAAGGAGTTTTCCAAGCATGAAAATATCCATCCTCACTCCTGTACCAGACAGAAGACTTGCTGACTGTGCATGTATGGACAGACCGCTCCAGCCGATCATAAAGGAGATTACAGCAATTTTAGCCTGTATGGACAAGGCAGATTTACTTATTAATTTGCTTCCAGTGGTTACTTCAAACAACCCTCCTGCAAGCAGCTTAAATTGAGGGTGATCAAACCATAACATGATAATGGCAATAATAACTGAAAAAAATATTATAAAGCCACCAACCACAAGCAGAGTATTTACAGAATTGCGTACAGCATCTCCCATTAACTGACCGATGTGTCTGCCATCATTTTTACGTGCAGTTAATAATGCATTTCGGGCTTCATGTATGTTGTTAACTCTTATTTTGCTGTTTTTTGACTTGATTTGATGTGACCTGACATCAGGTTTATGCTTGTAGGCTTCCAGCGATCTGGAAGGCAGATAATCTCTGCTTTTGTAAAATCGAAAAGCAAAGCCCGTCAATAAAGCTGCTAAATAATGACTGATTAAGATTATTCTGCCCGCTTCTGCAGAACCCAGCATGCCAATACCTACCGCGCTTACCATAAAAAGAGGACCGGAAGTTGAACAAAAACTTAAAATTCTTTGTGCTTCATGTGAAGTAATCCTTTTTTGTTTACATAATTCTGAAGTTAAGCGAGCACCTGTTGGGTAACCGGAGGTAATACTCATAATCCAAACGAAGGAACTGCTTCCGGGGCAGCGGAAGATCGGCTTCATTACTGGATTCAACAAAACAGAAAGAAGATCAACCATGCCAAGTCCGATCATTACTTCAGAGCATATGAAGAAGGGAAGAAGAGCGGGAAATACTGATTGCAGAAAAATATTCAGACCGGACAAGGCAGCTTGAAATGATACTACTGGATAGAAAAAGATAGCCGCCAGGAACGCAAGTGCAATCAATCCAGGGCATATTCCCATCCAACTGTTTTCTTTTTTATTCATAGTAAAATTGCAACCCCTAATTTTTAAAATGTTTTATTTACCGATAATAGACAATAATATATGTATTAAGAAAGGAGTGATTCTATGAAAGAAAAACCAAAATTCGGGCTGGCACTGGGGTCAGGAGCTTCCAGGGGTTTTGCGCATATTGGGGTGTTACAGGTTTTAGAAGAAAATGGGATTAAACCTGATTACATAGCAGGGAGCAGTATCGGTGCCATTATTGGTGCGATTTATGCAGCAGGAGTGACTCCTAAAATGATGGAAGGAATATCAGAAAACCTGAATTCAAGCTTATACGATGTAGGCTTTTCCAGGAGAGGTTTTATACGAGGCAAACGAGTTGTTGAATTGATTAAACTGTTAACAAAAGATCAGGAGTTCAAGGACTTGGATATTCCTTTAGCTGTTACCGCCGTTGATCTTATTACCTGCGAAAGAGTTATTATACAAGAAGGAAAGGTGTATGAAGGCGTCCGAGCCAGCATCTCCATCCCGGGAGTATTTCAGCCGGTACTAGATGGTGACAGGGTGCTGATAGATGGAGGTATTTTGGAACGGGTTCCCGTAAATGTTGTGAGGGAAATGGGAGCTGAAATAGTAATCGGTGTTGATGTATCCTTTCGCGGTTTGCACAGAGCTCCTGAAAATTTTATTGAAACCATAATACAGACTATGGATGTTATGGGCTTGGAAATAAGCAAGCACACCATACCTTCCGGGGACATCATAATACATCCTGATGTGGAATTAGCCAATCCCTTGTCATTGGAAAATATCGATATTATCATAGAAGCAGGCAGATCAGCTGCGCATGCAGCTATGGATGATCTGAGGACCTTACTGAAAAAAGCTGATACTAAAAAATATTCGGATAAAAATTATGAGGAGACCATGCAGAAAAATAGAGAATCAACCGCTTAAACAGGAAATATTCTCTGTGTAAAATCCCTGCCCCCTCGGCGAATCTCGGGGTTGGTTAAAGCAAGGCTGTAGAGATCTGTAGCAAGGCAGTCATAGGCAAACATCCTTTGTACTGGCAAGCTGCAGCGATTGATATGAGCAGCCTTGGTTAGAACAGGTACTTGAGCAGTTTCCTGCAGCCTCTTCATAAGAGGCATGGCCTTATTGGAAAAGGCCAGAATACGCAAATACTTTGGTCCGGTTATATCGTTAAGCTCATGAAAACTTTCAGTAGTCAGGTTTAGCAGACCATGTATTAGAATCCGTTGTAGTCTTGTATGGACATAGCGCCTGGTTTTTACAAGGGAAAGGAATTCATCCAGACTGCATGCAGATTGAGCCTGTTCCTTGATACGGTTCTCCAATCCCTCGGTCACATCCATCCAGGAAGCAATTTCACTAAGGCTGCTTCTGCGCAGTATGCCCAATATAAAATCGCCAAAGGCAGTATTATCAATAGGACCCATGCCGTTAGCAATGGAATCTGATAATATTTGATAAACAGGTAAAGGGACAGCCTCCTTAACCCGTTGAGTCAGACCATTTTGAAAAATCTCCTTACGAATAGAGGAAGCGCTGGCTATACCTTTTCTAATTCGAGTACTGCCGTAAGATGCTCGAATTCTAGGTATGGTAAGGGGTATTATGCTGCTGTTGCTTTTATTTAGAGCCTTCAAATATTCGATGGCCAAAATTGAATTGCTTTTTGACATGGCTGCATGAATTTCAGCTTCTTGAAGACCTGGATTATAATCTTCTACGGCCTTTTGCCTTGCAGATGGGAAGGACAGACCTTGTGCCAAATATTTTCTTAACAGTTTTCTGAATTTTTCATCCTCATCAGTAAGGATATCGGCAATGCTTTGAAGAGGGTCCAGTTCGCCGGTTTCACTGCCAAAACAGACATGGGTGGTCAGTCCGGTATGGTTAAGCAGCTGGATTCCGCCCCGGGCAAAAAGTTCAGCAGTTTGAACGGCATAAACAGCAGGGAGCTCTAAAACAAGGTCTATTCCGCAGGCTACAGCAGCTCTGGCTCGAATCCATTTGTCAACTATAGCAGCTTCTCCTCGCTGGGTAAATTGACCTGACATGACTGCAATGATATAATCAGCCTTGGACAGCTTCAGGGACTGCTTCATATGTAACAAATGACCGTAATGAAATGGATTGTATTCAGCTATGATCCCCAGAACTTTCATAATATGCTCCTTGTTAATTGTCTTATGGGTATTTTACCTCCATTCATCAGGCAGGGCAAGATGAATTATTTCAAACTTGAACGTTTTTAGAGGATTTTGGGCTTATATGTAGAAGATTGATTGTTGGTTGTCAGCTTTTTAACAAACCTGCAATTGATGTTAAATAATACAGTTACATGAAGGGAGTAATATTAGTGGCAGTACTAAAGAGTATGCGAGAGAGAGCTGCAAAGCTTGGAAAAGTCATTATTCTTCCGGAAGGATACGATCCTCGGGTAGTAGAGGCCGCAGCGGAAGTCACAAAACAGGGGGTAGCCAAAGTTATAATACTTGGAAGCCCGGATAAGGTTTTACAGATGGCTGAGGAAAATAACTGGGATCTGACCGGAGTGGAGTTAATGGATCATCTCAAATCTGAAAAAATGGAAAACTATGCACAGAAATTCACAGAGCTGCGGAAACACAAGGGTATGACCCTGGAAAAAGCCAGAGAAGTCATAAAGGACCCTCTTTATTTCGGGGTCATGATGGTAAAAATGGGAGATGCCGATGGAATGACAGCAGGCGCTGCCAATGCCACCAGTGATGTTCTGCGTCCTACGCTGCAGATTATTAAAACAGCGCCAGGCATCCCGGTTGCTTCCAGTTGCTTTATTATAGAAATGCCGGATAAAAGCTTTGGTTCCGATGGTGCCTTTGTATATGGAGATTGCGGTTTGAATCCCGATCCGGATGCAGCACAGCTGGGTGCCATAGCCGTTTCTACAGCGAAAACCATGGAGCAGGTTGTTGGATACGAGCCTGTTGTTGCACTATTGTCCTATTCCACCAAGGGAAGTGCTGAACACCCTCGAATTGACAAGGTAAGGGAAGCAACCAGAATAGCCCGTGAACTGGCTCCTCAATTCCTGTTTGACGGTGAGCTGCAGGGAGATGCTGCTTTGGTTGAAAGCGTAGCAAAGAGCAAGGCACCTGACAGCAAGGTAGCAGGAAGGGCCAATGTACTGGTTTTCCCCGATTTGGATTCCGGCAACATCGCATATAAATTAACTCAGCGCTTGGCCGGTGCAGAGGCTATAGGGCCAATTTGTCAGGGACTGGCCTTGCCGGTTAACGATTTATCCAGAGGCTGCAATCCAATGGATATCGTAAATGCAGTAGCTGTTACCGTTCTTCAAACAGCCTTATAGGAGGTTATTGACGATGAAAAAAATATTAATTATAAATGCGGGAAGTTCATCTTTGAAATATCAACTGATCGATATGGACGATGAAAAGGTTCTAGCCAAGGGTAATGCAGAACGAATTGGAATCCCCGATTCAAAGTTGAATCATTCACCATTAGGCAAGGATAGTGTAGTGGTGGATACGCAATTTGATAATCATATAGATGCCATCAAGATGGTTATAAGTGCTCTAGTGCATCCAGAGTATGGTGTCATTAAGGATATGAGTGAAATAAGTGCAGTAGGTCATCGTGTAGTGCACGGTGGTGAAAAATTCTCCAAATCCGTTATTATCGATGAAGAGGTTATGGATGCAATAAAGAAAAATGTGGAACTGGCACCTCTTCATAACCCAGCCAATATCATGGGAATTGAGGCTTGCAAAAACATAATGCCCAACGTCCCCATGACTGCAGTTTTTGATACTGCCTTCCATCAAACGATGCCTAACAAGGCTTTTCTTTATGCTGTTCCATATGAAGCCTATGAAGAATACGGAATTCGCCGCTATGGTTTTCATGGAACCTCTCATAAATATGTGGCTATGAGAGCTGCCATATTATTGAACAAGCCCTTGGACTCTCTTAAGATTATCACCTGCCATTTGGGCAATGGTGCCAGTATTACTGCTGTCAAACATGGTAAATCCATAGATACCAGTATGGGCTTTACTCCCCTGGAAGGAGTTCCCATGGGGACCAGATCAGGCAGCATTGATCCGGCAATTATCAACTATATGATGGAAAAGGCAGGTCTAAGCTCAGATGAAGTCAATGAAATATTGAACAAGCGTTCCGGTGTATTGGGCTTGTCTGGCATCAGCAGTGACTTCAGGGATTTGGTAAGTGCAGCAAAAGAAGGCAATAAACGAGCAAAAATCGCACTGGATGTATACGATTACCAGGTGGAAAAATTTATAGGATCTTATGCAGCTGCCATGGGTGGGGTAGACTGCATAGTATTTACTGCCGGTATTGGAGAGAATACATCAGTTATTCGTGAAGATATATGCACCAGTTTGGAGTATATGGGAATTGACTTCGACAAAGAGCGAAATAACAATATACCAGGCAAAGTGAAGGAAGGTCCTGTAACTACGGACAAATCCAAAATTTCCGTTTTGGTTATTCCTACTGATGAAGAGCTTATGATAGCCCGGGAAACCATGGAATTGATTTAATATCATTTATTATTTAAGAAGGAATTCAAGTTCTTGACAAATTTCCGGTACAAACCTATAATTAAAAATCGAAGCTCATGAGGTGATATTCTTGAAAATTCATTTTGAAGATTTATTACAGGAGAAAGACTCCAATCAAAGCTTTGATATCAGTCTTAAGTTACCGGACCTTACCTGGCAGGGCGAGCCGCTCAGCTTTAGGAAACCAATATCGGTAAGCGGGCTGATCGTTAAAAGAGGAGATATACTGGAGCTTAATGCAAATGTCAAAAGTGAAATCATCCTGCAATGCGGATTTTGCCTGGAAAGCTACAGTCAACGCTTGGATTTCTCTTTTGAAACAAGACTGGTAAAGCCCGCTGTTGAGGGTATTTTGGATGATAGAGACTTGGACGAGGACAACATGGATGCTTTTCCATACGAAGGCAGCGATGTGGATCTAACAAGGATTGTACAGGAATTCCTGTTATTGGAGCTTCCCATTCTTAGAAGGTGTAAGGAAAACTGTAAGGGTCTTTGTGCCCTGTGCGGCTCCAATTTAAATCAAGAGAAATGTAAATGTTTCAATACAGAGGATGACGATTCCGACCATTTGGCAGATGAGCGTTTGCAGGTATTGAAGGATTTCTTTACCACCGAAGGCGAGGAGGTGTAGAAAATGGCTGTACCCAAGAGAAGATCAACTTCAGCACGAAGAGATAAGAGAAGGGCTAACTGGAAAATCAGCACACCGGCTGTAACAGAATGCCCGCAGTGCAGCGAAATGAAGCTGAGCCACCGTGTATGTAAGAAATGCGGATATTATGACAGGAAAAAGGTAATTGAAACAGCTGAATAATTTGCATACTCCAAGGAGCACTCTTATAACAAGTGCTCCTTTTGCTTATAAAAGATAGTTTGAATATAGAACATAGGAAATAATCCTGTATTATATATCCCTGATTAATTTGCTTTTTTAGTAAACTTATTTGGAAATATTAGATTGTCATCCAGAACGAAGTGAAAGATCTTAAAAATAGGTATTGCAAAATAATACGAACTATTTTATACTGGTGTTAGCATCTGGTACTAATAACAGATAGTACGGCATAACAATCCATTAGGAGGTGAAAAGATGACTAAAAACACCTTGCCCAAAAAAGAACGGCAACAGGGATTGATCGATGTTCTGCAGGAGGATCCATTTATAACAGATGAAGAACTAAGCGATAATTTTAATGTCAGTATCCAGACCATCCGCCTTGATCGATTGGAACTTGGCATACCGGAGCTTCGGGAACGCATCCGAGCAGTAGCTTCTGAAAATCAGAACAAACTTCGAACCATCGCTGCCGCAGAAGTCATAGGGGAGATTGTTGATTTGGAGCTTGGTGTCAGCGGTATCTCCATTTTGCAGACTACTGAAGAAATGGTATTTGAAAGGTCGCAAATAGTACGAGGGCATTATATATTTGCACAGGCAGAATCCCTGGCCATAGCGGTAATCGATGCCAAAGTCGCTTTAACCGGTGTAGCCAATATCAAATACAAGACGCCGATTTTTGTCGGTGACAAGCTGGTAGCCAAGGCTCAAGTGACACGCACCCGGGGCAATAAGTATTTTGTTTGGGTATTTATCAAGGTTCGCCATGAGGAAGCTTTTCGCGGTAAGTTCATTCTGGTAAGTATCGGAGAGAATAGGAGTGACAAAGTATGAAAATCATTGTGGATGGAATGGGAGGAGATCATGCGCCGCAGGAAATCGTCAAGGGTAGTGTTGAGGCTGTTTTGGAGTATGGAATTCATATTACCCTGACAGGCGACGGACAATTGTTGGAACAGGAATTAAGAAACTTGAACGCGCCAATGGATCGTTTTAAAATTGTACATACGACTCAGATCATCACCATGGAAGACAGCCCAGTTAAAGCCATAAAAGGCAAACCCGACAGTTCTTTGGTCAAAGCTATGGAAATTATGCGAAAAGAAAGCAACAGTGTACTGATTTCGGCCGGCAGCACCGGTGCCCTTCTAGCAGGAGGTCTGCTGAAGGTAGGTCGTATCAAGGGTATTGATCGTCCTGCTCTTACCTCTCTAATCCCTTACAGGAAGCGCAGCACCTTGCTTCTTGATATGGGAGCCAACACGGAGTGCAAGCCGGAAAATTTGGTTCAGTTTGCCATAATGGGTACTGTTTACATGGAAAATGTAGTTGGCAAAAAGAATCCTTCGGTTGGTTTGCTGAACATAGGTACCGAAGAGACCAAGGGCAGTGAGCTTTATAAATCAGCTTACAGGCTTATGAAGGAAACCAAAGGGATTAACTTTGTGGGGAATACGGAAGCCAGGGATGTTCCGGAAGGGGTTGTAGATATTCTGGTATGCGATGGATTTACTGGAAACATAGTACTGAAGTATACGGAAGGTTTTGCTCACAGCTTGGTTGGAATGTTAAAGGAAACAATGATGAAGACTACTCGCAGCAAGCTGGGTGCCCTCATGTTAAAACCCAGCCTGATGCAATTCAAGAAGGGAATGGATTCCACAGAAACAGGCGGTGCCCCCCTCCTTGGCATCAATGGTGGAATAATAAAGGCTCATGGCAGTTCCAATGGTACAGCAATAAAAAATGCCATTCGCCAGGGAAAACTATACCTGGAAAATAACGTGTTGCAGCAGATAAAAAGCATCTTGACAACAGAGATGGAGGACTAACCATGAAAGCAAGCTTATATTCTGCAGGCATCGTAGGAACTGGTTCCTATGTGCCGGATAAAATTATTACCAATAAAGATCTTGAAAAAATAGTAGAGACATCAAATGATTGGATTGTATCTCGAACTGGAATTCGTGAGAGAAGGATTGCCAGCGAAAATCAAGCTACCTCCAATCTAAGCACCATAGCAGCACTTCGAGCACTGGATGATGCCTGTATGGATGCAAAAGATCTGGATATGATTCTGGTAGCCACTGTGACCCCGGACATGCCATTTCCATCTACAGCATGCATTGTTCAAAGCAACATTGGTGCAGTTAATGCATCAGCTTCTGATATTGAAGCAGCCTGCTCAGGTTTCTTATATGCTTTGAATGTAGCCCAGCAATTTATTGCTACAGGCTTTTATAAGAACATTCTTGTAATCGGTGGGGAGTGTTTGAGCCGAATCACCAATTACAAGGACAGAGGAACCTGTATTCTCTTTGGTGACGGCGCAGGTGCAGCAGTAGTCAGCCGTGTAGAGAAAGGTTATGGATTTTTAGCTCAATACATGGGCGCTGATGGCAGCAATGGAGGCTCTCTAAACGTGAAGGCCGGCGGCTCCAGAATGCCTGCTTCCGCAGCAACTCTGCTGCATGATTACCATTATATACACATGGATGGAAGTGAAATATTCAAGTTTGCTGTAAAAATCATGTCATCTGCAGCAGAAAAAGTCATGGATCTGGCAGGGATCAGCAAAGACGACTTGGATTGTGTAGTACCCCATCAGGCAAACATCCGCATAATCAACAGCGTTGCCAAACGTCTGGGGTTGGATGAAGAAAAGATGTACTTAAACTTGGACAGGTATGGAAACCTTTCTGCAGCATCCATACCGGTAGCATTGGATGAGGCGGTAAAGGCAGGCAGAATCAATAAAGGTGACAATGTTTGTATGGTAGGTTTCGGCGGCGGATTAACATGGGCTTCCAACATTATAAAGTGGTCCATGGACAACAAAACAGATAAAAAGGCAATCTGAAATAAAACTGATATCAGTAAAATCCAATTATAAGGCAGGGTAATTTATGAAAACGGCTTTTATTTTTCCTGGACAAGGAGCTCAATACGTGGGTATGGGTATGGAATTATATAATTATTTTAATATTATCAGTAAAATTTTTAATAAAACCGATGAAATACTTAAAGAAGATTTTGTTAAGCTCATCTTCCATGGCAGTGATGCAGATATTAAAAAGACGGAGAACACCCAGCCTGCTGTTCTCATGGTTAGTACGGCCATATCTCAGCTGTTGATGAGTGAGGGAATTGTTCCCGCTATGGCAGCCGGGCTGAGTCTTGGAGAATACAGTGCGCTGGTTACAGCAAATTCCATCAGCTATGAAGATGCTCTTCCTCTAGTCCGAAAGCGCGGCCAGCTGATGAATGAAGCAGTACCTGCGGGCAGAGGCACTATGGCAGCGATACTGGGTTTGGAAGAAGACAAGCTTTTGCTCTGTTGTGAGACGGCTTCTGAACTTGGCACAGTGATTATAGCAAACTATAATTGCCCCGGTCAGATGGTATTATCCGGTGACGGAAAGGCAGTAGAAAAAGCTTCTCAACTAGCAATGGAAGCTGGCGCAAAGCGAGTGGTTCCCCTTTCGGTCAGCGGTCCTTTCCATTCTCCCATGCTTAAAACTGCAGGAAATGCACTGGAAAATGAGCTGAAACAAATAAAGATAAAAAAACCTGTAATTCCAGTAGTACAAAATGTAAGTGCAAAGCCTGCTGTAAGCGGGGATGAAGTCAGAAGTATGCTTGCAGCACAAGTCAGCAGCCCTGTTCGCTGGGAAGACTGCATCCGTTATATGCTTTCTCAAGGGGTTGATAATTTTATTGAGGTAGGCCCTGGAAAGGTACTAAGCGGATTTATCAAAAAAATTGATAAAACAGTAAATATATATAATGTAGAGGATTCAGTTTCTTTGAAAAATGTTTTCAATGCACTCAAGGAGGTGGAACAGTAACATGCCTATGGATTTAACCGGGAAGACAGCTTTAATTACAGGGGCTTCAAGGGGTATTGGCAGAGCTTGTGCACTCAAATTGGCAGAACTTGGGGCTGATGTCGCTGTAAACTATTCCAACAACAGGGATAAAGCAGAAGAAGTAGTATTGAAAATCCAGGAAATGGGACGGCAGGCAGTCGCATTAAAGGCTGATGTTTCAAAACGGGAAGAAGCAGAAACACTGATAAACGAAACCATTAAGATCCTCGGAGGTCTTGATATTTTAATAAATAATGCAGGGGTTGTTCGAGACAGTCTGCTTATTCGCATGAAAGAAGAAGATTGGTTCCAGGTGCTGTCTGCAAACTTAAGCAGTGTTTTCTTCACCACAAAATCAGCATGCAAATACATGATGAAAAAACGTCAGGGAAGAATTATAAATATATCTTCAGTTGTAGGTGTAGCAGGGAATGCCGGGCAGGCCAATTATGCAGCTTCCAAAGCAGGAGTTATCGGATTTTCCAAATCCATCGCAAAGGAATTTGCCCCAAGAAATATTTTGGTGAATGTCATCGCACCTGGTTTCATCGAGACGGATATGACTGATGCCTTGACTGAGCAGCAGAAAGACGGTATTTTATCCACAATCCCTCTAAAACGATATGGGAGACCGGAAGATGTTGCCAATGTTGCAGCTTTCCTTGCTTCAGAAGAAAGCCAATATTTGACCGGACAAGTTGTCTTTGTTGACGGTGGAATGAATATGTAATAATATGTTTAGGAACTACATATTATTATCAAACTTTTAATTGTCTTGAGAGGAGGTGTAAGGGATGTTTGAAAAGGTAAGAGAGATCATAGCAGAACAGCTGGGCGTTGAGGAAA
>DIQU01000001.1:0-6976 GCA_002426555.1 Firmicutes bacterium UBA5454 | reverse complement strand
ATGGAAATTCCAGATGAAGAGGCAGAGAAAATCGTCAAGGTAGGCGATGTTGTTGACTATATCAAGTCACATTCCTAATATTTTTTTCGATCGGATTCTCTGTTTTGAGGGAATCCGATCAATTATTCAATCAGCACTTATTCATTTTTTGTAAACTTAATGCATTAACAACAATATTTACAACTCCTTAAGAAGACAGGAGGTTTATTTTATGATGAAAAAAAGAGTAGTAGTAACGGGAATGGGCGCAATTACCCCCTTGGGAAACACAATTGATTCTTTTTGGAGTAATATTTGCAAGGGAATCAGCAGAATAGGTATCATTACACGTTTTGATGTTGGAAATTTCAGTGCAAAAATTGCAGCAGAGGTTAATGATTTTGACCCTGTGGACTATATGGATAAAAAGGAAGCCAAACGCATGGATCACTATACCCAGTATGCACTTGCAGCATCCGCTATGGCAGTGAATCAAGCTGGATTAGACAGAGAGAAGATCAATAAAGAACGTTTTGGCGTTATTCTCGGCTCCGGTGTAGGTGGAATTGAAACAATGGAAAATCAGTGTAACGTTTTGTATAACAAGGGTCCAGGCAGAATCAGCCCTTTCTTTGTACCTATGATGATAGGTAACATGGCAGCTGGACAGATTTCCATTGCATATGATGCTAAAGGTCCTAATTTGACAGTGGTTACCGCATGTGCGTCAGCTGCCAATGCTATTGGCGAGGCATACAGAAGCATCAGTCATGGATATGCTGATATTATAATCACCGGTGGCAGCGAAGCCCCCATTACCCCGCTTGCTCTTGCAGGTTTTTGCTCTATGAGAGCACTTTCCACCCGCAATGATGATCCTAAAACTGCATGCAGACCCTTTGACTTAAATCGAGATGGATTTATAATGGGAGAAGGTGCAGGCATCCTGGTGTTGGAAAGTTATGAACACGCAGTTAATCGGGGTGCTGCCATCCTTGCAGAGATAGCCGGCTATGGTTTGTCTGCAGATGCCTATCATATAACAGCTCCTGCTCCAGAAGGAGAAGGCGGTGCACGTGCTATGAAGGAAGCCCTGGCAGATGCCGGTATGATTCCAGAAGATATAAATTATATAAATGCTCATGGAACCTCCACACCTTATAACGACAAGTTTGAAACAGCCGGTATTAAGTCGGTATTTGGAGAACACGCTTATCAAGTTCCCATAAGTTCTACCAAATCCATGACCGGTCATCTTCTTGGAGCAGCCGGCGGTATTGAAGCAATTATATTGGTTAAGGCCATAGAAGACCAATTTATACCGCCTACCATAAACTATGAAACCCCAGACCCTGAGTGCGATCTGGATTATGTGCCGAACACAGGGCGAAGTGGTAAAATCAATGCCGCCTTATCCAATTCCTTTGGTTTTGGCGGACAGAACGCTGCCATAATCATTGGGAAATTTGAGAAATAGTTGGCAGCCTATAATCTTCAAGGCGTTTCCGTACTTGCTTACAGCAATTGTTGTCAGCAGTGGAAACGCTTTATTTTGGCTGAAAACCCAATTGATATAAAATAGAATATCGTATATAATGGCTCTAGCAGACTGTAATACCAAATCTTGTCATTTCGAGTTTGCGAGGAATCTATAAGGATGTGACTCATGCATGGCGCAAATGCCGCCCCTAGAGCAAATTTATAAAATTCTGGATTATGAATTTAAGGAAGTTTCTCTTATTAGAACTGCCCTTACCCATAGCTCCTATGCCAATGAAACAAAAAGCAGCATACCCTTTAATGAACGTATGGAATTCCTGGGTGATTCCGTTTTGGGTCTTGCTGTCAGTGATTACCTTTATAAAACCTATCCTGACTATTCGGAAGGAGTGCTTAGTAAAATACGTGCCGGTGTCGTTTCCGAGCAATCTTTAGCAAAAAAGGCATCTGAAATCAAGCTGGGTGATTATTTACGCCTGGGAAAGGGAGAAGAACATGCCGGAGCAAGAATTCGTCCTTCTATTTTAGCCGATGCCATGGAAGCTGTTATTGGGGCTACGTACCTGGACAGCAGTTTGGAAACGGCTAAAATATTTGTATTAAAACTAATGATACCAGCCATTGAATCCTTTATAGCAGGAGAAGGCATTAAAGACTTTAAAACTAATTTACAGGAATTGCTTCAAAGCATTTCCACTTTGGAAATAGGTTATCGAATTATTAATGAGTCAGGCCCTGATCACGACAAGTGGTTCACAGCTGCTGTATACCATGGAGAAACCCCTATGGGAAAAGGTCAGGGAAAGAGTAAGAAGGAAGCCGAGCAGCAAGCTGCACAGGATGCATTGGACAGACTTGATAAAAATTGAGGTGTTGGAATTTTGCTGTTAAAAAAACTGGAGATTTATGGATTCAAGTCTTTTGCAGATCGAATCTATATGAAATTTGACAAGGGCATCACTGCCATCGTCGGACCGAATGGCAGCGGCAAGAGCAATATTGCTGATGCGGTTCGCTGGGTATTGGGCGAACAAAGCGCAAAGTCTCTCCGGGGCAGCAAAATGGAGGACATTATCTTCTCCGGTACCCAGGTGAGGAAATCGCTTGGTTTTGCCGAAGTATCCCTTACACTGGACAACATGGACGAAGCTTTGCCGATAGAATATTCGGAGGTAACTGTAACACGCAGAGTGTTTCGTTCCGGAGAAAGCGAATATTTTATCAACCGCAGCGCCTGCCGTCTGAAAGATATTGTTGAGCTGTTTATGGACACAGGAGTGGGTAAAGAAGGATACTCTATTATTGGTCAGGGTAGAATTGAAGAGATACTGGGCACCCGTTCAGAAGATCGCAGATATATATTTGAAGAAGCAGCCGGCATAGTAAAATATAAGACAAGACGAGATGAATCAGCAAAAAAACTGGACAAGACTCAAGAGAACCTGGTACGAATCGAAGACATTTTGTTGGAGTTGGAGCAGCAGTTAATTCCATTGGAAGGACAATCCGGCACTGCAAAGGAATACCTGCATTTGAAAGAGCAATTGAAAATTTATGAAATCAATCAGTTCCTAAACCAATACAGTCGTCATACTGAACGAATTGAGGAACTTAAAGGACAGATTATGCAGTTGGAAGAGGAGGCTTGTTCTCGAAAAAATCAAGCCGGTACCATGGAGTCCGATCGAAACTCCCTGTCTCAGAACCTTGATACCTTGAAACGGGAAACAGATGCAGCCCGCACGGAACGATATGATCTGCTGAATACCTCGGAAAAAATAAAGGGAGAACAAAACCTGAATCTGGAACGGATACGGCAATTTGAACGGGACAATATCAGGCTGCTGGAAGAGATTGCAATAAAAGAACAAGATATCAGGGAAGTTCAGGAAAACCAGAAAATTCTTGGAGTCACTGTCTCTAAAAGAAGACAGGCTTTTAAAAAAGCAAGTGAAAAAGCCGAAATTTTACTGGCGAACCTGGAACAGTTGAATCAGGAGATTTCCAACTACCAACAGCACATAAAGGAAACCAAAGGAGATATAATTCATGTATTGCAGCGGATGTCAGACTGCAAAAGTCAATTAAGCCGCTATCATACAATGGAAAGCAGCTGGAAAAGCAGGCTGGATAAAATAGAAGAATTGACAAAGGACAGAGTCCGGGAGCGGGATTCCCTGCTCCAGACAAAATCCAGTATACATAATAAAATTATGTCAACAAAAAAGAGCCTGGATGATAATAATACCAAAAAAACAGCGTTGATAATTTTTTTAGATGAGGAAAAACAATCCCTTTTTACTCAGGAAGAGCAAATTCAAAAGGAAAAGCAGCTTTTGGAAGGAAAGCTCTCCAGACTGAATTTATTGGAAGATATGAAAAAAGGATATGAAGGCTTCCATAAAGCCGTTAAGGAGATTCTGTCTGCCTGTCAATCCAACTCGGTAATCTCGAGCAAGGTCTGTGGTGTCGTGGCTTCATTGATACATGTGCCGGAAGAATTTGAAACGGCTGTCGAAACCGTTTTGGGAGGAAGTTTGCAGCATATAGTCACTCAAGATGAAGAAGACGCAAAGTACTTGATTTCCTTTCTCAGGGATAACAAATACGGGCGTGCCACTTTCCTGCCGGTTTCCTCAGTTAAGAGCAGACGCCTGTCACAAAAGGAACGTGAAGTAATCAGTATGGAGGGCTGCAGAGGAATAGCCTCGGAACAGGTTTCCTGTGAATCAAAATATCAGGGGATACTGGATAACCTTCTAGGCAGAGTGGTAATAGCTGATGATATGGACTCTGCTGTCAGAATGGCTCGCCGTTTTACATACTCCTTTCGTATAGTTACTTTGCAAGGGGATATGGTAAATGCCGGGGGCTCAATGACCGGCGGTAGCAGTGCTGTAAAAAGTATCAGCATCCTGGGGCGAAAAAGAGAAATTGACAATATCCGGAAAGACATAAAAACCCAACGTAAAGTTCTTGCGCGAATTGAAAACAAGCGACAGGAAAAACTGACAAGATACAGGGAACAGAAAGGCTGTCTGGAAAAGATAGAGAACTCGCTGAGGGAATTGGAACAAAGTCTTGCCTCCGGGGAAGAGAGCTACAATGGAGTAAACAATCAGATAGACCTTGAAGATAAGGAATTATCTTCTTTATATGATGAAGGGCAGCAAATTAAACAAAACCTTGATACTTTACTTGCTTCCATCAGTATTGGTAATCAGGAACTTGAGGATCTGGAAAGCAGGAACGCCGACATTAATGAAATGGTCAAAGATTCAGAAGCTTTCCTTAATGAGAAGCAGGCAGCCCGAGATGCCTGCAGTAATGAACAAACTGATATACGAGTGCAAGTTGCAGCTATGAAGCAAGAGATTCAAAGCCTGAAGGAACAAGGCAATCGTATTGAGGAAGATTTGCTCCGGAATTTCAAGGGTATTGAATTCAGAGAACAACAGCAAAAATCCAACAATATGGAGATAGACAGCATCCATAGAAAAATAGAAGATGAAACAGAGGAATTATCCTGTATGGAAAACAGAGCTTCTGAGCTGCAAGCTACTATGGATGAAACCGATAAAAAACGATCGAGCCTGGAAGAGCGTCTTCAAAAAATGGAAAATAAGCTGAGGGAATGGAGCCAGACCACAGCTGATATTACCGACAGGAAATATAAGCTTGAGGTTCAGTGCTCAAGGTATGAAGTAGAGCTGGAAAACTTTCAGAATAAAATCTGGGAGGAATATGAGCTTACCTGGCAGACAGCGATTACCTATAAGGATAGCAACCTGACAAGCATCAATCAACAGATTCAAAATTTTAAAAAAGGGATTTCCGATCTTGGAGATGTCAATGTTAACGCAATCGAAGATTATAAACGGGTAAGTGAACGCTATCAATTTTTAAATGAGCAAAGAGATGACTTGATTACAGCAAAGGAAAACCTGCGAGGAATAATCAGAGATATCACCTCCACCATGAAGAAAAGATTCCGAGAGGAGTTTTCCATAATAAATCGATGTTTCGAACATACCTTCAGGGAGTTGTTTGGCGGTGGGCAAGCACAATTGCTCCTAGAAGACCCGGATGATGTTTTAAACTGCGGTATTGAAATTATAGCACAGCCTCCAGGCAAGAAGCTGCAGAGACTATCACTTCTATCCAGCGGAGAACGTGCACTAACTGCAATAGCAATTCTTTTTGGCATACTGAAGCACAAGCCAACCCCATTTTGTGTGCTGGATGAGATAGATGCTGCTCTGGATGACAACAATGTCAACCAGTTCGGTAAGTTCATCAGAGAATTCTCCAATGACACCCAGTTTGTTGTCATTACCCATAGAAAGGGAACTATGGAGGTCTGCGACTCCCTTTATGGCATAGCTATGGAAGAAAAAGGTGTATCAAAGATGATTTCCGTAAAATTTGATGAAATGGTAAGCTAACTACCCATATCCAGCAACGCTAAGTGCCCAGTGCCTAGTGCCAAATACAGGAGGAAACAATGGAAAAGCAAAATAAAGAGAAGAATTTTTTTGCGAAGCTTAAGGAAGGTTTAAGAAAAACACGAAGCGGAATTACCAGCCGAGTGGATGAATTGTTAAAATATTATAGAGAGATAGATGACGATTTCTTTGAAGAACTGGAAGAAACCCTGATTATTGCTGATGTAGGAGTGCAAACTACTCAGCTAATAGTGGAACATATCCGAAAAAGAGTCAAAGATGAAAAAATTGGGGATGTTCCTCAAATAAAGGACTTGTTAAAGGAAGAAATCACCTCTATTTTGGAAAAAGGCAGCCATGATATAAGCCTCAAAAGCCCAACAGTTATATTGGTAGTGGGAGTAAATGGTGTAGGTAAAACAACCACAATAGGTAAGCTGGCCAACCGTTATCACAATGAAGGAAAACAGATACTGGTAGCAGCTGCCGATACCTTCCGCGCTGCTGCCGGAGAACAGTTAGAGCTATGGTGCAAGTGGGCACAGGTACCTGTTATTCGTCATGAGGAAGGAGCAGATCCCGCTGCTGTAGTTTATGATGCGGTTCAATCTGCCAAATCCAGAAAAACCGATGTTCTTCTGTGCGACACGGCGGGGAGACTTCATAATAAAAAGAATCTAATGAATGAATTGGAAAAAATCAATCGTATTATTGACCGGGAGTTTCCTGATGCCCACAAAGAGGTTTTATTGGTAATAGATGCAGTAACAGGTCAAAATGCCATAACTCAGGCTTCTTTATTCAAGGAAGCAGTCGGTATTACAGGTATTGCTCTAACCAAGCTGGACGGTACTGCAAAAGGCGGCGTAGTAATTGCCATCAAGTCCCAGCTCGACATTCCTATTTATTACGTTGGAGTCGGTGAGCAAATGGATGACTTGCAGCCCTTCAAAGCAAAGGAATTTGCCAATGCTTTATTTGGATCCTAATATCGTCATGCTTATAATTAAAAGGTCAGAATGAAGATCTTTGAACCGGCATCTGTGTCATAC
>DIQU01000003.1 GCA_002426555.1 Firmicutes bacterium UBA5454 | reverse complement strand
CGGCAGGATTTTGTTTGATCAGGAATCGGTTTCCAGTTGACGCAATTTTCATAGTATGCTATCATAAAATTCCGAAATAAAAATATAAAGTGAGTAAGACAAATGATCGCGGCTGCCTGAAGGCAGACGAGGAAAGTCCGAGCTCCGCAGGGCAGGGTGCTGGGTAATACCCAGTGGAGGCGACTCCAAGGAAAGTGCAACAGAAAGATAACGCTTTTTGGAGGTTAGAAGTTAGAGGTTGGAAGTTGGATCCAGGTTTGGCTTCGCAGCTGTTCTTGAGTCTAGCATCTAACATCAAACTTCCAACTTCCAGGAAGTAAGTGTGGAAAGGTGAGGTAAGAGCTCACCAGCATCCAGGCGACTGGATTGGCTATGTAAACCCCATCCGGAGCAAGACCTGATAGAGGACATAAAAAGCGGCAGCCCGCTGCGTCCCGGGAAAGGTTGCTTGAGCTTACTGGTAACAGCAAGCCTAGACAGATGATCATTCACGACAGAACTCGGCTTACGGCTTATCTCACTTTAATAAATATATAAAGTAAAAAAGTATCTCATTTCATGTTTGAGATACTTTTTTCATTGATATCGATAATTGCTGAGATCCAGCTGCCCGGCAAATTCATAGGCATCGTCGCCTTCGGCAACTACGGTGAGGGGCTGACAACCCACTAAAGAAATTATGCCCATCATGCTTTTTCCATCTACGATTTTGTCTCGCGTTTTGACCTTGATATCACATTGATATTTACCGGCCATGATGATAAAATCTTTTATTTCTCTCAGGTTGTGCAGCAGAACTTTTCGCTCTACCACCATGCATTCACCTCCTTTTATGATATTATGGCATAAGAGATACCATAATGCAATCTTCCAAATAGCAAATTTTATGAAACGGAATTCAGTCAATTTTACAAGATGATTGTCAGGTATATTGAGAATATGGTATTTTTGTTGGACAATTTGTCCAGGATTCGGTATTATATATTAAATTGCAAACTAGTAGACTGTAAACACTAAAATCTTGTCATTCCGAGTTTACGAGGAATCTGGATAGGATGGATCCTTCGCAAATGCTCAGGATGACATTGAAAGGATTTTATGAGAGTCTAAGATGTTATAAAGTACTAGTACAACACACTAATTATATAGTAATATTACATGGAATTAAGTAGTCAAAGGAGATGGATTAATTGAGCAAAAGAAAAGATTATATCAGCTGGGATGAATATTTCATGGGGATTGCCCTTCTTTCAGGTTACAGGAGTAAAGATCCGAGTACGCCTGTTGGAGCGTGTATTGTGGACAGCAAATCCAATCGAATATTAAGTGTAGGGTACAATGGCTTTCCAATTGGGTGCTCTGACGATGAATTTCCCTGGGAACGGGATGGAAACACTTTGGATACCAAGTACCCATATGTAGTGCACGCGGAGTTGAATGCCATTTTAAACAATCGGAGTGCTTCTTTTGAAGGTAATAAGATTTACACCACTTTGTTTCCCTGTAATGAGTGCACCAAGGCAATCATCCAGGCAGGAATCAAGGAAATCATCTACCTAAGTGACAAATATGCAGATTCCGACAGTGTAAAAGCTTCAAAAAAAATGTTGCAGCAGACTGGAGTTAAACTAAGGCAGTTTGACAGCACATTGGAGAAGTTAACCTTGAGATTTCAATCCGAGACATCTCTACCTTAAAGCTGTAATGAGGTTATGGAACTGATAAACAAATACGCTAAATAGTTAGGATGTGACGGTTCATATGAAAAATACATTGAATATTACCGGGATGACCTGTGCGTCTTGTGCAAATACAGTCGAAAGAAGAGTAGGAAAATTGGAAGGTGTTCAGACTGCCAATGTAAATCTAGCAACAGAAAAACTAGTGGTGGAGTTTGATGAAAACCTTACCAACCTGCAAAATATAAAAGATACAATAAAGAAAGCTGGGTATGAAGCTACAGAAGAGATAGTGGAAACACAAAGAGAAATTCTAATGCCTATCTCTGGTATGACCTGCGCGTCCTGTGCCAACGCTGTTCAACGGTCAATAGGCAAGTTGGAAGGTGTTAAGGAAGTAAATGTGAACTACGCGACGGAAAAAGCAAAGGTCGTTTATGACTCTTCACAAATACAAATTTCAGAAATTAAGAATGCTGTGGCCAAAGCCGGCTATAAAGCATTGGATGTGTATACCCGAGAACAAGTGGATCAAGACAAGGAACGCAAGGCCAAGGAAGAAAAAACCTTGTGGAGAAAATTTATCATCTCCATTGTTTTCACCATACCTCTTATGTATATCGCAATGGGGCCTATGATAGGTTTACCTATACCTGAAATCATAAACCCAGAGGTTCATCCTCTAAACTTCGGGCTAATCCAGCTACTGCTTGTAATACCAGTGGTTGTTGCAGGGTGGAGATTCTACACTGTAGGGTTTAGCCGCTTGTTTAAATGTGAGCCCAACATGGATTCCTTAATTGCCATCGGCACAGGGGCAGCTGTCATATATGGTCTGTATGCCATTATTCAAACAGCTAATGGACAGCATGAATATGCTCATGACCTTTATTTTGAAAGTGCAGGTACTATTATAGCTTTAATCCTTCTGGGTAAATATTTGGAGTTGATTACCAAGGGTAAAACATCAGAATCCATAAAGAAATTAATGGGTCTGGCTCCTGAGACAGCGACTGTAATACAAGATGGCAAAAAAATGGAAATACCTATAGACGAAGTGGAAACAGGTGATATCATACTTGTTAAACCAGGTGAGAAAATCCCTGTGGATGGGGTAGTAACAGCAGGAAGAACTTCTGTTGACGAAGCTATGCTTACAGGAGAAAGTATTCCAGTTGAGAAGAACCCAGGCAGTAAGGTAGTTGGTGCCAGCATTAATAAGAACGGTACAATCGAATTTGAGGCAACCAGGGTAGGAAAGGATACAACCCTGTCCCAGATAATAAAGCTAGTGGAAGACGCCCAGGGCTCCAAAGCACCTATTGCCAAAATGGCAGACGTTATCTCCGGTTACTTTGTCCCAATCGTTATAGCCATAGCAATAATTGCTGGCCTTGTATGGTACATTTCCGGACAGTCCGTGGTTTTCTCATTAACGATATTTATTTCAGTATTGGTTATTGCCTGTCCTTGTGCATTGGGACTGGCAACACCTACAGCTATCATGGTAGGTACAGGCAAAGGTGCAGAGTATGGGGTGCTCATCAAAAGTGGCGAGGCTCTGGAAACCGCGCATAAAATTAAAACGCTCATATTTGACAAGACAGGCACACTGACGGAAGGGCAGCCGGTGGTAACGGATATTATTACAACAAATGAAATAACAGAAGATCAGTTGCTGCGTTTGTCTGCTTCTGCGGAAGCAGGTTCAGAGCACCTCTTAGGCGAAGCCATTATGAATAAGGCAAAAGAAAAGAACTTGGAATTGCTGCCGACAGAAGATTTTGAAGCCATTCCTGGTCATGGAATTGAAGTTGTTATTCAAGGTAAAAGAATGTTGTTAGGTAATGAAAAATTAATGCTGGATCAAAATATAGCAATTACCTTACAGGAAAACTCTGATAGGTTGGCAGAAGAGGGTAAGACGCCTATGTATGTTACTTCAGACGGGAAGCTGCTGGGTATTATTGCTGTAGCTGATGTGCTTAAGGAAAGCAGTGTTCGAGCTATAAAAGCATTGCATGATATGGACATCCAGGTTGTTATGATCACCGGTGATAACAAAAGAACGGCAGCAGCCATAGCGAAACAGCTGGGCATCGATAAAGTGTTGGCAGAAGTGCTGCCCCAAGACAAAGCAGAAGAAGTAAATAAACTACAGCTTGAAGGTAAAAAAGTAGCCATGGTAGGAGATGGAATTAATGATGCACCTGCATTAGCGCAAGCTGATATTGGTATAGCGATTGGTTCTGGGACTGACGTAGCTATGGAATCTGCAGATATAGTGTTAATGAGAAGTGATTTAATGGATGTTCCAACAGCCATTGAGCTGAGTAAGCGCACAATACGGAACATAAAACAAAATCTGTTCTGGGCCTTTGGTTATAACACTGCAGGCATACCTATTGCCGCAGGGCTATTATATATATTTGGTGGACCGCTGTTAAATCCTATGATAGCTGCAGCTGCTATGGCATTTAGTTCTGTATCTGTATTGACCAATGCATTGAGATTGAAAAGGTTTAAGCCCACACGTAAATAGAATGGGTATATGATGATATTGTTAGTCAACACCTTCCTTTTTAGCATACTATGATATGAGAAATATTGTGTCAACTAGGAGGGTTGATATTGGCTGAACAAGGCAAAATCAGAAAAATGTTCCCGGGAGGGAATACAACACGCGGATCTTATTTTATGTTTGAAAATATGATCCAGCCTGCCACTAATCGGATTTTTATAATCAAGGGAGGACCAGGGGTAGGAAAGTCTACATTTATAAACAGCATTAGCAGGGAGATGATAGATAGGGGTTATGATGTGGAACATCACCATTGCTCTACTGACCCAGACTCCTTGGATGGAATGGTGATTCCTCAACTTGGAGTTGCTTTGCTTGATGGTACCTCACCTCATATTTTTGATCCCAGCTGTCCAGGTGCACTGGATGAGATTGTAAATTTTGGGGAGTATTGGGATGAAAATATTCTTAAGCCCCATATGGAAGAAGTCCAGGAAATTAACAAGAGAGGCAGCATGCATTTTAAAACTGCCTTTCATATCTTGAAGCAGTCCAAAATGGCATATGATCAAAGCAAATGGTATGTTGAGGAGTCTATTGATAAACCAAAGTACAATCGAATCCAACGTTTTCTGGTGGAAAGTGTCTTGGAAGGCATGGTACCAAATTACGAAACAGCTCCAAAAGCCAGGCACTTATTTGCGTCTGCTTTAACACCGAAGGGGATAGTGGACTTTAAAGACACGCTGATTTCCAGGGACATGAAAGTATACAGCATTAAAGGACAGCCTGGAACCGGTGTTAAGGAAATGATTGAAAGGGTTGCCAAGGCAGCAGAAGAAATGGGATTGTATACAGAGCAGTATCATTGTCCCTTTGAACCCGACAGGCTGGATATGTTGATTATAACAGCAGCTCGAATAGCAGTAATGAACAGCACGCAACCTGAACATAGTACTCCTAAGGCCATGGAAGGCATTTCCAACATTTCTCAAGTAGAAGAAATCGACCTGGGAATTTGCATAAAGCAGGATATTTTGGCTATGTATAAGGAAGAAAGAGCAGATGCAGAAAAACGTTACCGCGATCTTCTGGAAAAGGGAATAAGCCACATAGCAGAAGCCAAAGCTGCCCACGGAGAAAGAGAAAAATTCTACTATGCTGCTATGAATTATGAACAAGTGAATGAGAAACGGAACCAGATATTAGGGAAGATTTTACAGTACACATAGGCAGATAAGTCTGGACTCTTCTCCCCGAAGGGTCTATTTTTTCTATTTAATGCAACTGGGCAAAATCATGAAGCAAAAAAGTGGAAATAGTATGATAAATGACCAAAACAAGTTTTTATTTTACATTTGCTACCAATGTTATTTAAAAATATGTCGAAAGCTTCCATCAAATAAGAAATATATGGGAGTGATAGGTATGAATATTCCTGTTTTAATACTTATGTCGCCAGGCATTTTTAAAAACGCTACTACAGTGTTTTGGAAGGAAATGGGTTAGTGATTTTGCCGTGGGCATTGCCCGAGCTAATTGCGATGTCCGCGAAC
>DIQU01000002.1:10775-10993 GCA_002426555.1 Firmicutes bacterium UBA5454 | reverse complement strand
GAAAAGATATTTGATACGAGATACATGATAGGAAGTGTTTGTCATTCCAAGTTTACGAGGAATCTTGGCGGGAAAGATCCTTCGCTTGCGCTCTGGATGACATTGTTTTCGCAACCTAGCGCCAATTCCACCCGTAACCCGTAACCCGCAACCCGTAACCCGCAACCCGCAACCCGTAACCCGCAACCCGTAACTCGTAACCCGTAACCCGCAACCCG
>DIQU01000002.1:0-10580 GCA_002426555.1 Firmicutes bacterium UBA5454 | reverse complement strand
AACCCGATCATAAAAAATGGTTGTTATTTTCTTAAAAATGGTATAATATTCTTCATAGCAGTGTTTGTGAACCGCAAGCCTGCGTGTTTACCTACAGGAGGTTTCCATGACCAAAAAGTCTTTTATTAAAGGAGCAGCCATTCTAGCTGCTGCAGGTTTGATTTCCAAGTTTATAGGAGCCATGTTCCGGATTCCATTGACAAACCTCATAGGATCCATAGGAATGAGCTATTATCAGATGGCATATCCTATTTATTCCTTCTTGTTGATTATTTCTTCAGCCGGCATTCCAACGGCGATTTCCAAAATGGTAGCAGAGTATATTGCCTTGCGTAATTATCGAGATGCCCACAGAGTGTTCCAGCTGTCTGTCAAACTCATGCTGGTTATAGGAATTTCCACCTTTATTGTCTTTTTTGCAGGAAGCAGTCTGACAGCCCGAATAACGGGAGCTGATGAGGCGGTCTATGCTATCAGGGCTATTGCACCTTCTCTAATATTTGTCACCTTGATTTCTTCCTTCCGAGGTTATTTTCAGGGCATGCAGTACATGACCCCTACTGCATTGTCCCAGATAGTGGAGCAATTGGGCAAATTGATACTCGGCATTTGGTTTGCATCCATTTACATATCCAAAGGGCCGGAATACGGTGCTGCAGGTGCGGTGGTTGGAGTCACTTTAGCTGAAGGAGCCGCCCTGGTACTTCTTATGGGAATGTATCAACGCAAGAAAAAGGAAATCCACTACTATATGAAGCGTACTCCAAGGACTCGTCCTGTTATTTCCAATCGTTCCATCCTGATGCGCTTGAGCGCCATCGCATTTCCCATAACCATAGGTGCTTCTATTATGCCTTTAATGGCTGTGGCGGATTCGCTAATTGTAGTAAATCGGCTGAAGCAAATTGGGATTGACGAAGACAGTGCTTTACGGATGTACGGAATTCTAACCGGTTCTGTAAGCCCATTGATAAATTTTCCTGCAGTACTGACAATAGCCATGGCCATGAGCTTGGTACCTGCCATATCTGAGTCCTATGTAAGTAAAGATACAATTAATATAAAGCAGAAAACAGAAACCGGTATCCGTCTGACCCTGTTAATGGGGCTGCCTGCAGCAGCCGGTATGGCAATACTATCCAGACCCATATGTGCTTTGCTGTATGGCAGTCTGCCGGAAATGGAAATTACAACAGCAGGACAATTGTTGGCCATATTATCCATAGGAGTTATTTTCCTGACTCTGGTGCAAACCCAGACGGCGATTCTTCAGGGATTGAATAAAATATCGACTCCAGTTAAGAACCTTGCCATAGGCGGTCTGTTCAAAATTGCAGCTACTTACATTCTGGTAGGTGTTCCCGAAATCAATATCAGGGGTGCAGCGATTGGCACTGCTATTTGTTATGGGGTCGCTGCTTTACTGGACTTGGCTGCTGTTCTACGATGTTCCCAGGTGCAAATGAAAGTGATGAATCATTTTGTGAAACCTGTAATTGCTACAACAGCCATGGCTCTTTCTGTTTTCTTCTCCTATGAGTTTTTTAATGGGGTGATCGGAGGGAACAGAGCAACTCTGCTTTCCATAGCTGTTGGAATTATTGTTTATGCTGTTATGCTTTTGCTTATAGGAGCTTTTAACAGCTATGATTTTGAGATGCTGCCCGGTGGTAAAAAGCTTGAGCATATTCTTTCCCGGTTAAAGTTAATACGAAGCTAGGATACAACAGAAACAGGAGGTTCTATGAGTTCAAAAATATCCATAGTCGGTCTTGGAACAGGCAGGCACGAGGAATTAACCTTGGGTGCCCTGGAAGCTTTGGAGAGAGGCAGCAAGGTGATTTTGCGTACCAGCTGCCATGGCATTGCTTCTTTCCTTCAAGAACGTGGAATTTCCTTTAGCAGCCTGGATGACATTTACAAGAGCAGTAAAACCTTTGATGATATTTATCCGGAAATGATCAAGAAGATATTGGCTGCTGCAAGGAACGGGAATGTGGTTTTAGGAGTGCCCGGGCATCCAATGCTTGGGGAACGCTTAACATTTGAGCTTATAAAGGAAGTGGAAGACTCGGATTATCAATTGGAGATTATATCCGGCATCAGTCAGGGTCATTCTGTCCTGGCGGCAATACAGCAATGTGCAGTGGAAGGTATAAAAATTCTGTCTGCTGCCGAATTACCTCAAGCCCAGTTGGATCCGGGAATCCCCACGCTTATAACTGGATTGGACAACAATATTCTGGCAGCTGAGATCAAACTTAAACTGCTTACAATCTACCCTCCTGAAGTGAAGATCATCATCAGCAGATTGAATCAGGAAGCAGCTTCAGAAATCGAGGAGATCTTCCTTCATATGCTGGATCATTCACGTAACTTTGACCATACCAGCTGTTTATACCTTCCTGCTCTGGAACTGAAGGATTTAAACCGTTATAAATTTCGTCATCTGGTGGAAATAATGGAAATGTTGCGAGCTCCTGAAGGTTGTCCCTGGGATCGTGAACAGAGCCACGAATCCTTAAAACAATACCTGATTGAAGAAACCTATGAGGTGCTTGAAGCCGTTGATCTTAAGGATATGAACAAGCTGGCGGAAGAATTGGGTGACGTTTTGTTACAGGTGGTATTTCATGCTCAAGTAGCCAGGGAACACGGTGAATTTGATATTGGGGATGTTATTACCGAAGTATGTGAGAAAATGATCCATCGGCATACTCATATTTTTGGAGATGTGCATGTAAACTCTGCTGAACAGGTAATAGATAACTGGGAAGCTATCAAGAAAGAAGAAAAAGGCTTGAAAAGTCACACCCAGGTGCTTAAGGATATACCCAGGATACTGCCTGCCCTCATGCGCAGCTGCAAGGTCCAAAAGAAGGCAGCGCTGGCAGGTTTTGACTGGGATAAGACCGAAGATGCCATGGCCAAGATGGAAGAAGAATATCAAGAGTTGAAGGATGCATACAGTTCAGGCAGAAGAGATAAAATCCATGAGGAATTGGGCGATTTGTTATTTGCCGCGGTAAATGTCAGCCGATTCTTGAAGGAAGAACCGGAACTGGCTTTGACCGATGCCACTGAGAAGTTTATCCGTCGTTTTGCCTATATTGAAAAAAATGCGGACAGGCCTTTGGAGGATATGACTCTTAAAGAGATGGATCATCTGTGGAATCAAGCAAAAGAGAGCTTTTCGGGCTGAAAAAGGCGTATAAATCAAGAAAAAAATGGTAAACCTATACTTATCATTCCTCTTTTTTCTAAAGATTTGTCAAAAAAGACAAAAATTCTGCAGGAATAAGAAGGAATTTAAGGAAAAATAGCGAATATGCTATGGAGAATTCATATTTTAAGGAGGGTTCTATCGTGAACAAATCTGAATTAATTTCAGCCGTTGCTGAAAAAAGCGAATTGACCAAAAAGGATGCTGAAAAAGCTGTTAGTGCTTTTGTATCTGTAGTAAGCGAAGCTCTTGCTGCTGGTGACAAAGTACAACTGGTTGGCTTTGGCACTTTCGAGGTTAGAGCAAGAGCAGAGAGAAAGGGCAGAAATCCTCAAACCAAAGAGGAAATCACCATTCCTGCTTCAAAGGCACCTGTATTTAAGGCAGGCAAAGCCTTGAAAGATTCCGTACGATAAAGACAGGAAGCCGGGGTGGATCCCCGGTTTTTTGTTTTTAAATCCAAGAATAACTAGTAGACTGTCAACACTAAAATCTTGTCATTCCGAGTTTACGAGGAATCTGGACAGGATGGATCCTTCGCAAATGCTCAGGATGACATTGAAAGGATTTTATGAGAGTCTAAGATGTTACAAAGTACTAGAGATATGGGGGATGTGTTAAATTTGCGTTTGGATAAGTTTTTGAAAGTATCCAGGATTATAAAAAGAAGAACAGCAGCTAATGAAGTCAGCAGCCAGGGTCGAGTTAAAATTAATGACAAGCTTGCAAAACCCAGCAGTGATGTCAAGCTTGGCGACAGGATCAGCATTCAATTTGGCGATCGGGTTCGCCAATACGAGGTTCTGGCTGTAAACGAACATGCTAAAAAAGAAGAAAGTTCCCAAATGTATCAAGAGCTTTGAAAAATTACGGTATTGCTTCCTATTATTCGGCAAATACTATTCTCAGGCTAGTAAATCCAACTTGCCTTTCAATTAAGAATAGGAGGAGGCGTATCATAAGTTATGAACATAAAATTAAGAAGGAAAATCTGTGTCTTTCTGGTTACAGTATTCCTTTCTTTGCTTTTCTCAGCCTGTGGAGCAGTTGGCAGGCAAAATCAGGAAGGCCCAGGAGCTCCAATTGATGATATTCGTCAGCAAGGGAGAGAAAATCCGCTGTCAAATGATGAATCCACAGCTGAACCAAAAAATGAAAAACCAAAAGAACAATCTCAAAAACCGGATCTGCCCAAAGCATTGAAATCAGAGGGAAATCAGGAACCCAGCTTGAAGGTTTACATTACCGAGGAAAGCCAGGTTCAGGATATGAAATTCGAGGAATATGTTGCAGGCGTTGTAGCTGGTGAGATTAAAAACGATTGGCCTGTAGAAGCCATCAAAGCACAGGCAGTTATTGCCCGAACCTTTGTGTTGCAGTTCATTGAAGAAAAGGGACAGTCCAAATATGAAAATGCCCATGTTTCCACAGATATTGAAGAAGCACAAGCTTGGAATGCCGGAGAAGTAAATGACACAATTCGACAAGCAGTAGAGGATACCCGAGGTCAGGTTATAGTTTATGATGGACAATTTGCCCGAACCTGGTTCCACTCCAATGCAGGAGGGAAGACTGCTACTCCAAAGGAAGGTCTTAATTATAAGGATGAAGAACCACCGTATATTCAAGTAGTAGACTCTCCTGATACAGGTGAGGCGGTAGAAGCAGATGCAAAAAACTGGACTGCCAAGTTTCCCAAGGATAAAGTAATTGCTGCCATGGAAAAAGCCGGTAAGCCCGTAAAAGAATTTAACAGCATATCCATAGGTGAGAAAGGACCTTCTGATCGTGCTGTTACCATCAAGGTTGGAGACGCTGAAATTTCGGCTGCAGAGTTAAGATTGGCGTTAGGTACTACAGATATGCGTTCTACGCTTATCGATAAAATATCCCTTGAAGGTAACAATGTGGTGATGACTGGTCGTGGCTACGGTCACGGGGTAGGCATGTCCCAGTGGGGCGCTTATAATATGGCCAACGATAAGAAAAGTGCAGAAGACATTATCAATCATTATTTTAAGGATATTGATATAGTAAAGATGTGGGATTGATTGCAGAACAAATAACGGTTTGGTTCTCCAGTTGTTAAGGTGTTAAAACATATGACAGACTTTTTCTGCGAATAAGGTTTTCTACAAATCATAGTGACAAATTAAATAATGACAGCCAGGGCTCATTGCTTTGGCTGTCATTATTTAATATAATCATTATTAGAACATCATCGTCCAAGAAGATAGCTTATTGCGGCGAGATCATATAAATTAAGACAAGGAGCGAATTTTATGAGACACTACGAAAACCTGGAAAACCTGTCGGAGAACAGGCAGGCTCAAAGATCATATTACATACCCTATGATTCTTTGGAAAAGGCCTTAGCTGGGAAAAAAGAAACATCATCATTTCACAAATTGCTGAATGGTAAATGGAGATTTAAATATTTTGAGCGTGATATTGATGTTCCAGTCACTATACCTTCATGGGATACTATTGATGTTCCTTCAAACTGGCAGTTACATGGATATGACAAACCGTATTATACCAATGTAAATTATCCTTATCCCGTGGATCCACCTTATGTTCCCGATGACAATCCCTGCGGCGTGTATTCTTATGATTTTTACATCGATGAAAATTGGGGTTCAAGAGAAACTTACATAGTTTTTGAAGGTGTAAGCTCATGCTTGTATTTGTATATTAACGATGAATATGTCGGTTACACTCAAGGTTCTCATCTTCAGGCAGAGTTTGACATTACAGCTTATGTTAAAGCCGGCGAAAACAAATTAGCTGCCAAGGTATTAAAGTGGTGCAGTGGAAGCTATTTGGAAGATCAGGACTTTTTCCGGCTTTCTGGAATCTTCAGAGATGTTTATCTTCTATCAAGAGAAAAAAACCACATTAGGGACATTGAAATCAAGGCAGATACTAAAAACATAGTTGTTAATTGCGATAATTATGAAATCTATGATGGTAGGGTGAAAATTGACAATCTGGACAATCCAATATTGTGGAATGCAGAAAAACCTCATTTATATACTGTTGTAGTTAAAGGTGAAACTGAGTACATACCAATAAAAACAGGCATGAGAGAAATTACAATATCGAAAAAGAGCGAACTGTTAATTAATGGTGTACCAGTAATATTAAAGGGTGTGAATCACCATGATACCCATCCCTTAAGCGGATATTACGAGACCGATGATTTTCTACGGGAAGAATTATTGAAAATGAAGGAATTAAATATCAATACTATCAGAACCTCACACTATCCGCCAACTCCAGAATTTCTAAATCTTTGCGATGAGTTGGGTTTTTATGTGGTAGATGAAACCGATATTGAATCTCATGGCTTTGTAACAAGACATGGGGGCTGGAAACGCGGCTACGATATGGACAGCAATGATTGGCTTTGCAACAGGGAAGAGTGGAAAGAAGCTCATGTAGAACGTATGCTTAGGATGGTAGAACGTGACAAGAATCATCCTTGCATTATTATGTGGTCGACAGGAAACGAAAGCGGACATGGTCCAAATCATATCGCAATGATTGAGTGGACGAAAAATCGAGATAATTCAAGGCTGATACATTGCGAAGATGCTTCAAGAAATTTTTCATCCCTGTTGCCTGATGTTTACTCAAGAATGTATTTAAGCACTAAAGAAGTTGAGGAATATGCATTGGACGATACTAAAAAACAGCCTTTATACTTATGTGAATATTCTCATGCGATGGGGAACGGACCTGGTGATGTTCATGATTACATGGAGCTCTTTTATAAATATCCAAAATTAATTGGCGGTTGCATTTGGGAATGGGCTGACCATACAGTTCTTGTAGATGGTGTCCAAAAGTACGGTGGAGACTTTGGCGAGGATACTCACGATGGAAATTTCTGCTGTGATGGAATGGTGTTTTCCGATAGAAGCTTTAAAGCAGGTTCATTAGCTGTAAAATATAATTACCAGTATATGGATACTGAGCTTGCAGGAAACAGAATCATCATTAAAAATCTGTATGACTTCACTAATTTGAACGAGTATAAGCTGCTGCTTGAATTATCCGTAGATGGAAAAATACTTGACAGCAGGGAATATTGTCTTGATATTGCACCGCATAATCATGGGGAGATTGGATTACCTTTTGATGTGCCTGAGAATTGTGAATACGGCACCTACCTGAATGTCAGCTTATTGGATAATAAAGGCTGTGAAGTTGCAATGAAGCAGCATGAGCTGGAGACCCAGGCAGAAAAAATAAGCTTGAGTGATAAATTCACAGATTTTAAAGAGGATAAGGAAAGAATCTATATAAACGGAAAAAATTTCAACTACATTTTCAATAAGCATTATGGTAACTTTGAAAGCATTATCAAAAATGGAAAAGAACAGCTTGCAGATATTGTAAAGCTAAGTGTTTGGAGAGCACCTACTGATAATGACAGGAGTGTTAAATATTCATGGGGTCTTTTTGATGATAACCAGAGCGGCGAGAATTTTAACAAACTGTTTTCCAAGGTGTATTCATGCAATATCGAAGACCATTCCATCAAGGTTGCCGGTTCTTTATCCGGAATTTCACGAATACCCTTCTTGCGTTACGAGCTTGTTTTTGAATTTTATAGGGATGGCGAAGTGAAGCTTATATTGCAGGCAGAATTGAAAGATGAGCTTCAAACATATCTGCCCAGGCTGGGATTTGAATTTATATCCCCAGAGAAGAATGATTGTTTTGAGTATTTTGGAATGGGCGAGCATGAAAACTACTGCGATATGAATCAACATGCAAAAATAGGCATGTACCAAAGTGATGCAGACAGTCAGTATGTAAATTATGTTATGCCCCAGGAGCATGGAAATCATACAAAAACCAGGATGCTTAAGATGAACAGAGGTTTAAGTTTTTACACTGACAGTGAGTTTGAGTTTAACGTGTCATCATATACATCAGATGCGTTAACAAAAGCAATGCATACAGATGAACTCAGGAGCAATGATAAGACCAATATAAGAATAGACTATAAGGTTTCCGGCATAGGCTCGAATAGTTGCGGCCCGAAATTAATTGAAAAATATGAACTAAATGAGAAAAGCATCTACTTTGAATTTTTTATCAAGTAAGATCTCGTGATAGATATCCATGCATATCAGTGGTAAAATAAGCATATTATCAAACAAGGTATTGTAGTCATTGAAGGAGGAGATGACATGATGCGGGAGTTTGATGATAAGAAACTTGTCAGAGGCCGCAGTCACAGCATTCTGATGGAAAATCGGGAAAGAGTGACCATTACAGGTGTGCAGGATGTAGACAGTTTTGACGAAGCTTCAGTTTTACTGGTTGCCGATCTGGGGTATATTACTTTACATGGCTTTGATTTGCATATAAGTAAGTTAAATTTGGAAGAGGGGCAGCTGATTGTTGAAGGAGAAATCATAAGTGTAGAATACAGTGATCATGATGCTATGGGTGGCAAGAGCGGCGGGTTCTTCAAAAAGCTGTTCAAGTAAGGGGGAATCTGCCAATGCCTTCCACTTCCAATCAAGCCTACATATTTTTATCTACTGTTTATGCCGGGCTTATTATAGGCTTTCTATATGATTGTTGCAGAATGATACGTAAAATGGTTCGAGTAAATGTTATAGTCACTGGTATCTTGGATCTGCTGTTTTGGTCTGTTATCGGCGTTCTCTCCTTTCTGGTATTGTTTTATGTGAACGATGGAAATGTAAGATTCTATACACTGCTTGGCTTCATAATAGGCTGGATTCTCTATTTGTTAGCATTGAGCCCTCTGATAATGAAGGGTCTGAACTGGATATATGATACCTTGGCGAGGTTGATTCAATGGCTTGGGAAAATTATTCAATGGCCTTTCAGGCAGCTATGGAAGGCATTGGCAAAACCTTATAGGTGGTTGAAACGAGAGACAGACAGAATAAAAAAGTATTTTATAAATGTATTTCAAAAATTTCGTGGAAAAACAGAAGGATAAAGAGGGTTTTCCGTTTCAATGTCGAATATAATATAGAAGTACGCTAATTGTCACTAAATGCTGGTCAAATAAGTCTTCACGGAAGAAGGAAATGCTGTGGCAAGAAAGACATATACATTGAAGTTTCGGGCGCGTTTATTTATAACCGGTATTATTCTGGTTTATTTCCTTGTGTTGTTTTTCCAGCAGTCTTTTGAGATACACGACCAGCAGGGCGCCATGACCGAGCTGCAGCAGACCATCGCTGATGTGCAGCAGGAAAATGAAGTTCTCAGCCGTCAGATTGAACACACGAAGTCCGACACCTATATAGAACAGGCTGCTCGTGACAAATTGGGTTGGGTCAAAGATGGCGAGACCATTTTTATAGAAAAAAATAAATGAGGAGGATGCAGGTTTTTTATGTCGGTGGAGGTTGGACAAATCATTGAAGGCTTCGTTACCGGGATTACTAATTTCGGTGCCTTTGTAGAACTTGGTGAAGGTAAAACAGGGATGGTGCACATATCGGAAATAGCAGATGCATATGTGAAGGATATTCATGAATACCTGAAACTTAGAGACAAGATTAAGGTTAAAGTGCTGTCCATTGATGAAAAGGGGAAGATCAGCCTTTCTGTTCGTCAGGCGAAGGAAGTAAAGAAGTCTTCCAGACCGGTGGATGTAGACTGGAGCCAGGATCAACGGGTTCAAGTAAATGGTTCTTTTGAAGACGCTCTTTCCAAGTTCATGAAGGAAAGCGAAGAACGAATGTTGGACATTAAACGCAATCGGGAATCCAAAAGAGGCGGCGGATATTCCCGAAGCAAGAGTTGACTTATTTGAAAGTTTAAATTAGAAGCTTGGAAGTATAACAGGAAGTTGGGAGTTGGAGGCTGGAAGTTGGGTAAAGACATTAACTCGGTTTTTGCCTGGCTTTAAATTTCTGATGCCAACTTCTATTTATTTATCCTACAACTTCCAAATTCACTGCGTTCAAACAATGGGAATTCCGTAACGAATTTTCTGCTGATATGCGCTAAGAATATCTTACTGGGTTTCAGCAAATAAGTTTGCTGATAAAGCAAACTTGTTAAGGATAATAATATATTCTCATGCTGCGAATAGTAATAAGGGTTGGGGTCGGCAGTCAGTAGTCGGCAGTCAGTAGTCGGCAGTTGGTAAAAAATAAAAACTATTGGATATTGACTTCTTTTCAAATCTGTTGTAGAATACACTTTGTCGCTTGCAGCGAATTTTGATGCAGGTATGTATAACGCGGGGTGGAGCAGCTAGGTGGCTCGTCGGGCTCATAACCCGGAGGTCGTGGGGTCAAATCCCTCCCCCGCAACCATTTGGCGGCGTAGCTCAGGTGGCCAGAGCATT
>DIQU01000030.1:4027-4268 GCA_002426555.1 Firmicutes bacterium UBA5454 | reverse complement strand
CGCAATCTGGCTGCGGCAGGAATTATGAACGCAGATAAACGCCACCTTCGGCTTTCTTTTTTCCATAATTGAACCATCCTTTCGTAGAATTGGAGATCCTCACAAGCGTCAGCATGACTGGGACTTCTGTCAAGACGCCGACCGTTGTGGCAAGAGCTGCGGGGCTTGTTGTCCCGAACAGGGCGATGGCAACTGCTACGGCAAGTTCAAAGAAGTTCGATGCTCCGATCATACCGGCAGG
>DIQU01000030.1:3379-3848 GCA_002426555.1 Firmicutes bacterium UBA5454 | reverse complement strand
GCAGCTATATCAAACGGCAGTTTCACAAGTCTTGACGCTCCGTAGGCAATGAAGAAGATCAGGAAGGTCTGAAGAATCAGGGGGACGGCGATTAGCACGATATGTAGCGGATTCGAGAGAATCATTTCCGCCTGTGAGCTGAAAATGATAACGAGCGTGAGCAAAAGTCCAATCGTCGTTACGTTGTCGAACTTGTGGATGAAAACCTCATCCAGATATTTTTCGCCTTTGCTTTTCGTAACTGTGATACGCGTCAAAATGCCTGCAGCAAGCGGGATCACAACGAACAGGAAGATGCTGACGAACAGCGTACTGTAAGGGACCGTTACATCGGAAACTCCGAGAAGGAATTTCACAATCGGGACGAACGCGATCAGGATGATGAGATCATTTGTCGCTACCTGAACAACCGTATAGGCGGGATTCCCGTGCGTCAGGCTGCTCCAGACGAAGACCATCGCCGTACAGG
>DIQU01000030.1:0-3241 GCA_002426555.1 Firmicutes bacterium UBA5454 | reverse complement strand
CGCGAAGACCATCGCCGTACAGGGCGCAGCTCCGAGAAGAACGGCACCGGCCAGATACTGCGTCGCAAGATCCGCCGGGATCAGGCTACGGAAAACCACAAACAGGAAGAAGTAAACGATCCCGTACATTGTAAACGGCTTGATCAGCCAATTCGTGATCCATGTAACAAAAAGACCCTTCGGATTCTTTCCGACATTTTTAATACTCTGGAAATCTACCTTGATCATCATCGGATAGATCATGATCCAGATGAGTACCGCGATCGGAATGGAAATACCCGCGATCTGCAGCTTCCCGAGAAATTCCGAGACTGCCGGAATAAAGTGCCCGATCAGCACACCTGCCGCCATGCAGAGCATTACCCATATCGTAAGATAGCGCTGATAGAAACTGATTGATGCTTTTTTTTCATTATCCATTTTACTGCCTCCTCAATATAATTCACGGAGTGCTTTCCCTTTGATTCCATTGGGATTCCATCGGACTACAGCAAAGGTTCCTTTTGTATGTTCGTCCACCCGGTTAATCCATGGGATTTCGTGTTCAGCCTTTGCTTCTATAAGAGGATCACTTGTCCGCGCGCCGTAGAAAGAAGAATTGACGATCCACCATTTGACGGCAATTCCAGAACGTTTCAGATCTTTTTCCAGACGAAGTGCCTCATAAACCGGTGTGGATTCTGCCAGTGTGACAATGATAACTTCTGCTTCCGGAGAACGAAGTTTCGGCAGGAGTTCCCGGACAGCCTCTGGGATATCAGCCCCCTCAGTACGTTCCACTTCCCGGTGGTAGCTCAGGGAAGAATCCAGGAGAAGCAGTGTGTGTCCGGTCGGAGCAGTATCAATGACCACTGTTTCTTCTTCCGAACTTTCCACGATGTCTGCAAAAGCCCGGAATACAGCGATTTCCTGCGTACATGGCGAGCGGAGATCCTCCCTCACATAATCGAGATCCGCTTCAGACATACTTTCTCTTGCTTTTGCAAGAACCTCTTCCTGATACGATTTCAATTCCTTTTTGGCGTCGATGTAACTCATTCTGATCCGGTCGGACTGGTCAATTACATATTTCAAATGTGCCGCCGGATCCGTTGTCGTAAGATGAACATGTACTCCTTTGTCCGCAAGGCCCAGAGCAATGGCCGCTGCGATTGTCGTCTTTCCGACACCGCCCTTTCCCATCGTGAAGATGACTTTCTTTTCTGCCTTATAAAGATCATCTATGACATCCTGAAGACAGTTCAACTTTAAGGAAACGAGCGTTTCCGCCCCCGGTTCGATTACATCTTCTGTCAGCAATGCGCGGATGTGTGCAATGCCTTCTACATTATAAGCACGAAGCGGAACATAAAATACATTCATTCCGGCAAGTACAGGTGGCATTTCAGAGAGTGCCTCCTGCTGCTTTCTGTACATTTCAGCAGATAATTTATCTTCCGAATGAACGTCCAGAAGGCCATTGATAATCAGGATCTGGTTCTGTATTCCCAACTGCCCGAGCTGGACGGATGCATTGGCTGCTTCTTTTAAAGGCAAGGATTCCGGTCTTGTTACAAGGACAAGTGTAGTAAGACTCTTATCTCCAAGCACCCTCACAGCGTGTTTATAAATATCTTTCTTTGATTCCAGATCGGAAAGCTGGCCCAGACAGGATGCACCATTTTTATTGTCTTCAAGAAATCCGCTCCATGCGGATGGAAGCTGAAGCATCCGGAGCGTATGACCCGTGGGTGCTGTATCGAAAATAATATGGTCATAAGCCTGATTCAGTTTCCTGTTTGTAAGATAACCGGAAAAAGCATTAAATGCTGCAATTTCAACTGTACAGGATCCGGAAAGCTGTTCCTCCATGTTGGCAATGGCGGATTCGGGAAGCTTTTCTCTGTAAGGAGCCACAACACTTTCACGGTATTCTGCCGCAGCCTTTTCCGGATCGATATTCACCGCCGTAAGACCCGGGACATCCGGAACTTCGGTCTCATGATTTTCAAGATCGATACCGAATACGTCCTGCAGATTGGAAGCGGGATCTGTACTGATCAGAAGCACCTTTTTCCCCTGATCTGCAAGGCTGACCGCCACGGCGCATGCAATTGACGTTTTGCCGACGCCGCCTTTGCCGGTAAAGAAAATGTACTTTGTAAAATTCACTTCATTCAGGCTGAATGGTTTCATCATGGATCAATCCTCCTCTCCTCAACAGCAACCTCCGCAGCAGCACCCGCTCTCCGGTTTCTCCTCTTTGGCTGAATCACCACAGCAGGATTCCCCTGCTGCATCCGAACAACAGGATCCATTCTTTTCTTCATTCTCTTCTTTAACATCAGATGAAAGCATACTTTCCGGAAGTCCAAGAAGGCTGATCACTTCCTCATTGGAAGGATACCTTCCGGTAATCACAATATCTCCGTCTACAGTGATGACAGGAAGGCCCTCTGCTCCTTCTGAACGGAGGAATGCACTTACCGGTTCACTTTCCACGAACTTCATAGGAGCACTGCTCAAGTTATAACGTTCTATGGAAATTCCTTCTTTTTTAAGAGCACTGACGGCAGCTGAAATTCTTAGCAGTTCGGGCTCTACGCCCACCCCGCAGATGCCAGTTTCACAACACATAGCCGGTTCATAGATAATCATCTTTTTCATTGTCATTCTCCTTTTCAAATATAGAAGTATTGAAATAATTCTATGTGTAGGGGTTAAAATATTCCGGTGCCTTTTAAGGCATCGGGTTACTTAATCTGTACAGCAGCTTTGGTTCTGACAGATACAGTTCTCTTTTTCCGTAAAAATGGAAGCAAGAGTTTTCTGAAGCTGATCGAGAACATCATTGTTCAGGGAATAATAGATGTTCTTTCCTTCCCTCCGATCATTGACAATCCCGGCATCTACAAGAAGTTTCATGTCATGGGAAAGCGTCGGCTGTGTAATCTGAAATGCATCAAGAATTCTGCATGCGCACAATTCACCGCAGGAAAGCATATCTACGATCTTCAGTCGTTTCGGATCAGCGATGACTTTTAATAACTTGGCTGTATCTGTATAAACCTTTTCCATCTTCGTTTCTCACATTGAATTATTTCTATGAGTTATAATATCACACAGATAGAAGAATGTCAATGTGTTTTTTCAACGCACCACCTTGGAAGCAAATGCACCCCCTCAATGTGCCTTGCATCCCCTCGACATTCAGGCTGCTGTTAATTCGTTAGATTGTATCAATTTCTGAGTATTGATTTCG
>DIQU01000063.1 GCA_002426555.1 Firmicutes bacterium UBA5454 | reverse complement strand
TGATTCATGCTTTATTAACCGGTTTATCCGTATTTATTGTCGCACTATTACCGACAAGAGCCGGCTTTAATTTCAGTGCCGGTTTGGTGGACTATGTTCTAAGCTTCAAGGCTCCGATGGCATTAAATCCTTGGTTACTTCTTCCGATCGGTCTGGCTTTTGGTGTTATTTACTATGCCGTATTCCGATTTGCCATTGTTAAATTCAACCTGAAGACACCGGGAAGAGAAGACGATGAATATGGAGAAGAAGAAATGAAGGCTACTTTGTCAAACGATAATTATGGGGAAGTTGCAGCTGCGATTGTAGAAGGCCTTGGCGGAATAGATAATATTACTTCCATTGACAACTGCATCACCAGACTTCGTCTTGAGGTGAAGGATTATACCGCAGTGAATGATAAGAAGATTAAATCTGCCGGAGTTGCAGGGGTTCTCCGTCCAAGCAAGAAGAGCGTACAGGTTATTGTAGGAACCCAGGTGCAGCACGTAGCGGATGAAATGAAGAAGTTAAAACAGTAAGCTACTTAAGAACATAGTTAGTAAACAGAACAGGAATTAGTGGTTTCCTCCTTGCTATAACGATCATGTGAACATACCTAAGAAAGGAAAAAATACCGTAAGTCCAATGTATTATTTAAGGATTTACGGTATTTTTTAATGGAATTGATACGATACGCGGCAGCAGCATTTTCCTGCAAAGAGCTGGAAATCCCCGGGTTCCAGTTGGGGATTGATGACTTTCTGCTTCACACAATAACAGATGAGCGGGAGATCAAAATCCTCTTTGAACTCTTGGAAAAACGTAATGAGCAAAGGCACAGTACCATTGTATGTTCACAGCAAAATCCGGACCAGCTTTATAGCGTTTTCCGGATGCACTTACCGTGTGCGATGTTATAAAACTGACGGGCTACTGCCAAACCACAATATCAGAATGGATATCCAAAGAAAAATTATTCGGAGTGTGGTACTACAACAAATACTTGATACCAAAGGACTGCCTAATCGAATATATGGCAACCAAAGCTCACCACATCACTCAGAAATCAAATAAGCACATGAGTCTGATACGAAAATTTCAAGAGGAACAGCCACGGGCTTGAAGGTAGAAAAAACTGAGAAGATGCCCGTCATGGCATGCAAACCTTGACGGGCATTTTCTCATTGGCGGTTCTTTTCAAAAAGAAATAGCAGAAACTCAATTCCATTGCTCAGATAACAAGAACTCACGGATATTCATATGCTTCAGTCCGTCCCTGCTCATATCGAATTCATCATACGACACAACATACTTGGGAAAGTTGTCCCTGATCGTATCATATGCTCCGAATTCACGCTGGATCGTTTCCTCGGATGCCAGCAGATAAGCAACTTGAACGTAGAGCTTTTGCGTTTGCTTTTCAGCAATAAAATCAATCTCTTTTTCTCCTGCTTTTCCAACGGTGACCTTGTACCCTCGCCGTAGGAGTTCCATATACACGATGTTCTCGAAAATGAGATTGATATCCTTCGTATTCCCGCCGAAAACAGCCTCTCTGATTCCATGGTCAGCAATGTAGTATTTTTCATTGACAGTGAGAATCTTCTTGCCCTGCAAGTCCTGCCTGTGGACACGGTAAAACAGAAATGCATCCTCGCAAGCCTTGATGTAGTTTAAGATTGTTTCCGGTGCAACAGTGCGTCCCTCGCTTTTGAGATATTTTGAAATCGCCGTAGCGGAGAAAGTCGTCCCTACATTTGCCGTAATGTATGCGATGATACGCTCCAGCAGATCAACATCACGGATGCTGTTGCGTTTTACGATATCTTTAAGGACAACGGAGTTATAGAGGTCTTGCAGATACTGACGGCTCGGCTGCTCGGCATAGCGGAGGTTGCTCAAGTACGGCATTCCGCCGTCGGTGAGGTATCGGGTAAACATCGTTCTCGAATCGGAGTCAGGAAAAACAGTATGATACAGCTCCGAGAACTCTCCAAAGGAAAAAGGATAAATCACAAACTCCACATATCTCCCGGCAAGGTATGTGGCCAGCTCTCCCGAAAGTAGCTTGGCGTTTGAGCCGGTGATATAGATATCACAATTAAATTCAACCCGAAAGGAATTGATGCACTTTTCCCAGCCAACGACTTCCTGAATTTCATCAAAAAAAAGATATGCCTTCCCGGAAATGCCATTTACCCGCCGAGTGACCTCCTCATGCAGTGCCTCAGCAAAACAAAGGTGTGCGTTGCTCATGTTTTCAAAATTGATAGAAATAAATTGATCTTCATTTACACCGGAGGCGACCAACTCTCGCTGAATCAAATTCAGCATGACGGACTTTCCGCTTCTGCGGATGCCGGTTAAAACTTTAATAAGCTCGTTTCCGATAAAAGGACGGATGCGGCTCATATATAACTCTCGACTAATCATAGATGAAGGACCTCCTTTGCCATATTTGAGATATATATTATCACAGATACGACCTAAATTCAAGTTTAGATATATATTTTCAAAAGATATAACTTTCAAAAACCATACTTCCGCAAAATTCAACATCTTAAACCAAAATCCAGTTAAAGGACCGTAGAATCGGTGCAAAATGTGCTTCAATTCTTTGGCTTTTTTTGTTTTTCAGAAAGGAGGAAATTATGTTAGTGCATTACAAGAAGAATAAGAAACCTGGTCGCTCTTTTCTTTTGCCAAAACACAGAAAGGAGCCGTTTGCATTACCGTGGTCGGGGCGCTGCAAAAACCCCTTGATCCGCTGCGTTTTCTCGTTTTTGATATTCACTATCACTTTTGATACTGTTTTGGGCAGTATGACAAAGTATGGCATGCAACACATAAAGTAGTTATAAAAAGTGACAAAACGATTTTTTGCGTATTCGGTCAGATAATAGAAAAAATGCACAAGCATCATATGCGAATATCACTATCAAAGGTCAATATTTACATAATGGTTTTTGCAAAATATAGTAAAGATGACAGAAAGCAGCAAATACTGAATAAAAATGGAGGCAGAAATCAACGATGAATTTAATCATGAATTGCATCATCATTGCAAATCTGACTGGGAAGGAACGCGCGGAAAATATTCTGCTTAAGAATCGTTACACCCGTATGTGGGCGATGGATAAGAATTTTCAGCTTCTCTGGACGCATGAAGGAAATCTGGGACATTATCCATGGGCATGTGATATTAATGGAGATGGATATGATGAGGTCATGGCAGGTTACGATCTGCTGGATTATGAAGGGAAAATACTCTGGTCCTGTAAGAACCTGAAGGATCATGCCGACTGCATCTGGGTCGGTGATGTGAATGGAGACGGGAAGCTGGAAATCGCCGTCGGCGGAAGCGTCACCTGCCTGTACGACCGGGATGGAAAGGAATTATGGAGGTATGAAGGCTCTGTTGAATCCCAGCATATTGCTCTTGGAAAGTTCTGCAAAGACCAGCCGGGTCTTCAGGTTGCAGGTCTGGACCGTATTGTCCGCGGGGATGGTTACAAGGGACAGTGGGACGGGAAAGACGGAATGTTTCTCTTAGACTGCAATGGCAGGGAACTCTGGAAGGAGAATCGGAAGACGAAGGGATGGCTCACCATTATAGAGACAATGCGCGGCTGGAACGGGGAAGAGCAGGATTACATATTGGCTTACCGCAGAGGAGGCAGCGTAAATCCAACGCTCTATAACGGGGGAATGGAGCCGGTCGTTGTATTTGGAGAGGATGGATATGTACTGCATGGGGATTATTTGGTAGAGGAATCGAGGACGTAATTATTTACAATTCCAAGCGTGCCTATATTTACTCCGGCACCCTGTATGATTTTCGCTATTTAAGGACACCTTCG
>DIQU01000020.1 GCA_002426555.1 Firmicutes bacterium UBA5454 | reverse complement strand
CTTTTTCCATTACATACTGTATATAGGCTCCATCCCGAATAGATGGGCTGGCTTGACGTCCGTCAAAAACACATTGAAGGAAATTATATAAGCTGTGAACATGCCCTCTTATCCATCCAATAGCTGCTTTAGGTGAGACAAAAACACCTCCGGGCGCTGGATAGCGCTGTACAGTTTCGA
The DNA here is from genome assembly GCA_002426555.1 of Firmicutes bacterium UBA5454. Classification (GTDB taxonomy): domain Bacteria; phylum Bacillota; class Clostridia; order Caldicoprobacterales; family DTU083; genus UBA5454. The sequence continues at coordinate 3,786 of DIQU01000020.1, read as the reverse complement.
TGCGGGTGAATCCCTTTTCGCCGCCTATGGGCTTGTCTATCATGGTATTATCATAAAAATCCAGATAATTGGGATCCATGAGGTTGAATCTCACAGCACCTTTATCACCATAGATGGCAAATTCCAGCTCGTCATTGGTGCCAGTTGCGATTTTGGAAACTTCAATCATACCCATACTTTGGTTTTTCATTTTCACCATCATAATAGATTGATCCTCTGCAGTAATAGGGATCATATTACCATCAGCTGCAGGTCTCTGAGGGTACAAAACCCGATTACTGGCTATAATGCTTTTATATTCTCCCACTAAATAGTAAATCAAATCCAGTACATGGGAACCTAAATCAAAGAGTACGCCTCTTTCGCCTAATTCCGAATCCTGCTTCCAGCCAATTGGCTTGTCAGGGTCAATGGAACCAGAATGCAGATATACAGCGTTAAAGGATAAAATACATCCCAGTCTGCCATCATCTATGAGTTGGCGGGCTCGCATTACTGCTGGGAGAAACCGGTTCTGGAAGGTCATTTGAGTGGTAAGTTCAGTACCTTTCAACACAGACAGGATTTCCTGTGCATCTGCATAGCTGGTTGTCAGCGGTTTTTCACAATATACATGCTTCCCTGCTTTTAATGCAGAAATCACAGCATCCTTATGATAAGCATTGGGAGTGCAGATATGTACAATGTCTATATCCTTACAGGAAAAAATATCATCGGGGTCAGTTGCGGCAAACTCAAAACCATACAAGTGTTTGGCTTTTTCTGCCGTTTCTTTGTGAGCTGTGCAGACCCCTGCCAGTCGCGTACGAAAGGGAAGGTCTTCGTAATAGAGGGGGAGAGTCTTATATCCGTAGGTATGAGCCTTTCCCATAAAACCGAATCCTATCATACCAATACCAAATTCCTTCATAAGTTAATATTGCTCCTTTCATACCACAGACTTTGCTAGCTTTTTAAAATCTTATCATAGACGCAAACATAATGATAGGGCAGCGCTTATCAAATATTAACAAAATAAAGCGTTTTGAAAAAACAAAGTTAGAGATTGTATATATGTTGAGCAAGATGATTAGATTATTATTTAGGCAGGAGGTTAATAATTCCAAAATGAAGCAAAAACATTATAAAAGCAGAGTATATTAGAGGAAAATAAGGGTAAACTACAAAAACGAGCAGAAAACCGCCGAATATGGGGTTTGAATTAATCCCCAATTATGTTACAATATTATTGAAGGTCAAAGAAGGTCAAAGTAAACCATGACCAAATAATTATTATAAAAAATTTTCAGGAGGAGATATAATGTTTGGATTAACACCTTATAACAGGAGAAATATGGATATGGGAAGGCAGAGAGATTCATTCCCTATGGAATCTTGGGTCGACAACTTTTTCAAAAGCTTTTTTGATCCATCCCAATACGGGAATCAAGGGCGGATGAAGGTTGACATCAAGGAAAACGATAAGGATTATGTCATTGAAGCAGACTTACCCGGCGTGAACAAGGATGATGTTCAGATTGAGCTTCGAAATGATATTTTAACAATCGGCGTTAAGCAAAATGAGGTAAAGGAAGAGGAACGGGACAACTACATCTGTAAGGAACGCAGAACCAGCTCCATGAGTAGAAGCTTTAAGGTAGATAATGTAGAAGCAAAAGATATAAAAGCAAAATTTGATAATGGTGTATTGGCCATCACATTACCGAAATTAGAGAAAGAAAAGAAAAACCAATATCGAATTGATATCCATTAATCTACTTGCAAAAAAGTTTTTCAGTAAAAGGTTTCAGCAGCAAAAAACAGGTAAATCATATCAATAATATGATTAATCCAAGCAGCTTCGCAAAAGCAGCATCATGCGGACTGCTTTTTCTTTTGTTCTTTTTTAAGCTGCACATTTCCGGTAATTATATGCTGTATCAGCAATAACACACCGCTGTACAGGAAAAGGTCGCCTATGCTGATAAAGGCGTAAAATGGAGAAGGAAGCCAGATGATATCACCCAGGAACCATAATTTTGTATTTTCATTGATAATATGATAGGTCACAAGATTTCTTTCGAGCAAATATTGGCTGGCGGACTCTGATTCTCGTATATAAGCTGCGATATCTGCCAAAGGCATGGAGCCGAAATTGAGCAGGATAACCAAAGCATTAAGAAAGCATCCCAGGCCGATTACCTGGATGTATGGCAGTTGTCGATTAAACCAGATAAATAAAAACAATAAGAAGTATTGCGGGATGCTTGCCAGGAAAGCAAAGAGCTGAGTAATTTCAACATCATTCCTCATGAGAAGGAGAAGGAATACTTCTATTAGTACCGATAGAAAAATCATCCAAGGATGTGTCAGTTTAAGCTTTTTAATATTTGAAACTTTTCCGCCTCGAATCAGCCCAATGATAAAACCTGTAAAAAATATGATAAATATCATGAGAATTTTGACCTCATTTCAATACCTCGTTTTTTTCTTCCTGCTCCAGAATGGAAATCAGCACATCTACTACTTCTGGGTGGAACTGTTTGCCTTTTTCCTCTTTCAAAATGGCAATTGCCTTTTCCTTAGGCAGGGCTTTGCGATAAGGGCGATCGGAAGTCATAGCATCATAAGCATCGATTGCGCCTATGATATAAGCATCAAGTGGGACTTCATTTCCCTTTAGTTTGTTGGGGTAACCTTTTCCATTGTATTGTTCATGATGATGCAGAATGCTTTCTCTTATTTGACTGGAAAGGCTTGCTTCATCCAGAATTCGTATACCGATCTGGGGATGCTGCTGAACTTCATTTCTTTCATCATTAGTTAAGAGTCCTGGTTTTCCGAGGATGGAATCCTTAATTCCGATTTTGCCAATGTCATGGAGTATAGCTGCTATCTTAATGGATTCCATGCGGCTTGAGGAAAATCTCATTTTTTCTGCAACACATTCCACATAATGCTCTACTCTTCTGGAATGTCCTTCCGTGTATTCATCCTTCGCTTCAATAGCCGCTGTCAGGGTTCTGATAGTCTTATAATGCTGTTCCTTGGCATCCAGGTATAATTTAAATGAATATCTGGACAGCAGTATAGGTCCTAAAATCAAAAGCAAGTAGATGGATCCATTAGGAAGCCCATACACTTTATGCAGGAAGAATCCCAGTGGGGCAATGGCAATAAAATTAGGTAAAGCCCAGATAGTGCCGCTAAGCCAAGTCTTTATAAAGGGGCTGTTATACATCAGGGAGGCGTAAAAAGACATAATAGTGGAATTAAGAAAAAATACCAGAAGAATGTATATGGCAAATAATATGATGATAAGCCAACTGGACATAACTGAAGTACTAAAAAAAGGTGCCCAAACGCTTTCTAGGATTTGAATAACAGAGCCAGCTAAAAACATGGAAATCGTATAGTTTGAAAGATTAATAAGGCTGTACTGTATTGGCATGTTGAACAGGTGATTATGGGTACCATTGTTGTTTTTAATATAAACCAATATGGAAGAAAAAGCTGCAACAATGGTTGTGAAATAGGTGCCATGACTCAAATAAGAAGCAATAATAATAGCAAAGGTTACGCTGACAGAACGATCCTTTGTATAATAAATAGGCAGCGATTCAAAAATCGAACCTAGAAATACCCAGAACAGTAACGGAAGGATTTCTTTACTATCAATATTAGGTATGCAATAGCCTATAATTACAAAGCTGATAAGGCTTAATATGGAAACTGCAGAAACCAACTTCTTACTCATTTTGCTCATAATTACAAATCTCCTAACGTTAGTTTACGAGTTAATTGACA
>DIQU01000028.1 GCA_002426555.1 Firmicutes bacterium UBA5454 | reverse complement strand
CCGTAACTCGTATCCCGCATCTCGTATCCCGCATCTCGTATCATGTATCAATTGCCTGGTACCTCGAGCCTAAAGCCAAGTAAATAACATTTGCATTTTTTAGAATATGGGGTATAATATAATATGAAGGTCAAAGAAGGTCAAAAATGATAGGAAGTGATACAATGGCACGCTTAAGTGATATCATAGAGGAATTTATTAAAACTCTTCTTCGGGAAAGTGAGGGGCAGCTGGAACTGCAACGAAATGAAATGGCTGACTATTTTGAGTGTGCGCCATCCCAGATTAATTATGTTCTTTCAACCAGATTTTCTCCCAATCAGGGATACTATATAGAAAGCAGAAGGGGCGGCGGAGGTTATATTCGGATCATACGTCTGGATGTAGAAAAAAATGATTACCTGCATTATCTACTGTCCGAAGGTATAGGAATTCGAATTACAGAGAAGAATGCTCTGCAGATTATCAAACGTCTGTTTGAACAGGGGGACATCTTGGAAAAAAGTGCCTATCTGATGAAGTCAGCAATAACAGACAAGGCGATTATGATACCGACCAACTTAAAGGACAACATTCGAGCGGGTATATTGAAATCTATGATAACAGCCATCATAACGTGGAATAGTAAGAAAGTGTGATACCCAATCATTTTTGGGTATTTAATGTAGTAAGGAGGCAGGACTATGTTATGTCAGGAATGTAAACAAAAACAGGCTACTGTTCATATGACAAAAATCATAAACCATAAAAAAACCGAGTCTCATCTTTGCGAAGATTGCGCTCGGTCTCACGAGGATTTCATTCAGGGTCCGTCTTTTTCCTTGAATGATTTAATATTCGGTTTTATGGATATGGGTCATTCACAAAAAGCTTCTGAAAAGCCGGTATCTTCTGAATGTGGAGTATGCGGGATGGATTACAAACGATTTAAGAAAATGGGACGGCTTGGTTGTGGGGAGTGTTATAAGTTTTTTGAAAACGAGCTTGGACCGGTTCTGGGAAGAATCCATGGGAATACTCAGCATACAGGCAAGGTGCCCAAAAGAGGCGGCTCAGATTTACAGATAAAGAGACAGATTACCCGATTGAGGGGAGAATTGAAAAGGGCAATTGAGCTTGAGGCTTTCGAACAAGCTGCCTTGCTGAGGGATGAAATTAAAGAGTTGGAAAAACCTCAGGAGCTACAGGAGGGGGATGCAAATGAGCTGGATAAATGAAACCGGTCCGGCACGTGATGTGGTGCTTTCCAGTCGGACTCGTATTGCCCGAAATGTAGCCAACATACCTTTCCCCTCCATTATGAAGCCCGAGCATGGAGAACAGGTTGCACAAAAGATAAGAAGCTGTTTTTCCAGCAATACATCCCTTGAAGAACCTCGCTTCAATTTTATGTATATGAGGGATGTACCTGCGGTGGAGCAGCAGATTCTTGTAGAGCGGCATCTGGCAAGTCAGGATCTTATGGAGAACATCAAAGTATCCGCTCTTTTACTGGATACCAAAGAAAAAGTTACAGTAATGATAAATGAAGAGGACCATATCCGTATGCAATGCATCCTGCCCGGGCTCCAGCTGAATCAGGCTTGGGAAGTGCTGAGCAAAGTGGATGATGTAATTGAAGAACAGGTGGAATATGCCTTCCATGAGAAGCTGGGTTATTTGACCTGCTGCCCAACCAACGTAGGAACAGGACTTCGCTCTTCAGTAATGATGCATCTGCCGGCTTTAACAATGAACAAGCAGATGAATGTCATACTTCAGACCATTTCCAAAATTGGTCTTACAGCAAGAGGAATTTATGGGGAAGGAAGCGAAGCTTTAGGCAGTATCTACCAAATTTCCAATCAGATTACACTTGGACCTTCGGAAGATGATATTATAAGTAATCTAACCATTGCCTGCAAACAAATCATTGATAAGGAACGCTTTGCCAGAAAGGCTTTATATAAAACCAGCGGTATCCAATTTGATGATGCTGTTTGGCGAAGCATCGGCATATTACAAAATGCCCGGGTATTGGAAATTAAGGAGTTTATGGCATTGATTTCTCAGATTCGTCTGGGTGTCAGTTTGGGCTTGGTTTCAGCCTTCACCCTGGAAAAAATAGATGGTCTGATGACCATAGGTCAGCCTGCCGGTATAGTCAAAAAATCGGGCAAATCCGCTGATGCAAGTGAAATAGATATTATAAGAGCGGATGTTATTAGAGAAACTATGAAAGAAAAAATTTTAACAAAGGAAGGTTAGGAGGTATAGTATGGCATTTTTTGCAAGGTTTACAGAACGAGCCCAAAGAGCGTTAATCTATTCCCAGGAAGAGGCTAGAAATCTAGGTCACAATTATGTGGGCACAGAACACCTGCTTTTAGGTCTGTTAAGAGAAGGCGAAGGGGCTGCTGCTAAAGTACTAAAGAGCTTGGGAACAGATATTGAAAAAATTCGAGAACAGATAGAAAGCCTGGTAGGAAAAGGAAATTACAATTTCACCGAAGGTTTTGGTTATACTCCCAGAACCAAACGAATCATGGAGCTCAGCTTCCATGAAGCCAGAAATCTGGGTCACAATTATGTGGGCACCGAGCATCTGCTGCTTGCCCTGATTCGAGAAGGAGAAGGAGTGGCAGCTCGTGTTCTTAAGGACTCAGGTGTTGATTTGCAGCAAGCACGAGAGCAAATCCTTAATCTGTTGAAGGAGGAAGGTGCGGAATCCCATCAGGGTGGAAGCAGGAAAAAATCTCTATCACCTACTCTTGATCAATATGGAAGAGATTTGACTGAAATGGCAGCAGAAGGAAAGCTGGATCCGGTTATAGGAAGGGAAAATGAAATCCAGCGTGTTATTCAGATATTAAGCCGCCGAACCAAAAACAATCCAGTTCTCATAGGCGAAGCTGGAGTTGGTAAAACTGCTATTGCGGAAGGTCTAGCTCAAAAGATACAAGAAGGCAATATCCCCGAACTGCTTAAGGGCAATAGGATAGTTACCTTGGATCTGGCGGGCATGGTAGCCGGCGCAAAGTATCGAGGTGAATTTGAGGAACGGCTGAAAAGTATGATGGATGAAATTCGGAAAACGGGGGACATCATTCTCTTTATTGATGAAATGCATACCATTATTGGTGCAGGTGCAGCAGAAGGTGCTATAGATGCTTCCAATATTCTTAAGCCTGCCCTGTCCAAAGGGGAAATTCACGCTATAGGAGCTACTACCCTGGATGAATACCGAAAATATGTAGAAAAAGACCCTGCACTGGAACGCAGATTCCAACCGGTTATGGTAGGGGAACCTACAGTTGAGGAAGCAGTTCAAATTCTCAATGGTTTGCGAGATAGATACGAAGCCCATCACCAGGTACGTATTACAGATGAGGCTATAAAAGCAGCGGTTGAAATGTCAGATCGCTATATAAGTGACCGTTTTCTGCCTGACAAAGCCATTGATCTGATAGATGAGGCTGCTTCTCGTGTTCGCCTGCAATCCTTTACCACTCCTCCGGATTTGAAAGAGCTGGAGAGCCAACAGGAAAATCTCATGAAAGAGAAGGAAGAAGCGGTCATGAATCAGAATTATGAAAAGGCTGCCAGAATCCGTGATGCAGAACAGAAAATCAAGGAGCAAATTGAGGAAAAGAAATCCAATTGGAACAAAAAGTCTACTGCTCATTCAGAAACCGTTGGAGAAGAGGAAATAGCCCAAATAGTTGCCAGCTGGACAGGAGTGCCTGTAAAGAAGCTTACAGAAGGCGAAACTGAAAGATTACTTAATATGGAAGAGATTCTTCACAAACGTGTGATTGGTCAGGACGAAGCGGTAAAGGCAGTATCAAGAGCTATCCGTCGCGCCCGGGCAGGGCTGAAAGATCCCAAAAGACCTGTTGGCTCCTTTATCTTCCTGGGTCCTACAGGCGTGGGGAAAACCGAGTTGTGCAAAGCATTGGCAGAAGCACTTTTCGGAGATGAAGAGGCCATGGTCCGCCTTGATATGTCAGAATATATGGAACGCCATACAGTTTCCCGACTGGTAGGTTCACCTCCCGGATATGTCGGCTATGATGATGGGGGGCAGCTTACAGAAGCGGTTAGAAGAAAGCCCTATTCCGTGGTTCTCTTTGATGAAATCGAAAAAGCTCACCCCGATGTGTTCAATATACTGCTGCAAATATTGGAAGATGGTCGTCTGACGGATTCACAGGGACGTACTGTGGATATGCGCAATACTGTTTTGGTAATGACCTCCAATGTTGGAGCCAATACCTTAGGGCGGCAGAGTACAATTGGGTTTACTTCCACTGATGATATGAAGGCTACGGAATACGAAAAGATGAAGGACAACATCATGGCAGATCTTAAGAAGACATTCCGCCCCGAATTCCTTAACCGTATCGATGAAATCATCGTATTCCATACCTTGGAGGACGAAGATTTGAAGCAAATTGTCCGGCTTATGATAGACAATGTGGCTAAGCGGCTGGCTGAACAGGAAATTTATTTGGAGGTTTCAGAGGCAGCTCAAGCCTATATGACAAAGGAAGGTTTTGATGTCAATTATGGAGCCAGACCTCTTCGGCGTATTATTCAGCGCATGATAGAAGATAATTTGTCTGAAGAAATCCTGGCAGGACGAATTCAGATAGGAGATACTGTGCAAGTGGATTTTGGGGATGAAAAGCTGGTCTTTAATAAAAAATAAAACACAAAGATCGTGTCATGCCGAGCGCAGCGAGGAATCTTTAGCTAAGATCCTTCACTGCGTTCTGGATGACAATACTTAAGGATGACAAGCGGTTCAGGATGGCAAGTGCTTGTAGATAACAAGTGCTTATAGATAACAAGTGCTATAGAGTGACAATAGCAATATAGACAGGTTTGGAGAGGGGTACACGACTAATGGCAAAAAAGAAAAAAACTGCCTGGATATGTCAGTCTTGCGGGCAGCACTCTGTTAAGTGGGCTGGTTATTGTGGCAGTTGTGGTGAATGGAATACCATTGTAGAAGAAGTCATTCAAAGTGAAGAGCCTCCCCGAGGTATCGGTGCAGCAGCAGGTGCCTCTTCCAGACCTGTTTCCATATCCAAGGTTAGTTTTACTGAAACTCCGCGATTCCCAAGTGGTTCATTGGAATTGGATCGAGTGCTGGGTGGAGGGATTGTACCCGGCTCCTTCATTTTGGTAGGCGGCGATCCGGGGATAGGAAAAAGTACACTGTTAACCCATTTGGCCAGCCGAGTAGCAGAGAGCTGGGGCCCCCCGGTTTTATATGTAAGCTCGGAAGAAAGCCCTCAACAGGTTCGGCTTAGAGCAGAGCGATTGGCTGCTATGGCAGATACGTTTCTTGTAATGGCTGAAGCGGATATGGAAAGAATAGAAGAGTACAGAAAGGGCTTAAATCCCAAGGTGCTGATAATCGACTCCATTCAAACGGTGTATAAACCCGATATTCCCTCTGCACCGGGAAGTGTAGTACAGGTCCGGGAATGTGCTGCTCAGCTTTTGCGTATAGCGAAAAATACAGGCACTGCTGTTTTTATTGCAGGTCATGTGACGAAGGACGGTGCAATTGCAGGTCCCCGGGTACTGGAGCATATGGTGGATACGGTGCTGTATTTTGAAGGGGAAAGACACACTCAATATCGAGTTCTTCAAGCTGTAAAAAATCGTTTCGGTGCCCTGGAAATAGGGGTATATGAAATAGGAGACGAAGGCTTGGTTGATATCCCCAATGCTTCAGAGTTGTTTTTATCTGAAAGACCGGTTGGTGCCAGTGGAAGTGTAGTTGTGCCCGTTATGGAGGGTACTAGACCTGTTTTGGTAGAAGTTCAAGCCCTGGTTAGTGCAAGCTATTATCAAAACGCTCGTAGAACCACAACAGGAGTTGATGTTAACCGACTTCAGCTGTTGATTGCAGTATTGGAAAAACGAGTAGGTTTACCTTTGAGCAATAGTGATGCTTTTGTAAAAGTAACCAGCGGCATCAAGATAGATGAACCTGCTGTAGATTTAGGCTTGGCCATGGCATTGGCGTCCAGCTTCTGTGACTGCCCAATGGATCCTCATACTGTGGTAATTGGTGAGGTAGGCCTGGCAGGAGAGGTACGAGGTGTTTCACAGCTGGAGCATAGAATAAAGGAATCGCAAAAGATGGGTTTCCGGCAAGCCATAGTACCGGCTAATACCGGCAGGGTCAAGGTGGAATCGAATTTTACTTTGACAGCAGTTCACACCCTGGTGGAAGCACTGCAGGCAGTAGGAATTGGTAAATACAAAAAATAACAGGAGTTTTCGATGAACCTATCAAATAATGGTTTGTTGAGATGGGGAATTTGCAGCAAAAATGTAAAACCGTAATTACACAAGGTGTTTTTTATGGCTTTTCTTGTTGTGGTTCATAGGCTGTTTTTATCGCAGATGATATTTCCCGAGAGCGGACATTTTCTTTTCTTCCTGGAGAATAATATCATCCAGGTTAAGACCCAATGTGTTTGCCAGACTTGTCATGTAGAAGAACTGACTGCCCAGTTCGTCTTTCAGGATGGAGCTGCACTGAGGGCAAAGATTACCTGTGAGATGACTGTCCATGTAGCTTCCCAGGCTGTCCAAAGAACCATCTTCCGGGATTTCCTGTTTTTTGGCATGAATTTCAATACAACCGCAACCAGTAACTGCCTTTGCTACTGCTCGATTGACTCTTGAGACTGCATCCTGATTCTTGGACATAATATCAAGGATGCTGCGATGGCGAATCAACTGTCCTTCTATTTTGTTTTGATAATCAGTAAAGGTAATATTTTTCATTTAAAAAACACTCCTGCCTATTGCTATAATTTCATTATGCTGGAATTGAACGCGTTTGTCAAGGAGGTCCAAATCTTAAAACTTGGAAATATGCAAATCCTGTGCAAAAGGGATTTTTTCGAGTATATCCGAGTATATATATTGTATAAAATATTTTTTTAATTGACAACCAGGATTGTACTATGTTAAAATATCAGTTTTTGACTTTTCATCTTTTTTGTGCTATAATTATAGTGATTGTAAATAAGGCCGATTCATGGCTTGTGCTTATATTTTAACTAATAATAGTTATTCTGTTGAAAGGAGGCATCATGGATGTATGAGATAGGTGACAAGGTGGTCTATCCGATGCACGGTGCCGGCATCATAGAGGGAATTGAAGTCAAGGAGATCCTTGGTGAAAAACGACAATATTATATATTGAATTTTGCAATAGGTGGAATGAGGGTAATGGTTCCAACTAAAAATGTAAAAGAGCTAGGGATGAGGGATATTATTCCCGACACGGATATCAATAAGGTAGTCAGCATTCTGAAAAGTCCATATGGCACCCTGCCTGATAATTGGAACAAACGCTATCGTTTAAATCTGGAGAAAATCAAAACCGGCGATATTTACGAAGTGGCTAATGTAGTAAGAGATCTTATGATCCGCGACCGCGACAAAGGCTTATCCTCCGCAGAGAAGAAAATGCTTAACAATGCAAGGCAAATTCTCATTAGTGAATTGTGTTTGTCTACTTCCACCGAAGAAGAAGAGATTTCCTCACTTATAGACAACATCACCCTGCATGAGACAGCGTCAGAATGACGCTGTTTATTTTTCATTCTCCGTATTATACCTTATAAATTTCTGTTATAATGATAATAATAGATATCAGGAGGTGATAATATGCGGAAAATACTTCGTTTTCTGCTTACTTTGG
>DIQU01000037.1:4834-11450 GCA_002426555.1 Firmicutes bacterium UBA5454 | reverse complement strand
ATATACAGTATGTAATGGAAAAAGTGTGTGAATCCCACGAAAAATCCGGCTGGGTTACTCTATAGTTATTGCAGCTTAGATGGTTGTTATATGAGTGCAGTAATGTATCTACGGATCAGAGTGTCATTCAAAGCGCAGCGAAGAATCTTAAAACTTTTATGTATACATCATTGTTTTTTGTTCTATATTCATGTTAGAATAATACGACAAATTACTGAGAACGAAATCAATACAGATATTCAAAGAAAGAGGGGTTAAATGAACGACAGAAGAATTATCGCAGACAGCTGTTGCGATGTATCAGAAGAAATGCAAAAAGAAACCGGAGTGGAGATAGTCCCCCTAACGGTTCGAATTGAGGACAGGGAATATGCAGATGATGATAATCTTGATATTAAAGCCTTCCTGCAACATATGAAAAAAAGCAAAACTCCGCCAAGATCATCTTGTCCCTCCATACAGGACTACTTGAATGCTTTTAAATATGGAGACAACCTTTTCGTTGTGACCCTTGCATCCAGCCTCAGCAACTCCTATAGTACTGCCATGCAAGCTAAAGCCATTTTCCTGGAAGATGTCAAGGACAAGTTTATTCATGTATTCGATTCCATGAGCGCTGTCATTGGAGAGACCATGGTACACTTGAAAATTCATGAATGCCTGAAGAACAATTTATTGAATAATGAAGTCGTGGAAAAGGTCAGCGCTTACATAAAGGAAATGAGAACTTACTTCCTGTTGGAGAACCTGGATCATATTACGAAATTGGGGAGACTCAATCCCATCATTGGAAAAGCAGCCAGTGTCTTAAACATCAAACCAATTATGGGCAATGACAACAACAGTATACGCCTGGTTGAAAAAGTGAGAGGCTATGAAAGAGCCTTCAAACGTCTTGTGGAAATCATTGATGAGGAAGGCAGCCGGTTGAGCGAAAAAGTTCTGGGAATCGCCCATTGTAATTGTTACCAAAGAGCTTTGAAGTTCAAAGATCTGGTTATGGAAAGGTATTCCTTTAAGGATGTTTTTATAGTGGAAATGGGTGCAGTAAGCTCTACCTATGCGGATCAGGGCGGGTTAGTTATAGCATTCTAACTGAAAAATTTGTATTAGCAGCATGTCCAAAAAGTTGCCTGATCATTTGAACTATGGAACAGCTCACTTTGATTGGCAGCTTTTTTGTATGCTGCTTTATTACTTTATCGCACTCTTAAACAATTCCTCTACCATCTTCTTTTTAGGTACCCCTTCATGAAATTTCACACCATCCAGATAGTAGGTCGGAACATAATAATAATCATATTGATTGGCTAATTCCGGCTCATCAGTTTCATTTATGACTTCTATATCCAACTTCCTGTATTCCGAATTTTCCTCAAAGAGCTCTTCCATAAACCGTCTTGCATTGGTGCAGTGAGGACAACCTGTCATAACAAACATTTTAATCTTTTTCATTCTCTTTACTCCTTCTCCCGGTATTTCAAACAACAGCTTAACCATTATAAACGGAAATAACCCTATGCTAACAAAAAGAACAGCATTATTTTTAAAGCCGCGAAAATTCACAGCATATATGATGCTATAATGAATTAACAAAAAACTGTTCCTATATAGAAAATTCTATAGTAATATTTGCTGGAATCAAATATAATTATATATAGCAATACCAGCACCTTGTAATATACTATACTCTGTTAAAATCTTTCAGTGTCTCCTGAGTAATTGGGTCGGATCTTGCCTGCCCAGATTCCTCGATAAACTCGGAATGACAAGATTTATGTGTTACAACATACAAGTGCAGCTGTATACTATGTATTGTTACATTTTGTATTTTTTGCTATGATTGCTGTAGAGTTTAATATGAAGTTCAAATGCTTAAAGAAAATTATTTTTGTAGAACTATGCATCAAGAAACTAAAATCAGAAAGGAAGAAGAAGATGGGTATTTTGAAAGCAGCAGCCGGCGCATTGGGCGGTGCGTTGGCAGATCAATGGCTGGAAACCATTGAGCCGGCACAAATGGATAACACGACATTGGCTACTTATGGAACCATGATACGAAAGGACGACAAGCGAAGCTCCAACAGACGCAGAACCGAGGATGTCATATCCAACGGTTCGATTATTCACGTTCCTGAAAATGTATTTATGCTTCTGGTAGACGGAGGAAAAATCATATCCGCTACAGACGACCCCGGTTACTGGCAGGTAGACAATTCCAGAGCACCTTCCATGTTTTTTAAATCCGATGAAGGAACATCACTTCCCGGATATAAAAACACTGAACGCAATGCAATTGATCGTCCCGGCGGCTTGGTCAACACCTTAAAGGACTCCTGGGAGCGTTTCAAATTCGGAGGAACCACTCCTGTAAAACAACAGGTATTTTATATCAACAAACAGGAAATTCCCAATATTCGTTTTGGAACCAAAAATCCTGTACCGTACACAGATCGTGTTTTAGTGCCGGGAAGGGTGGTGCCCTGCAAGGTCACATCTTTTGGCACCTATTCAATTAAAGTTGGAGATCCCCTGTTATTCTACACAGAGGTTTGCAGTAAAGTCGGAAAATCAAATCTTATGCTTTCTGATCTGGCAGAGCAATATCTGAATGAATTTCTTATGGCATATACTACTGCTTTAGCCAATCTCTCCATGGATATGGTTATGGTTTCCGACATTCCCATTCGAACTATGGAATTGGGAAGATATATGGCTGACATTCTGGATGAAGAATGGCTGGCGCAGCGAGGTTTCTACATCCAAAGCGTAGGTATTGCAGGCATCAGCTTTGACGAGAAAACCAATGAACTGCTGGAACAATATGCAAGGGATTCCATACTGATGGATCCAAACGCCAGAGCAGCCCGTATGACAGGCAGTGTAGCTGCAGGGCTGGAAGCCGCAGGATCCAACGAAGGCGGAGCCATGCTTGGTTTTGCCGGTATGGGCATGGGAATGAATGTAGCAGGTGGCGTAATGCCAAATCAACAGCAGGCCTATCAATCTCCTCCACCTTCCCAAGGGAACCAAAGTTCCGGTGTTTCCACTTGGACCTGCAGCTGCGGCAATAAAATGGCGGAAGATACCAAGTTCTGCTCCAAATGCGGTAATAAGAAACCAGAATCAAACAATTGGGCCTGTTCCTGTGGAAGTACCGCAGTAGGTAAGTTTTGTTCCAATTGTGGGAAACAAAAGCCTGATGACGGTAAATGGACTTGTGGTAATTGCGGTAATGAATCCGATGGCAATTTCTGTTCCAAATGCGGTAATAAAAAGTCGTAATTTGAAGGGTGAAGAGGTGACAAAATGAGCTCGCTCCAATATAAATGCCTGAATTGTACAGCTGGATTGGAATTTGATCCACCTTCTCAAAGTTGGAAATGTCATTACTGCTTCAGCAGATTTACAAAAGAGCAACTGGACATCGAGCAGGATATGCAGGAAAAAGAAGAGCAGTATGAGGAAGAACAACCGGAGCTGGATGCCTATCATTGTAACAGCTGCGGTGCAGAGCTGCTGGCTGATGAAACCACATCAGCTACCTTCTGCCTGTATTGCAAAAACCCTACAATAATCAAATCCAGGTTTACCGGCAGATTCAGACCTAAATATCTGATTCCCTTCCACTTAACTAAAGAGCAGGCTCAGGAATTATATCGAAAGTGGATTGGCAAGCGCTTGTTTGCTCCGACAGAATATAAGTATAAGGAAGAAATTGAGAAGCTGACAGGGGTATATGCTCCATTCTGGCTGTTTGACTGTCAAACCGACGGTACTTTGCAGGGTCAGGGAACCCAGGTGCGGTCATGGGTTCAAGGTGATTATCGATATACCGAAACCCGGTATTTCAGGGTGCTTCGTCGTGGAACTGCAGAATATAGGAAAGTGCCTGTAGACGCTTCGATAAAGCTGGATGATTCACTCATGCAATTAATTGAACCTTATAATTACAATGCCTTAACAGACTTTTCCAAACAATATTTATCCGGTTTTATGGCAGAAAAATATGATGTGGAATCAGAAGAAGCTCTGGGTACGGCTAAAACGAGGGTAGGCCAGTTTACGGAGAAGCGTCTGAGAGAAACCATCGGCGGATATACCTCATACCATGACACCAGTAAAGATGTGATACTGCAAAAATCAGAAGAAAGTTATGCCATGCTGCCGGTTTATCTTCTGGTTAACAAATATAAGGGGAAGGATCATCTTTTTATGATAAACGGCCAAACAGGAAAAGTAGTGGGTGAAGCGCCAATCAGCAGATGGAAACAGTTACGCTTTGCCGGCTTGATTTTTGCTGCAACCTGGATCATAGCCGTGTTTGGAGGTGCTTTTTTTGGATAGGAAAGTGAATCAATTTATCATTCTATTTAGCCTGCTGTTCTTGTTCCTAATGAGTTCCTTTACCTGGACAGCTGCTAAAGCTGCTTCAACAGATAATGTCATAGATGATCTTGACTTTTTAACTTTAGAAGAGCTGAACCAAATTCAGTCCGAAATCGATCAAGCTGTCCTGGAGCATAATCTGGACATTGTTATTGTCATTACAGATAATACGGAAGCTAAAAGCTCAATGGATTTTGCAGATGACTATTATGACTATAATGGATATGGTGTTGGCAGTGATGCATCCGGTCTTCTTATGCTGATCAACATGTATGACCATGAAATCTGGATTTCTACAACTGGAGAAGCCATAGCTATCTTTAGCGATGACCGAATCGAAAACATTCTTGACATAGTTACACCTTATCTATCTGATGTAAACTACTATCAGGCATCAATGGCATTTATCAGTCAAGTGAAGAATTTCGCAGCTGTCGGACCTCCTTCACATGTAACTCCCGATGATAAATACAGCGATTGGGAAGAACCGTATTACCCCGGTGACAGCTCAGCCTCCAGCAATTATTGGCAGAGAGTTCTTCGCATCATGAGTGCCCCGGCTGTTTATATTATTGGGATTATCGCAGCTTTAATCGGGGTTGGTATAGCCTCCAGCGGGAATAAGGGCAAGGTTACCATCAACAACCGGACATATGAAGAAGGCGGCTCATTCCAGTTGATTGATAAAAGAGACGACTTTATCAATCAAACCGTCACAAGAACTCTAATTCCCAAAAATAACTCAAGCAGCGGCGGCAGAAGTGGCAGCAGTGTCCACAGAGGCAGCAGCGGGCGAAGCCATGGGGGCGGTGGACGGAGATTCTAGCTGACAAACTGCTTAAACAACCTCAAATTAAATGTAGCTTGGCAAGGGCTGCTATGGCCGCCCCTGTCAGGTTGACATTTTCTGCTTCTACAAATTCATAGTAAAGATTTAAATCCTTTATCAAGTAGTCTTCCATATAATATTCCAGTTTTCGTTTAAAATTTTTCAGCAAGTAAAAAGTAGAGCCATCGGCAGTTATACATACGGGTCTGCTGGGATCATGACCCTTCCCCGTTTTGCGAATAACTGCAATAAGGTTAATGGCTGTAAGCTTGGCTGCCCGTTCTACAAGACAGTCAAATAGATGGTATAATGTGATACGATCCAGTTGACCGGTCTTATCACAGAGATCGGCAAAAAGGTTGTCGCCAAAAGGCCAGCGTAAAAAGTAATTTACGTCTATGGTAGTAATCTCACCCGCTTGAAGGAAAAGTTCACGGAAGGATTCGGAAAACAGGTCTTCCTCCTCCACTGCATGCTTTAGTACGACTTTAGACAAACCGCCCAGATAAGCTCCGGAAAACTTCTTTTCAAATAAAGCCACACCTGGGTTTTTTGTCAATTGATCGAATTCCCTGTCCATTTTCCCGGAGGGAGATCTCCGGTAAGCCCCAGACTCAATATTAATCAGCATAGAATCGTATTCTACACCTATGTTCCTTATTTTCTCTATATTGCTTACCTCTTCTATATAGCTGGTGTTGGTGCCGGTACCCAATATGAACCCTATATAACTGTCAAAATTCCTATGGGCATAGGCGGCTTTTCCACCTAACAGGGTAGACACCGTATCATTCAGCAGCACTATTTTCTTATCCGTATGACCTGCAGCTTTCAAAGCCTCTAAAATAAGTGCTCCCAGCGGCTCCCCAATGAGACAGTCCAATTTGATTTCCTTGGTAAAACGAAGTGGTATCCCATCACCGTTTGGCTGAATTTCAATTGGATAGGAGAAACAAAATCCGATTTTATTGCTCTTGTCTATAATGGGAGTCAGGTATTCAACTACCATCTTCAGAAATTCTTCTCTGGTCGTCTCTTCCTTTATACCAGGCATGGAATATTTGGCAAAATCATTTATGACAGGATTCATTTTGTCATCAAAATAAACTGTTGCTACACGGAAATTGGTACCTCCTGCATCCATGACAATAACCGGTTCATTGGAGGAAATGCCGTCATTCATAGGAATGTAAGTGGGTAACATATCCAAATAGCCTGGTTCACCTTCCAAGCCCTTTTGCATATCTTCCAAAAAGATATCCGTTTCCTTTTTTATGTCGATTCGCTCATAATCCATCTCGTTTTTCTTCAGGAAGTCTTTAACTTTTTCACGGATTTCCTTCAATTCCTTCACTTTCATTCCCCTTTCTTAATGTAGGCACTTGGCAATAGGCTTTA
>DIQU01000037.1:1004-4572 GCA_002426555.1 Firmicutes bacterium UBA5454 | reverse complement strand
CTCCAGTCACCACTAAAACTCCAGCTCGAACCCGTCATATGCAGCCAGAAAACCATCTTCAACCGCTGCCTGTTCCAACTGTGCATGGGTCAGTCCCCCGTTGTGGGAGAGATGAGTCAGCACAAACCGGGTTCTTTCATCTGCACAACCTGCCTCTATCATGATTTCACGCTGCTGGATAACGTCTCTGATGCCCATATGATTGCTGCCATCCATATTATTTCCGCAAGTGGTATCACAGAGGACGCAATCCACAAGATGATTTTTCAAGTAATCCATGGTTTCTTGAGGAAAGAAACCCGAGTCATGCCCATACAATAACTTTCTGCCCTGGTGTTCAATCAGGTACACAAAACATTCAAAATGCCTGGCATGCAGGGCCTTCATAGGAGTAAGCTGTAAATCCCCGACAGTATAGGTTTCAAAAGCCTTCAGAATATGCAGCTTGACATATTCCCGGTTTCTATCATTTGGGAAGTTGGGAAACAACTGGTGAATGGAACCAGGACCATACACGTTCAGAAACCGCTCTTCATTCCCATGTCCATAGGGAGGACATCTAAACTCCATATCCTGAGGATAAAAATGGTCCTCATGGGGGTGAGTAATTATGATATGGTAAATCTCATGAAAATTAATATTGTGTATCAGGGAGTGCATATAGGCATCCATAGGAAAATCCACCAGGTATTTATCGTTAATGATGCTTTGAGATCGTGTGCGGATGTTTTTCCCACCATGCTCTCGAGCATGGGTACAGATCCTGCAATTACAGAAAATTCCCGGTATTCCTTCCGCAGCAGCTGTTCCTAAAATTTTTATTTTCATTGCCAAACCCCTTTCAGTATATAGGCAGCAAAATTATAAGCGTCAAACTCCGAGTAACAGGCAGCTTGCAAGTGAATTTAGTTCACAAGTTCCAGTATGGCTTCTACTTCCTTCCTTACATCGGATACGGGCACCAGCTTCTTGATACTCTTGTCCCTGGTAACGATTTCTGCTTGACCATTTGCTGCATTTCGCTTGCTTAAAATGATTCGCACCGGTGCTCCCAGCAAATCTGCATCCGCAAATTGAGCTCCTGCTCCCATGCCTCGATCATCCAATAATACTTCAAAATCCTTGCTTAACTCTTCGTAAATCTTCTGCCCCAAGTCATTTACTTCGGATTTGTTCAACATGCAGATGTGAATTAACCAAGGCGCAACTGCTTTAGGCCAAATGGGACCATAATCATCGTGGTTGTCTTCTATGACACAGGCCAGCAATCGACCGACTCCAATGCCATAGCAGCCCATAATAGGTGTTTGCAGCTTGCCGTCTTCATCCATATATTCCATACCCATGGCTTTGGAATACTTTGTTCCGAGCTGAAATATGTTGCCTACTTCAATACCTCTGCTTACCTTCAACGGACTTCCACAGTGAATGCAGCTTTCTCCATGGTTTACCCTGGCTATATCAACAAATTCATCAATATTTAAATCTCGTTCTACACTGACAGCTCGAAGGTGATAATCTTTTTTATTGGCACCGCATACAATATTCCTTTCTCCCTCCAGGGACCTGTCATATACCAGCTGGATATTTTTGGCATTTAAGTTATATGCCCCAACAAATCCAATTGCCAGATCAATACCTTCATAATCAGTCAGTGGGAATACTTCAGTACCCAGATGCTTTTCCAGCTTAAGCTCGTTGACCTGCAGATCGCCCCGAATAAAAGCTATTACGGTTTTTTCATTGTCCTTCCTGAAAAACACCGTTGCCTTCATGGTCTGATCTTCTTTAATGTTCAGGAATTTTGCCAATTCAGCAATATCTTTTATCCCAGGAGTATGCACCTCCTGAATTTCCTGCTCTTGAGATTCTTCCTTATGGATATGGGAAACTGCAACGTCCATGTTGGACTTGTAATCGCAATTCTCGCAATATATAATGGAATCTTCACCATCATCGGACAGGTACATGAATTCATGAGCCTTCTGCCCTCCCATCATCCCCGTATCCGACAAAATGGAGATGACATTCTTGAGACCGGAGCGATGGAAAATACGGAAATAGGCATCCAGGCACCTTTGATAATAAAGCTCCAAATCCTCTTGCGAAATATGGAAGGAATAGGCGTCCTTCATGGTAAATTCACGAACTCTGATTAAACCGGCTCGAGATCTGGGCTCGTCCCGGAATTTGGTTTGAATTTGATATATCATAAAGGGATACTTCAAATATGATTTTGCCTCCCCTCGAGCCAGATGCACCGCTGCTTCCTCATGCGTCATACCCAGGAGCATATCTCGACCCCCTCGATCCTTAAACCGTAAAAGTTCACTGCCTACGGATTCAAAACGACCGGACTCCTGCCATAGCTCAGCAGGCAGCACCACAGGAAACAAGACCTCCTGACCATCGATGCCATCCATTTCTTCACGAATGATCTTCTCTATTTTATGTACAGTCTTTAATGCTGGTGGCAGCAGCGAGAAGATACCATTGGATACCTGCCTTATATAACCCCCCCGCAACATAAATATGTGGCTGGTCAAAAAGGCGTCAGCAGGCTTTTCCTTATACCTTTCGCCCAGCAATTTACTTAACAACATAAAATTTGAATGCTCCTTTCCTACTGACAATTATATATTTTAGCCCAGCAACTATCAAGCTGTTATTCCCTTTAAAATATACAATAAAATAATATGTATTGGATAAAAACCATATTGAACCCACTTATTCAGCCTCAGCTCATCCTTTTTCCTGCCTAAAACAATAAAAGATGATACTACGGAAAACAATTGGATCACATGGAGGCTGTAGATCAAAATGCCAGTCAAAGTCAGGATACCCTGATAAAGAGGCAACTTTCCATCTTCCTGGCAATAATAGAAAACGAGAATGGTCAATACTCCATAAATCCCATATTCAAACTCCAGGAAATGGACTAAAGCCAGAATGCTAAGTGTACCCAGCATACCAAGCATACGGTTGGGTATCTGTAAAAGCTTCAATACCAGCAGCCCTGACAGTAAAGTGAAGCAAATATTCCAATAACCATTGCGAAAAAGCAAGCTATAAGGTATTTGGGTCACCAATGCAACAGCCAACAGCCTGGCTGCATACCGCTTCCAATCTCGTGTCCATCGGCTGCCCATAGCAATGCCCCATGCAAACAAAGGGAAAGAAACTCTGCCGATTATTCGCAGCCATAATGCATTCGGGAAAAAAACCGCTCCTATATGATCCACCAACATGGTTATCATGGCAATCAGCTTTATCAAAGCTTATCCCCCCGTTGTCCATCAGCAATCCGTCTCATCCATTCTATCGTATAACAAATTTCTCGTCTACTATATTTTCCTGGTCTCGTCTTAATAAGCAGGATTCTGTCTTTCAAAGCCGGAGTTTGAAATCTTTCTCATGGGAATTTCGAAAAAAACAGCAGAACCTGACGGAACTGCTGCATAATTTTGTGTTTTTTGTTTTCAGCTTTTAACATTTAAAAGACTAAAGACCAAGGAATTAATCATAGACTGTTGCCGAAGTCTTCACGGAATTTAGCCGCCAATGCGGT
>DIQU01000037.1:0-712 GCA_002426555.1 Firmicutes bacterium UBA5454 | reverse complement strand
ATCTTTTTTAAACATGGACTTGCCTTCCAATTTATGAAGAAACTCCAAATACTTCTTTTCACTGGAAAATTCCGTTTGTCTGTAATTAAAACCAGCTTTTGTAATATATACAGAAAACACTTCCCATTCCATTTCCTTAGTCAGAGTATTGTATTGAATATTTTCATGGTTTTGAAAAAAATCTTCTCCTTTATATTTCACGAGATCCTTAAACATAGTGCCATTGCGCATATGATGTCCATAAAGAATGATATGTACACCTCTTGCCAGGGCGTCGCTTTTATAATCCATGAATATGGTTCCTGCCGTAGCTTTCTCACCATGGATATTGCGCCTGAGATAGAAATTATTATCTTCTGCCTGCACTACAGGATAATCAATCACAGTATTTGGTATGGATATCCAACCAACTACATCCTTGTTGATTTCAATTAAAGAAAGATATCGTTCCTTGAAATAGATTTTTTCAGATGTATTTGGTGTATCTGGAATATCTGGCGTGATTGGAGTATTTCCTGATTTATTTGTTGACAGTATAACTTCCTTTTCATTTTCCAGCTGCTGTTTATATTCATCTCGAATTTTGTCATAGGTTGACTTGCTTTTGTAGTTGTCATAAAAATAGCTGACAATTTGCCAGGCAGAATACAGAAAAACACCAATGCATATCACTATAAGAACTATAAGAATTTTACGCCATATCATAAAGTCT
>DIQU01000045.1:1308-34574 GCA_002426555.1 Firmicutes bacterium UBA5454 | reverse complement strand
TGCAAAACATCTTGCACTGTCGGTAACCAGAGCTGTCAGAAATAACCTTTTTGTGTCTTACATAAAAATGACTGATAGCAGTAGCTAAGCTACTGCTATCTTTATTGGAATATAATAAATCTAGTTAATATTTACTGTAATTTACTAATCTAGATACATGGAATAAACAAGTTTTCCGTGAGGAAGGAAAGTATCAATGATACATAAATTTGAATTAAGTGGTGTTCGTCTGGTTCTCGATGTTCACAGCGGCGCTGTTCATATAATAGATGAATTAATATGGGATCTACTGGACTATGGTCCCGAATTTACATGGGAGACCATAAAAAATGAGTTAAATGCTAAATACGAAATCCAAGTTCTTAAAGAAGGCGTTTCCGAGCTTCGAGCTTTAATGGAAGCAGAAATGCTCTACACTCCTTGGAATCAGGAGGACAAGCCTGTCATGCTCGGCGAACCTGTTATTAAGGCCATGTGCCTTCATGCAGCTCATGATTGCAATCTCAGGTGCAGCTATTGCTTTGCTTCCACTGGTGATTTTAAGGGGGAAAGAGGATTGCTGGACTTGGAAACTGGAATAAGGGCCTTGGAATTTCTAGTAAAGAATTCCGGTCATAGAAGAAACCTGGAAGTAGACTTTTTCGGCGGCGAACCCATGATGAATTTTCCGGTAGTCAAGCAACTGGTCCAGTATGGAAGAGAGCTGGAAAAGAAATATAATAAGCAGTTCCGATTTACCATAACTACCAATGGCTTGCTCCTGGATGATGAAGCTTTGGAATATATCAACAAGGAGTTTGTCAATGTGGTAATCAGCCTGGATGGCCGCCCTGAAGTTCATGATAAATTGCGTATAACACGCAGCGGCACCGGAAGCTATGAGCATATTGCTCCTAAAGCTGTAAAACTAGCGGAGTCCCGTAACCAAAAAGATTACTATGTTCGAGGGACTTTTACAAAATATAATAAGGATTTTGATAAGGATGTTCTGCATCTGGCAGATCTTGGCTTTAAGCAGATATCCGTAGAACCGGTAGTAGCGTCTGATGAAGAGGAATATCATCTTTCAACTGAAGACTTACCTGAAATTAATGAATCATATGAACGCCTCATGCGGGCTTGTTTGGTTCGAAAAAACGAAGGAAAAGGTTTTAACTTTTTTCACTTCATGGTGGATTTGAAGCAAGGGCCTTGCGCAGCAAAAAGGTCTGCAGGTTGTGGTGCAGGGAGTGAATATATTGCAGTTACCCCTAAAGGAGACATTTACCCTTGTCACCAATTTGTTGGTGATGATGAATTTAAGATGGGCAGCGTACTGGATGGCAGTTTTGATGATGATTTGCAGAACACATTCCGCAGCTCCAATATATTTACCAAGGAAAAATGTTCTTCATGTTGGGCCAGGTTTTATTGCAGCGGGGGGTGTGCAGCTAATGCACAGCATTTTTCCGGTAACATAAATGAACCCTATGAACTCGGTTGCGAGATGGAAAAGAAGAGGCTGGAGTGCGCTCTTGCACTGAAGGCCTTGGAATTTTTAGGATCTGAAAAGTAGATTAGTGAGGAGTTTTCATGTCAATTTATCAAAGGAGTAAGCCAGTTTCAGAAAACACAAAGTCCGTTGCTGCCCTATTACAAATTGGCTTGGGCATCAGCGAGTTGACAGCAGCTTTGCTTGTAAACCGAGGAGTTACCGGACTTAAAGAGGGTCAGGCCTTCTTGAATCCATCCTTGGATCAGCTTCACGATCCCTTTCTTCTAAAGGGTATGGGAAAAGCTGTGAACCGAATACGTCATGCCATAGCTATCCAGGAAAAAATATTTATATATGGTGATTATGATGCAGACGGGATCACATCATCTTCTATGTTGTCACTTTATCTCAGATCTCAAGGTGGAAATGTGGATGTATACATCCCCAGCCGTCAGGAAGAGGGATATGGTATACACAAGGATGCACTGGAAACCATTCTGGAACAAGGCAGCCGACTGGTCATAACTGTTGATTGTGGAATCTCCGCCATAGAGGAAGTGGGGGAGATGCAAGGTAAGATGGACATTATTATTACAGATCATCATACACCAGGCCAGATACTGCCTCCAGCCTATGCTGTAATAAACCCCAAAATTCCCAGACAAGCCTATCCCTTCGACGAGCTGGCAGGTGTAGGTGTAGCAGCAAAATTAGTACAAGCCTTAGGTGGCTTGGATACACTAAAGCCTTATTTGGATTTAGTTGCCATTGGTACGGTGGCAGATATAGTTCCTCTTATGGACGAAAATCGGGTATTTGCAGCATTGGGTATTCGGCAGCTTAATGAAAACCCCAGACCAGGCATTTCTGCACTATTGCAAGCTTTGGAAATGAAGGACAAAACCATAGATGCAGGGAAGATTTCCTATAGCATTGCTCCTTGCTTAAACGCCCCAGGAAGAATGACAAGCTTCCGACCCGGATATGAATTGTTGACAGCTGAAAACATCCAACAAGCCCTGCCACAGGCAGAGGAACTGGTCTGTCAGAATCAATTACGTAGACAAACGGAAAGCACGATTCTTGAGTCTGCTATGAAAATGGTTGAACAACAGGTTGATTTAACATCTCAGCGAGTTATTGTGGTATCAGGTGAAGAATGGCATCCCGGGGTTATTGGAATTGTTGCTTCAAGAATTACTGAGGAATATTGCCGCCCCTCCATAATTTTGTCTCTGGATGGAGAAAAAGCAGTTGGCTCTGCACGAAGTATTAAGGGATTCCACTTGTATGAAGCTCTTTCCTCTTGTAGTGATTTGCTCCTTCGCTTTGGTGGGCATGAAATGGCAGCTGGACTTTCCCTGTCACGAGACAATATTGATTCTTTCCGCCAACAGATTTGCAGCTATGCCGATGAGGTTCTGGATGAAGAAGCACTCGTCCCTCATTATTATTATGACGAAAAGCTGCCGCAAGAACAGGTATCTCTTAATTTGTTAAATGAAATAGAGCAATTGGCTCCTTTTGGCTGTGGTAACCCGGCTCCGCGATTTCTCCTGCCCTCTGCTTTGGTGGAAAGCAGCAGGTTGATTGGGTCTGAGTCCAATCATATTAAGATGGCTTTGTCTTTAGGACAGCGGTCCTGGGATGCAATTGGGTTTGGTTTGGCGGAAGCTGGAAGAGACTTTCAACAAGGTTGCCGTATCAGCTTAATGACTTCACTGAAAAGAAATGAATGGATGGGAGTCAGCAGCGCACAATTTCAAATTTACAGTATGAAACGTATATTTAGCGAGCCGGAAGATTTGAATAATTTACTTTCTATTTTCTACTTTAAAGTTTTTGATGTTTTTTTACAGGAATTTATGTATAATGATAATATTATTCAGGATATGGTTAAGGAAAAGCCTTCTCTGCGGGACAAAAGTGTGAATGGACAGGCTGTTCTGACTTTGGAAGATACAATAAACTATCTAAAAGATTCCTTAATTGGAACAGTGGTTTTTGTAAGCACCTATGAGGAAGCAGTCCTGCTTTTAAATCGATTAATGGAAGAGAATCTACTGGAAAGTATTCCTGTTCAATACCATCAGCCCTATTGGGGTAATGGTCCGAGTCGCAATTCAGTTGTACTGGTGCCCGACTACAAGCAGAGTCCGGAAAAGTATTATCGTACGGTAATTACTCCGGGAAAGGAAGAAAGCTTTCATTCCAATCTTCCCGTATCTTTGTCAAATGGTCACAAACGCAAGCACTATCAAGCCTGGTCTGATGAGACCATGAAGGATAAGAAGTTTTCAGCCCAGGGGTTTGACTTGGACCGAAACCAATTGGGAATCTTGTACAAGTGGTTACGAAAGCTGGTGCCGGGGCGTAATATATGGCTGGATGGCAGACAACTCCTAATGGATAGCCAGGAAAGCACGGGTTTCAATTGGACAGGGTTTCAACTTCTTTTAGGTCTGGAGATTTTTAAGGAATTGAATTTTTTGACTATTGATTCTGGAAATCAATATATAAAAATACAATGCAATAAAAACCCGGTAAGCAGGCAGCTGGATGAAAGCCAATTGGTGAATTATCACAGACAATGGATGCTTTGTCACAGTATAAACAGCAATAGGCAGTAAGAGTATAAAGGGAGGATGCATCATGGACTTAAAGGAAAAAATCAGGGTGATTGAGGGTTTCCCTAAAGAGGGTATATCCTTCAAGGATATCACCACCTTATTAAAAGACAAGGAAGCATATCATTACACCGTAGATACTATGGTTAATATTTGCAGGGAAATAGGTGCCGATGTAATTGTGGGTCCTGAAGCTCGAGGATTTGTACTGGGGGCTCCTGTAGCCTATGGCTTGAATGTAGGGTTTGTTTTGGTGCGTAAACCAGGCAAGCTGCCTGCTGAAACAGTCAGCTATGAGTATGAATTGGAATATGGAAAGGATATACTAGAGATCCACAAAGATGCCATAGAATCCGGACAAAGGGTTGTGATAGTAGATGATCTGCTGGCTACCGGGGGAACTGCTCTTACGGTTACCAAATTGGTAGAAAAGCTGGGGGGCAAGGTTGTGGGTCTCGTGTTCGCAATGGAACTCAATGCTCTTAACGGAAGAAAGACTCTGGAAGGATACGATGTTCATACCTTAATTCAATATGATGAATAATGATAGTAAATACACACAGAGAGCAATGACAGCTAAAAGGAGATACATATGCTGGAAGAGCTGAGAACAAAAATAATCAGATTGTTTGGAGAAGAGGCAGCTGTAAAAGTCAGAGAGGCCTGTGATTTTGCTGTAAGAGCCCATAATGGCCAGAAAAGGTCCTCTGGCGAGCCTTACAGCATTCATCCCCTTGCAGTTGCAAATATCCTGACCGACCTTGGTATGGATGTGGATACAATTATTTCCGGCTTGCTTCACGATACTATTGAGGATACAGGTATCACCAAACAAAAGCTGGAAGATAGGTTTGGCGCAGAAGTTGCCATGTTGGTAGACGGCGTCACCAAGCTGAGCCGGCTTTCCTATAAATCCAAGGAAGAAGAACAGGTGGAAAACCTGCGTAAGATGTTTTTGGCTATGGCAAGGGACATCCGGGTTATTATTATAAAACTGGCAGACAGGCTTCATAACTTGCGAACACTGGAATATGTGGATGAAGAAAGACAGCGGGCGAAGGCATATGAGACTTTGGAAATATATGCCCCGCTGGCTCATCGCTTAGGAATTTTCAAAATAAAGTGGGAATTGGAAGATATCTCTCTTCGATATATCGATTCAAAAGGCTACTACGATCTGGTAGAAAAAGTGGCTTTGAAACGTAAGGAAAGAGAAAATTTTATACAGATAGTCATTTCCATGCTGAAGGAAAAGTTGAATGATATTTCCATTGATTACGAAATAGAAGGTCGTCCAAAGAATTTTTACAGCATTTATAAGAAGATGTATATGCAGCATAAGGACTTTGAGCAAATTTATGATCTTTTGGCCATTCGTGTATTGGTTAACACAGTGAAAGATTGTTATGGTGTACTTGGTGTGGCTCATACCCTTTGGAAGCCCATCCCAGGCAGATTCAAGGACTATATTGCAGTACCAAAGCCCAATATGTATCAGTCCTTGCATACTACTGTTATTGGTCCGGAAGGTGAACCTTTTGAGATACAGATACGAACCTGGGAGATGCATCGTACAGCGGAATATGGAATTGCTGCCCATTGGAAATACAAAGAGGGAGGCAAAACCTCCTATGATATGGACAAGAAATTATCTTGGCTGCGTCAATTGCTGGAGTGGCAGAATGAATCCAGAGACGCAAGGGATTTTATGGAAACATTGAAAATCGATTTGTTTACCGATGAAGTATTTGTTTTTACACCCAAAGGCGATGTTATCAATTTACCCAAAGGAGCCATCCCTCTGGATTTTGCCTATAACATTCACAGTGCCGTTGGCAACCGTTGTATAGGTGCCAAGGTGAACGGTAAAATCGTTCCATTGGATTATCAGCTGCAAACAGGTGACATAGTTGAAATCCTTACTACCCAATCCACCAGCCACGGACCCAGCCGCGACTGGCTGAAAACAGTTAAAACAAATCAGGCAAGGAATAAGATCAAGCAATGGTTCAAAAAAGAAAGACGGGAAGAGAACATTGACAAGGGTAGAGAAATGCTGGAGCGTGAAGCAAAACGCCAAGGTTATTCCCTATCCCAGCTGATCCGTAATGAATGGGTAGAGGGTATCTTCAAGAAGTATGGTTTTACTTCTATGGACGACTTGTATTCTGCTCTGGGCTACGGAGGCATTTCTACAGGACCGATTATGACTCGTTTATTGGAAGAATATCGAAAGGCCAATGCCCATGGAATCCCCGAAAGTTTGATTAAAGAGACAAAAGCAGATAAGGACAAGGAGCCCTCATCCAGTCATGGTATCCAGGTTAAAGGTGTGGATAATATTATGGTACGCTTTGCCAAATGCTGCAATCCGGTACCAGGTGATCCAATTATTGGTTATATTACCAAGGGAAGAGGCGTATCGGTGCATCGCGGGGATTGCATTAACCTGGCAGATGAGTTTGTGGAAGCCAAGCGTTTGGTTGAAGTAAGCTGGATAGGCGAACATAAGGCAGCCTATAATGCAGAAATTCAGATAGTAGCCCAGGACAGACAGGCTTTACTGGCAGACTTGACCAATGCCATTGCTGATATTAAAATCAATGTTACAGCCATTAATGCACGAACAGCTAAAAACAAGATGGTAGTAGTAAATATGAATATGGAAATTCATGATACCAAGCAACTGGAAAAGGTAATGAAATATGTGAACCGTTTACCGGATGTAGTGGATGTCTATCGTGTCAATGCCTAGAGCTGATAGGAGAGATTTTTTTGAGAGCGGTTATACAAAGAGTGAAACAAGCAAGTGTCCATGTAGCAGGAAATGAGATTTCCCGTATACACAAAGGGCACTTGGTTTTTTTAGGGATAGAAGAAGGAGATACCGGGCAGGATTTGGAGTATTTGGTTGAAAAAATAGTACATCTTCGTGTTTTTGAGGATACTCAGGGCAAAATGAATTTATCTCTTTTGGACATAGAAGGTGAAATTTTGGTAGTTTCTCAATTTACCCTCAGCGGTGACTGCAGAAAAGGGCGAAGACCCAGCTTTTCTTCAGCTGCTGCTCCGGAGACTGCGGAGGCTTTATACGAAGAGTTTTGCTCACAGACAGCTCAAAGGGGGGTTCCCGTGAAAAAAGGTGTCTTCCGTGCACATATGGAAGTCGATTTGATTAACGATGGACCGGTAACCATATTATTGGACAGTAAAAAGACCTTTTAGGAGGAGTTAAAAAGTGAAGCTGTTATCCATTTTAGTAGGGGAAATGGGAGTTAATTGTTATATTCCCTATTGTGAAGAAACGCTGCAGGGAGTTGTAATTGACCCAGGAGATAATGGAAGCAGAATATTACGCTTGATTCAAAAAAATAATATAAATATTAAGATGATTCTGTTAACCCATGGTCATTTTGATCATATAGGAGCTGTTAAAGAATTAAAGGAGCAAACAGGGGCACAGGCAGCAATACACTCAGATGATGCAGAGATGCTGGTTAATCCTGAAAAAAACTTATCTTATTTTGTTGGGAAAAATTCAGTACAGTGCCCTGCAGATATAATGGTTGAAAATGGCAGGGTAGTGAAAATAGGAAATATGAAGCTTACTGCTGTTCATACACCAGGTCATACCAGGGGCGGACTGTCCTATATGACAGATAAGATACTGTTTACCGGCGATACTCTTTTCGAAGGATCAGTTGGCAGAACAGATTTTCCGGGAGGGAACTCAAAGATATTGATGCAGTCCATTCATAACAGGTTGATGGTATTGGATGATGAAATGCTGATCTATCCTGGGCACGGAAGAATCAGCAGCATAGGCAGAGAACGAGCATTTAATCCATTTTTGCATAGCAGGGAGGATTTTGATATCTGATGATACAGGTTAAAGCTCCACAGATATCCTATGTTAATGAAATTGTAGAACTGGTTAAGGTGTTTTACCCAGAAGAGAAAGTCATCAATATTGATCATGCCGGCAAACAAACCTTAAAAAACATAAACATGCTTGATGAAACACGAGAAGAATATGATTTTGCAGATGACATGGTATTGGAAACCGGTTATCAAATGCAGGATGCGGATACATACCTGTTTTTTGCATATCTATGGATGGATGAAAATCTGGTATGTGAACATAAAACATCATCTTCTTTTCATAATGCCGGGGACATCTCTTTGCTGGAAAATAAACCATACACTGAAATAAGCAAAAACAAATATCGTGATACAAGTAATTGCTTTGGTAATGCACGGAGCAGGAAAATCAATCAAGTTATAAAAAACGCTGTAAAAGGCTGCGTCTTTGATCTGTTGTCAAAGTTTACCGGGAAGCATCCCAAATGGGGTGCTATGACAGGAATCCGACCGGTAAAAGTAGTTCATGAATTGCTGGAGAGTGGACTGGACGAAACAGGTATCAGAAAAGAGTTGCTTGGAGTATACAAGCTGCAAGCTGAAAAAGCCGATCTGTTGTTAAGAACAGCCCATGTCCAACGACCTTTGACAGATCAACCGGGAAATAACAAAGTCTCAGTATATATTCATATTCCATTTTGTTCTACACGATGTCTTTACTGCTCCTTTCCTTCTGACTTAATCAGCAGGGTATCGGGAAAAATGGATCTTTATCTGGATTGTCTTGAACGGGAAATCAGCTTTGTAATGGATAAGCTGTTAAGCTGTGGCAAGAAAGCAGACACAGTTTATATTGGCGGGGGGACTCCTACCGTTCTTGGTCATGCTCACCTGAAAAAGTTGCTGGAACTGGTCCAAAAACATATTTTATCCCAATATTCCATTCTGGAATACACGGTTGAAGCCGGGCGTCCTGACAGCCTGGACCGCAGCAAGCTGCAGCTGATGAAGGACCACGGCGTTACCAGGCTGAGCATCAATCCACAGTCCATGAATCAGGAAACTCTGGATTTGGTGGGAAGAAACCATACAGTAGGAGATATAATTCAAGTATACGGCATAGCTAAAAAAACAGGGTTTGATTGCATTAATATGGATGTGATACTCGGGCTTCCAAACGAAACTGCACAGCACATGGAGCGCACCATGGAGGGCATAACAGCATTGAAACCTGATAATATTACCGTCCATACACTGGCTGTGAAGCGGGCATCTGTTTTCAAGGACACTTTCCAACAATATAATATTTCCAGGAAAGGATTGGCAGAAGAGATGGCAGATGTCTGCCGAATATGGTTAGATAAACTGGGCATGGAACCTTATTACCTCTATCGCCAGAAATATATGCTTGATCATTTGGAGAATGTTGGCTATGGACTACCTGGAAAGGAATGTCTCTATAACATTCAGTTTATGAATGAAAAACGGAGTATTTGGGCATTTGGTGCTGGAGCTTCCAGTAAAATCCATCATGCTGCAGAAGACAGGTTGGAACGGATCAGGAATGTAAAAAATCTGGATGAATATCTGTTTCGAATTGAAGAAATGATTGAAAGAAAAAAGAAAGCATTCATATAAAGCTGCAAAAACCTGCCAAAGCAAATGGAGGACAGACAAAAGGTCTGTCCTCCAACTGTGCGAGTGTATTCCACCGGACGGTTTTATTCGTTCTCATCCTCACTGCTTTTTTCTTCTGTTTCTGCAACTGTAGGAACATCCATATCCAAATCTATATCAGTTTCTTCTTCTTCCTCTTCAACAGCATGTGCTGCAATGAGTGAAACAATTACTTCACCAAGGTCAGATAGTATTTCATAGTTGTCATCTTTTGCAATATCCAGATCACCTATGGTAATATTTTCACCAAATTTCAACTGTGATACATCCAGTCTTATAACTTGGGGGATATATTTTGGCAGACATTGGAGTTCTATATCCATAGTCTGTTGCTGCATGACAGCATCCAGGGACTCAGCCTCTTCTCTTCCTTGTATTGATATGGGTACACGAAGCTTGACTTTTGTGTCTGCTGAGAGCTGCTGTAAATCTATATGAAGCACATCTCCCTTTATTATGTCATTTTGGGTTTCCTTAATCAAAACCGGCACGGTACTGCCTTCCAGTTCAACGTCAATGGCTCCGGAACTACCGTGTTTGCTCAAAAACCTTTGCAGTTCATTTTTATCAATCTGAATTGATATGGTTTCTTTGCCCCGGCTGTAGATAACCCCCGGCACATATCCTTCTCTTCTCAGTTTACCAGCATTTTTTCTATTTACACTGCTTCTAATTTCTGCTTTTATCATGGGTGCTGCCATAATATTGCCTCCTTTTGTAATTTACATTATTTATATTAAACCAGATAATTGGAAAAATATCAAATTTTCAATTTTAACTATCAATTTTTGGTGAGTTAGACCAGATAGATCAATTTTGGCAATTAGTTGACAATGCCAGTGTTGCGGATTATAATAAAAACAATTCCCATCTCTCGTCCCTTCTTTGGATGCAGAGGTTTTTATTTTTTACAGGCGATATTTTTGATATACTATATTACATAATTGTTATTTGGATTTTTGCGAGTTTATTAAGCAGGGAGGAAATGCACATGTTAACAAAAGCACCTAAGGGTACAAAGGATGTTTTACCTCAGGAGGCTTATCAATGGCATTTTATAGAGGACAACATACGTGAGATTACCCAAGCCTTTGGATATCGGGAAATTCGAACCCCGGTGTTTGAGCACACTGAGCTTTTCCAGCGAGGAGTAGGGGAAACTACGGATATCGTTCAAAAGGAAATGTATACATTCCAAGACAAGGGAGATCGAAGCATAACCTTAAAGCCTGAAGGCACAGCAGGAGCCGCCAGGGCATATATCGAGCACAGGCTTTATGCCGATGCCCAACCGGTAAAGATGTACTATATTACTCCCTGCTATCGTTACGAGCGGCCACAAGCTGGAAGAATGAGAGAGTTCCATCAATTTGGAGTAGAGGTTTTCGGTGCGACACAGGCATCCATAGATGTGGAAATCATCTCTTTAGCCATGAATCTGTTCCAACGATTGGGAATACAGGAGTTAAGTGTTGCACTTAACAGTATTGGCTGTCCTAAATGCAGACCGGTATATCATCAAGTGCTGAAATCCTACCTGGCCGGCTATTTGAGTAAATTATGCTCTGGCTGCAAAGAGCGCTATTATAAAAATCCATTGCGGATATTGGATTGCAAAGTGGAAGGCTGTCAGCCTGTTATAGAAGGAGCTCCTCATATGATAGATCATCTCTGTGAGGAATGCAGTAACCATTTTGAAGATACCAAAAGATACCTTGAGGCTGCAGGCTTTGATTATAAAATAGACCCTATGATCGTCAGGGGACTGGATTATTACACCAAAACCGTATTTGAAATCATTTCCGATTCCATCGGATCTCAAGCTGCAGTTTGCGGAGGCGGACGTTATGATGGCCTGGTAGAGGAAATTGGTGGTCCAAGTGTTCCAGGGGTTGGGTTTGGCTTGGGCTTGGAGAGGCTTCTGCTTGTAATGAAAAGCCAGGGAATACAAATTCCGCAACCGGGCGTCTGTGATGTTTATTTTGCTACAATAGGTGAAGAAGCCAGGGTGAAAGCCTTTGAATTGATCCAGGATTTACGTGATATTGGTATTTCCGCTGATATGGATCATGTAGGGCGGAGCCTGAAAGCACAGTTTAAGTATGCTGATAAATTAGGGGCACGATTTGTTGGAACTCTGGGAGATGATGAACTGGCCTCAGAAGAATTGCAGTTAAAGGAAATGGCCACTGGCAGGGAAAAAACCATAGCCTTTGACGACTTAAGAGAATATATTTTTTAGGAGGAAGCAAAATGGGTGAATCAATGGGCATTCTAAAGCGAACCCATATGTGTGGAGAAGTAACCAAGGCACTGGTTGGACAGGAAGTTACCATTACAGGATGGATACAGCGTCGACGAGATTTGGGTAAGCTGATTTTCACTTACTTAAGAGACCGGGAAGGGTTTATCCAAGTGGTTTTTAATACTGATACAAGCCGGGAGATATTTGAAAAGGCAGAAACAATCCGCAGCGAATACGTTTTAGCTGTAAGAGGTATGGTTGTAGAGCGGGAAGAGCGTGATATAAATACCCAGTATCCCAATGGAGATGTAGAGGTAATTGCAACAGAACTTAAAATTCTTTCTACAGCAGCTACTCCACCAATATATATTGAGGATGGTTTGGATGCTTCCGAAGCACTGCGCCTGAAATACCGTTATTTGGATCTTCGCCGTCCTGAGATGCAAAAGAATATCATATTGCGTCACAAGGTAAGCAAATGGGTAAGAGACTTCCTGGATGGCGAAGGCTTCCTGGAGATTGAAACACCTATGCTGACCAAAAGCACACCTGAAGGCGCTAGAGACTATTTGGTTCCCAGCAGGGTTCATCCCGGTTCCTTTTACGCGCTGCCTCAATCTCCCCAATTATTTAAACAGCTTCTGATGCTGTCTGGTTACGATCGCTATTTTCAAATAGCCCGCTGCTTCAGAGATGAAGATTTAAGGGCAGATCGACAACCGGAATTTACTCAAATTGACATTGAAATGTCCTTTGTGGATATCGATGATATTCTCGCCATTAACGAGAGGCTGATAGCTGAAGTGATGAAGAAAGCCTTGGGAATTGATATATCACTGCCATTACCTCGAATGACATATAAGGAAGCTATGGAGCGATTCGGATCAGATAAGCCGGATACCAGATTTGGTCTGGAGCTTCAAAATGTCAGTGAATTGGTTAAAGACAGCGGCTTCAAGGTTTTTGTCGATGCAGTAGCCCAAGGCGGCAGTGTTCGCGCCATTAATGTAAAGGGTTCTGAAAGTCAGTTTTCTAGAAAAGAGCTTGACAGCCTTGGAGAATATGTAAAAACCTATAGGGCAAAAGGACTGGCTTGGGTCAGAGTAACAGCAGAGGGCATAAAATCTCCAATTGCCAAGTTCTTCTTTGAAGAAGATTTCAACACCTTACTCCAGTATATAAACGCAGAAGAAGGTGACCTGCTTCTGTTTGTAGCAGGTCAGGACGATGTGGTCTTTGCATCTTTGGGTCATCTGCGATTACAGTTGGCAGAAAAGCTTGGATTGCTGGATGAAAACCAGAAAAATCTGCTTTGGATTACGGAATTTCCTCTGTTGGAGTACGATGAGGAAGAGCAGCGCTTTGCAGCAAAGCACCATCCTTTTACCTGCCCAATGGAAGAAGACATTCCCCTGTTGGAAAGTCAAGCTGAAAAAGTTCGAGCCAAGGCTTATGATATGATTATAAACGGTGTGGAAATAGGCGGAGGCAGTATTCGTATCCATAGTACCGAGCTTCAGGAAAGCATGCTGAAGATATTGGGCTTTACACAGGAACAAGCCTGGGAACGCTTTGGCTTTTTGCTGGAGGCATTCAAGTATGGTACACCACCCCACGGAGGTATTGCCTATGGCCTTGATAGATTGATTATGCTGCTTGCCAATGCTGATTCCATTAGGGATGTCATTGCTTTTCCCAAGGTTCAAAACGCGTCGGATTTGATGACAGAAGCACCATCCAGTGTTGATGCCGACCAACTGAAGGAGCTTCATATCTGTCTCACAGAAAAAACACTTAGAGATTAAGAGATGTAAAAATGAATGTTTGTAAGAGACAGGGCAGGTTAAATATAAAGATAAGAGCCAAGGTGTTGAGTGATGTTACATGAATTTTCCAGGATGGAAATGCTTGTTGGTGCAAAAGCACTGGAAAAATTAAAGAATAGCAAGGTAGCGATTTTTGGTATAGGCGGGGTAGGAAGCTTTGCTGTGGAAGCTCTAACAAGGGCAGGTCTGGGTTCCCTCGTGCTAATAGATGATGATGTCATCTGCCTAAGCAACCTTAACCGTCAGTTGCATGCCACTCATATTACTATTGGCAGACCCAAGGTAGAGGTGATGAAGGAGAGAATCCTAAGCATCAATCCATATGCAGAAGTGACCACCTGTGAAAAGTTCTACACAGCGGAATCCAGCCAAGAGCTTCTACAAGAGGATTACGATTATGTAATAGATGCAGTAGATACCGTTTCTGCAAAAATACATCTTGTGGTGCGTTGTCAGGAACTGGGCATACCAATCATATCCAGCATGGGAGCTGGAAATAAAATGGATCCAACTAAATTTCAGGTATCTGATATCTACTCCACCTCAGTTGATCCCCTGGCCAAGATTATGCGGCGAGAGCTTCGGAAGAGAGGTATTGGTGGATTAAAAGTAGTTTATTCTACAGAAGTACCTGTAATACCTTTGGTAACATACCTCGAACTGGTGAAAGAAGAGCATTCTGGCACTGGAGACCTCAACAAACGAAGAATCATTCCAGGAAGTGTATCTTTTGTTCCGTCAGTGGCTGGTTTGATACTGGGCGGTGAAGTAATACGTGACCTGATTTCCTGGAAGTTATAATACTCAAAGCTCGGGGGAGGATAAAACTATGAATGAATACGGAGAAATCATTGAATTAAAAAGCAGCAATGCGGTTGTGAAAGTAAAAAGAAACTCAGCTTGCGGACATTGCGGCGCCTGTTCCAAGGGTACTCTTCCTGATGAAATGCTGTTAACGGTTCCCAATCCCCTTCACGGTGAAGTGGGGGATCACGTAGAGCTGGAGTTAGCGTCCGGTCAAGTCTTGAAAGCGTCAGCAATTGCTTATCTGATACCTTTACTGGCTTTAATTCTGGGAGTTGCAGCTGGATATATTTTAGGAGATAAATTTAGTTTCAACCAAGAGCTAAGCGCTTGCTTGCTGGGCTTGTTGTTTACGATTCTATCCTTTTTCGGAATTCGAGCCATGGAACCTCAATTCCGCAAAGGACATCAATTTACACCACAAGTTATACAAGTTATTAAGCTAGAAAAGAAAGGAGAAAATGAAGATGGCGAGTGAAAAGGTTATAAACTTGACTTTGGAAAATTTTGAAGAAGAGGTGGAAAATTCCACCCTGCCTGTATTGGTAGATTTCTGGGCAGCTTGGTGCGGTCCATGCAAAATGATTGCACCCATCATAGATCAGCTAGCTGACGAGTTTGATGGCAAGGTAAAGATTGCTAAGGTTAATGTGGATGAAAACAGAGATTTATCTATTAGATTTCAAGTCGCAAGCATTCCTACCCTTCTTTTATTCAAGGACGGCGAAGTCGTCAATCAGATGATAGGTGCCAGACCAAAGGCTGAGCTGACGAAATTGCTTCATAATGCATAATCATTTTAGAAAAAGCAGAAACGCCGGTTTCCCAACCGGCGTTTTGAATTAGTCGAAAAAAACTTGGGTGAATTAAATTTTTCTGTGAATTAAAAATTTCTTGATAATCATAAAAGGAATCTATATAATAACGTAATATATTCACCTGCAACAAAAATAAAAAAAGGCAATCCTTTTTTTATCTTATATAATACTCTAGTACAAAGGAGCTAGCTATGATTGATTTTAAGGAAATTTCAAAGACAGACCCGGAAACAGCGTCGGCCATGGAACAGGAGCTCAATCGTCAAAGAGACCATTTGGAGCTGATTGCATCTGAAAATTTTGTCAGCCCTGCAGTAATGGCAGCTATGGGCTCGCATCTAACAAATAAATATGCAGAAGGGAACCCGGGGAAACGATACTATGGTGGCTGTGAATTTGTTGATGTAGTGGAAAGGCTGGCCATCGACAGAGCTAAAGAACTCTTTGGTGCCGAGCATGCAAATGTTCAACCCCATTCCGGCGCCAATGCCAATACAGCTGTGTATTTCGCCATGCTTAAACCCGGCGATACCATTTTGGGCATGAATCTTGCTCATGGTGGACACTTAACCCATGGAAGTCCGGTGAATATATCTGGAACTTATTATAACATCATACCATATGGAGTAGACGTTGATACAGGCTACATTGATCATGACCAGCTTGCACAGCTTGCCAGAGAGCATAAACCTAAGATGATAGTTGCTGGTGCCAGTGCTTATTCTCGCTTCATTGATTTTAAAAAATTCCGGGAGACAGCCGATGAAACCGGCGCTTTGCTCATGGTAGACATGGCACATATCGCAGGTTTGGTAGCTGCTGGTCTTCATCCAAACCCAGTTCCTTATGCTGATTTTGTGACAAGCACCACTCACAAAACATTACGAGGTCCAAGAGGTGGAATGATACTTTCTAAAAAGAAGTTTGCTAAAGCAGTGGATAAGGGAATATTTCCAGGGACTCAGGGAGGTCCATTAATGCATGTCATTGCAGCAAAGGCAGTTTGCTTTAAAGAAGCAATGGAACCTTCTTTTAAAGAATATCAGAAGCAAATCGTCAAAAATGCAGCTGCTTTGGCTGAAGCCCTGATGCAGGAAGGATTTGACCTGGTATCCGGAGGTACTGACAACCATTTGATACTGGTTGACCTGCGTAAGCAAAACACCACAGGGAAGGATGCGGAAAAGCTCTTGGATAAGGTTCGCATTACCGTAAATAAGAATACCATTCCCAATGACCTCGAGCGTCCCTTTGTTACCAGTGGAATACGCTTGGGAACACCAGCTGTAACTTCCAGAGGAATGAAGGAAGAAGATATGAAACGCATTGCCAGGGCAATCCGCCTGGCAATTGAAGACTCTGACAACAACTACCGGGAAGTATTGTACATTGTAGATGACTTATGCACAAAATATCCATTATATCCTGAAAATGTGGTAAGATAAAAGAGGCCGACAGGCCTCTTTTATCTTACTTCTTAGTGCTGGTGCCCGACCAATCAGTGCTGGTGATCGAACAATTAATGCTGGTGATCGACCAAGTTTACTCAGTGTTTGTCATCCTGAGTGCAACGAAGGATCTTGGGCGTCAGACAGGTATGTACTTTAAACCTATAGTAAATTAGATAGCGAGGAGCGATGATATATGGATCGACATACACCACTGGCTGCTAGAATGCGGCCGGAAACCCTGGACGAATTCGTAGGACAAAAGCACATTATCGGTCGTAATCGTTTGCTGTACAGGGCAATAAAAGGCGATCGTTTATCATCGGTTGTCTTTTACGGACCTCCAGGAACAGGAAAAACCACTTTGGCACGTATCATCTCATTGGAAACCCAATACCGCTTTGTCCAATTAAATGCGGTTTCAGCAGGTGTGAAAGATATCAGAGAGGTAGCATCAGAGGCTCAAAATCTCTTGTTAAACCCCAAGGGGAAGATTATTCTCTTTTTTGATGAAATTCACCGCTTGAATAAAGGACAGCAGGATGTCTTGCTGCCCTTTGTGGAAGACGGCATCATTATACTCATTGGTGCTACAACCGAAAATCCCTATTTTGAAGTTAACAAGGCTTTGCTGTCCCGATCTACCATATTTCGCTTTGAACCTCTGGAAGACAGCGATATTTTAGTCTTACTGGAACGTGCTTTAGATGATGAAGAGAAGGGATTGGGAAGCTATCCCATCCAACTTGAACAGAAAGCAGCTGAACATATCGCCATGCTTAGCGATGGAGATGCACGTGTAGCATTAAATGCATTGGAGCTGGCTTACCTGACTACCGATGCTAATGATGAAGGTACCATTGTCATTGATTTGGATACCGCTAAAGAATGTATACAACAAAAGACATTGAAGTATGATAAAGATGGGGACAACCACTACGATATCATTAGTGCGTTTATTAAAAGCATGCGTAATTATATGGAACCCGATGCAGTGCTTTACTGGCTTGCCCGTATGATTGAATCCGGAGAAAAACCAGAGTTTGTCGCACGGAGGATTATGATCTGCGCAGCTGAGGATGTAGGTTTAGCCAACCCGGCTGCCTTACAAGTGGCAGTGGCAGCTTCTCAAGCAGTAGAACGAATTGGATGGCCGGAAAGCCGTATTATATTGGCTGAAGCAGCCCTTATGGTAGCATGTTCACCTAAATCTAATGCATGTTGTGTAGGTATTGATAAGGCGCTGGATGATGTCAGGAAGGAACGCTCCGGGCAAGTCCCCATTAACCTTCGGGACGCACATTACAAAGGTGCAAAGGAGCTGGGACATGGAAAGGATTACAAATATTCTCATAATTACCCCATGGGTAATGCTGTTCAGCAATATCTGCCTTATGAAATGAAGGATAAAAAGTATTATCTGCCTGTGAATTCCGGTCATGAGTTGAAAATCCGTCAACGTCTTGCGGAACTAAAAGGTGATTTGGAAGAGAGGGATCGTTTGCGAAGGAATACATAAATTTAATCTTGACAACTTTACTAGGGTATGATAATCTTTTATCGAGTAAAGCCTGGTGAATTACTCGGGTATAAGGGGTGAGTACATGAAACTATCTACAAAGGGTCGATATGGTATGAAAGCTATGTTTGATTTGGCTTTACATGGCGGTAAATCACCTTTGCCTTTGAAAACCATAGCGGAACGACAGGAAATCTCCGAAGCCTATCTGGAGCAGCTGATTTCCAGCCTGCGTAAGGCAGGTCTGGTGAACAGTGTAAGAGGATCACAGGGTGGATACAAGCTGGCTTATCCACCTGAAGAAATCACAGTTGGCAGCGTAATCCGAACCTTGGAGGGCTCTATGGCTCCTTCAGCCTGTGTAACAGAAGAGAAACCTCTGGATTGTAAAAAAGCAGACAGCTGTGTCATCAGACCTATTTGGGAAAAGATGCGTGAGAGTGTTGATAATGTAATTGATTCAATCACACTGCAAGATATGTTGGAAGATTACAACAACCAATCTCAATGAACACAACATTAAGCCATGCAATACCATGTTCAATAAATCTGACTCGAAAGGAAGCGTTACATTAATGGAACAGAGAATATATTTGGATCATGCAGCGACAACATATACCAAGCCTGAAGTGCTGGAGGAAATGCTGCCTTATTTTACAGAGATGTATGGGAATCCTTCCAGTGTACACAGTTTTGGCAGAGAAACCAGAAAGGCATTGGATTTGGCAAGAGATAGGGTTGCCAGGGCCATAAATGCGGATTCAAATGATATTTATTTCACCGGCAGCGGTACAGAATCGGATAACTGGGCAATTAAAGGTGTTGCGCTTGCCAATAGGGAAAAAGGGAATCATATCATTACTTCTTCAATAGAGCATCATGCTGTTATGCATACCTGCGGCAAACTGGAAAGGGAAGGGTTTGCCGTCACCTATCTGCCTGTAGATAAATATGGTCTTGTAGATCCGGAACTTGTAAGAGAAGCCATAACCGACAAGACCATCTTGATTTCAATAATGACAGCCAATAATGAAATTGGTACCATTCAACCTATAAAAGAGATCGGTATCATTGCACAAGGGAGAAATATTATTTTTCACACCGATGCTGTACAAGCTATTGGCAGCATACCCGTTGATGTAAATGAAATGAATGTTGACCTCTTATCCATATCCGCTCATAAATTTTACGGCCCTAAGGGAGTAGGAGCGCTTTATATGCGAAAAGGCGTTAAAGCACAACAGATGATACATGGTGGAGCACAGGAAAAAAATCGCAGGGCAGGTACAGAAAACCTTCCTGCCATAGTGGGCTTGGGTAAGGCTATAGAACTCGCAGTCACAGATATGCCTGCACGAAATACGCGGATACAGTCTCTTAGAGATAGACTCATCGAAGGAATAATGTCCAATGTAGACAATACGCTGCTAAATGGACATCCCACCAGGCGTCTTCCCGGCAATGTTAATTTCAGTTTTGAGTTTATAGAAGGGGAATCCCTGCTTCTCAGCCTGGACATCAAGGGAATAGCAGGTTCCAGTGGTTCTGCATGTACCTCCGGTTCATTGGATCCATCTCATGTGCTGCTGGCTATAGGGTTACCCCATGAGACAGCTCATGGCTCACTTCGGCTTACATTAGGTGACCAAAATACAGAGGAAGAAGTGGACTATGTGTTGGAGGTTCTCCCTCAAGTCGTACAGAGGTTGAGGGAAATGTCTCCGCTGTTTAATCAACAAGAAGGGGGTAAAACCTATGTATAGTGACAAAGTTATGGACCATTTCACGAATCCCAGAAATGTGGGTGAAATTGAAAACCCTGATGGAGTAGGTGAGGTGGGTAACCCAAGATGCGGTGATATTATGAAGGTATATATCAAGGTAGAAGATGAGATTATAGTAGATGTCAAGTTCAAAACTTTTGGCTGTGGTGCTGCCATTGCCACCAGCAGTATATCTACAGAATTAATTAAGGGGAAAACGGTGGACGAGGCATTGGAGGTTACCAATAAGAGTGTAGCAGAAGCCCTTGGCGGGTTACCACCGGTTAAGATGCACTGCTCTGTTTTGGCAGAGGATGCAATTAAAAATGCAATTAAGGATTATAGAGCAAAAAACCCAGCAAAGTCAAGCATCTAGAAAATTTAATAAAATTAATTTTTTTAAATACCTTCATGGAAATTTTCCTATTTGGAAATACTATGAAGGTATTTGATTACACTGGAGGGCAGACAATGGACAGAAAAAGAGCGAGCAGAATTAAACGAGAATCCGTATTGGGTCTGCCGGTTATCGATGGAAGCACCGGCAAGAAACTGGGTGTGGTCAAGGATTTTTATGCAGCTAAACAAAGTACGCAATTACAAGGATTTTATGTAGTTAATAAAGCCTTGGGAGGCAAAACCATGGGACTGCCTTTTCATAATGCTACAATAGGATACGATGCAGTTATGGTAGAAGGGGAGCTGATAAAATCTCATAATCAAACAGAAACAGAGAATGAAGAATTAAAAAAATTGCTGAATAAAAAGGTTGTGAGAGAGGACGGTGTAGATCTGGGAATCATCAGTGACATAATTCTAGATCCATTGACCGGTCGCATAGAAGGGCTTGAGCTGTCAGAAAGTGTTTTTGAGGACTTGATGGCAGGGCGCAGGATTCTACCTTACGAACCATACGAGTATATAAACGGTGATATTCTGGTTATTACTATGGAGCAGGCTGAAAGTATCGATTCAAGCAACAGAGGCATAAAAAACATTCTGTTCAACAGACTGGAATAGGAGGATAATACATAGACAGAAAAAAAGACCGTAGGTGAGTTTGATGAGATTGACCAGGAGATATATTTGGATAACCCTGATCAGCCTGATATTGATTCTTATTATTTGGGGAATGTCTCAATATTGGGAGCAACTGTTGCATCTATTTAAAATATTGATAATAGGGATCGTCATAGCTTATGTTTTTACGCCTGTATGTGATTTCCTTGAGAAAAAATTACTGCGGTCTGTTGCAATAGGCTTGGTTATATTGGCAGTTGGTGGACTAATGACTGCTTTTATTCTGCTGTTCATTCCAAGAATGATAAAAGAATTTACAACGTTGGTGGAACGATTACCTCTGATTATGCAGCGCATCCGAAGCACTTTGAGAGTAATCCAAATACATATGGAAACCATAGGGATACCTAAAGGGATTCAAGACTCAATCATTGACCATAGCGATGCATTTCAAAGAGAAGCTGTTGATATTGCTGTGAATTTTTTGGAGCGAATGGCTTCCACTGT
Source organism: Firmicutes bacterium UBA5454 (assembly GCA_002426555.1). GTDB lineage: Bacteria > Bacillota > Clostridia > Caldicoprobacterales > DTU083 > UBA5454. Next base: position 12,985 of record DIQU01000045.1, on the reverse strand, counting down.
ATATAAATTGCCATCTTTATTCATTGTATTGGTTCTTGGATTTTATTTTCTAAAAGACAGGGAATACTTTGGTGAAGTATTGTCGAAGCTAATCCCCATACGTTCCCGCAGAAAGGTATTACCGGTTGCTGCTGAAGTCAATCATATTCTGCATTGCTTTATTCGCGGCGAAGTATTTATAGCTTCTGCGGTGGGTATCCTGGCTTCTGCCGGTTATTTGCTTGTTGGTCTGCCATATGCATTGATTCTGGGTTTACTGGCTGGGATTTTGGAGTTCATTCCCTATTTCGGACCTTGGCTGGGAGCGATTCCGGCAGTTATTGTTGCCTGCATTACTGACACTCGAACACTAATATGGACCCTGGCAGTGATCCTGTCCATTCAACAATTGGAAGGAGTTTTCTTAACTCCACGCATATTAAGCGGAGTAGTAAATCTTCATCCTGTATATGTAATTCTGTCTCTATGGGCAGGTGGTCTGTTCTTTGGAATTGTGGGTATGTTCCTGGCAGTTCCTGTTGTTTTGATACTAAGAGTAATTTTCAAGCATATCTATTTAAGTTTAGTAGCAATCAAATAACACATTGGATTCCTTGCCATGTCCCTCCATGTCATGTTAAAATGATGTCGAGTAGAAATGAACAGAAGAAGGAATTATAACATGGCAACAAAACACGATCTAATCATTCAGTATATTATGAGTCTGGAGCCTGGTGCGACCATATCGGTGCGAAAAATTGCCAGAGAGCTGAAAGTCAGCCAGGGCACTGCTTATCGCGCTATTAAAGAGGCTGAAAACCGAGAATATGTCAAAACATTTCCACGCATGGGTACCATTCGTGTAGAAAAAGACGAAAAGCGAGGCATTGAGCGTTTAACATTTGCCGAGGCAGCAACCATGGTTGACGGATCTGTATTGGGTGGAAGGAAAGGCTTGAATAAAACCCTTTCCCGATTTGTTATCGGTGCTATGACAGCTGATGCCATGGAAAAATACCTGTCTTCAGACAGTCTGCTCATTGTAGGGAACCGAGAAGAAGCTTTTTCACTGGCAATGGAGCACAATTGTGCTGTATTGATAACAGGCGGTTTTGGCTGCAGTGATGAAATCCGCCAGCTGGCTGATCAAAAAAGCCTGCCCGTTATTTCTTCAACTTATGATACCTTCACTACAGCTACCATGATAAATCAAGCCATATCCGATCGTTTAATAAAAAAGGAAGTTTTATTGGTTGAAGATATCATGATGGTAGAGCCAAAATATCTTTATGAGAATGATACAATCGAAAAGTGGGGTGCTCTCTTCCAGGAATCCGGGCACAGCCGATTCCCAGTTTTGAATCAATATGATCAGGTAGTAGGGATGCTTACCCCTAAAGACATCCATAAAACTTCATCAGGCACAATCAGCCAATATATGACTGCCAACCCACTTACTGTAACCAGGAAAACCACCACTGCCTATGCTGCTCATATTATGATATGGGAAGGAATTGAATTATTACCTGTTGTTGAAGACGAACAGCTGGTAGGAGTAATCAGCCGGCAAGATGTAATAAAAGCCATTCAATATATGAAGAATCAGCCGCAGATGGGCGAAACTCTGGAAGACATGGTATTGTCCAATTTTGGAAGCAAACGTATGGAAAATCGTATACGTTTTACCGGCAAGGTAACACCAATATTGACCAGCCATTTGGGTACTGCCAGTTGGAGTTCTATGACCATGATGATGTCCACAGCAGCCATAGTGGCTTTATCAAATTTTCGTCAGACAGATGTTGTAGTAGATACCTTTACTGTATACTTTGTAGGACCGCTGGAACTGGGCGATATACTTGAAATCGATGTGGAACCCATAGAAGAAAGCAGAATGTACAATAAGGTAGAGGTCAGTGTTTACCGGGAAAAGGTTCTCATAGCCAAAGCCATGCTGGCAGCCAAGGCTATGAGAAAGTAGTTATCTTGGGAGTGGAGAATAAATGAGGGATTTTGTTCATCTACATTGCCATACCGAATACAGTTTGCTTGATGGTGCAGGTCGAATTCAGGATTTGCTGGACAGGTGCGCAGAGTTGGGTATGCCGGGTCTTGCCATTACCGATCATGGGGCAATGTATGGAGTGGTAGATTTTTATAAGGAAGCCAAATCCAGAGGAATAAAACCAATAATTGGCTGTGAGCTATATGTGGCAGCTCGCAGAATGCAGGATAAAGAAGCGCAGCTTGACAGTAACCATAGCCATCTGGTTCTACTGGCTGAAAACGAAACTGGGTACCAAAATTTAACAGCCCTGTCTTCCTTGGGATATACAGAAGGCTTTTATTATAAACCGCGCATTGATAAGGAAGCTCTGGCTGCTCATAGTGAAGGGCTTATAGGATTAAGCGCATGTCTGGCTGGGGAAATCCCGCAGTTGTTGAAGCAAAAACGCTATCAGGATGCTCTAGATACAGCAAATGCCTGGAACACATTATTTGGACAAGGTAATTTTTATCTGGAGCTGCAAAATCATGGACTGCCGGGACAAAAAGAGATCAACGAATCTTTAGTTAACATAAGCCGTGAGACGGGCATTCCTTTAGTGGCAAGCAATGATGTTCATTATGTCAATCAGGCAGATGCAGAAGCTCATGAAGTGTTATTATGTATACAAACTGGTAAAACCATAGAAGATGCCAATAGGCTTAGCTTTGAAACATCAGAGTTTTATTTAAAATCCGGAGAGGAAATGGAGCTTTTATTCCATGATTATCCGGAGGCTTTGCAGAACACTAAAAGGATTTGGGAGCGTTGTAATGTAGATTTTGATTTCAACAAGCTTTATCTTCCAAAGTACAATGTACCAAACGGTTTATCAGCGGAGGTCTATTTAAGAAATCTATGCCAGGAAGGGCTTAAGCAGCGATATCCTCAAATTACAGCGGAAATCCAGGATCGTCTGGACTTTGAGTTAAATACCATTTACAAAATGGGTTATGTGGACTATTTCCTTATTGTATGGGATTTTATCAAGTACGCAAGAGATAATGACATCATGGTAGGACCTGGCAGAGGAAGCGCAGCTGGCAGTTTAGTATCTTATACCTTGAACATTACACAGATAGACCCCTTAAAATACGGTTTACTTTTTGAAAGATTTTTGAATCCGGAACGAATCAGCATGCCGGATATTGATATTGATTTCTGTTACGAGCGCCGTCAGGAAGTCATCGATTACGTGATAGAAAAATATGGTGAAGATCGGGTAGCACAAATAATCACATTTGGTACTATGGCCGCAAGAGCAGCCATACGGGATGTGGGTCGAGCGCTGAATCGACCATATGGAGAAGTGGACCGTATAGCAAAGATGGTGCCTATGGAAATTGGCATGACTATTGAAAAAGCCCTTGAAAAAAATCTTGAATTGAGAATGCTGTATGAGGAAGATCCGTCTGCCCGTACTTTAATTGATATGTCCAGGAGTCTGGAAGGCCTGCCCCGTCATGCTTCCACCCATGCTGCCGGTGTGGTAATTTCCAAATTACCAATTACAAAATATGTTCCCCTGCAAAGAAACGATGACTGCATTACTACACAATTTTCTATGGGAATTCTTGAGCAGCTTGGTCTCCTGAAGATGGATTTTCTTGGATTGCGAACCTTAACTGTTATTCGGGATGCATTGGCTATGATAGAGGAGACTGGGGGACAGCAAATTGATGTACATGACATTCCTCTTGACGATGCTGCTGTATATGAAATGCTGAGTCAAGGGAATACCAACGGTGTATTTCAACTGGAAAGTGCAGGAATGACGCAATTTATGAAAGAGCTGAAACCTGTCTCCTTTGAAGATATCATAGCAGGGATTTCTCTTTACCGTCCAGGGCCGATGGAGCAAATTCCTCGATACCTTGCCAATAAAAATCATCCGGAATCCATTGATTACACGGACGAAAAACTGGCTCCCTATCTTGAGGTAACCTACGGATGCATGGTATATCAAGAGCAGGTTATGCAAATTGTTCAAGGTCTTGCTGGGTACTCTTTAGGTCGTGCGGATCTGGTTCGACGAGCCATGTCCAAAAAGAAAACCGATGTTATGGAACAGGAACGTAAGTATTTCATATATGGGATCAAAGATGAAAATGGTAATATTACAGTTCCTGGAGCGTATGGAAATGGTGTCAGCATAGAAAAAGCCAATGAGATATTTGATGAAATGATGGAGTTTGCCAAGTATGCCTTTAATAAATCCCATGCAGCTGCTTATGCTTTAGTGGCTTATCAAACAGCATGGCTTAAATATTATTATCCGGTTCAGTATATGGCTGCTCTCATTACAAGTGTCATGGGAAACAGCAGCAAGGTAGCTGGATATATACAATACTGTAAAAAGCATGGCATAAAGGTTCTTCCGCCTGATGTGAACCAAAGTCAATCGAAATTTACAGTTACAGGCAATACCATTCGCTTTGGACTTGCAGCAGTGAAAAATGTCGGAGCCCCAGCTATAAAAGCAATTATAACAGCAAGAAAAGAAAAGGGGTCTTTTGTCAGTTTTCTGGATTTCTGTCAGAAAACAGAGGATGTAGGTATTAATAAGAGACTGGTGGAGAGTTTGATTCGATGCGGCGCATTTGATTCCCTTGGTGCACGTCGTTCGCAGTTGATAGCCATCTATGAAAAGACCCTGGATTCTGTAATACAAGAACGAAGACGCAATATAACCGGGCAGCTTTCCTTATTTGAAGGGCTTTCACATGCTGAACCCAGCACATATCAAAGAGACAATTTGCCGGATTTGGAGGAGTATCCTTTGAAAATGCTGTTATCAATGGAAAAGGAAATGACTGGCGTCTATATCAGCGGACATCCCCTCGATGAGTACAAGGATGCCTTGGAAGGGTACCACACAACGATGGATATCATGGAACTTCAGAATGTCGAAGAAAACGAAGCTATGATGCCAACTGGTCTAAAAGACGGTTCTATTGTCATGCTTGGCGGGTTGATTACAGATAAAAAGGTAAAATATATCAAGAACAATAATGCCATGGCTTTTGTAACATTGGAGGATCTCTATGGCACTATTGAAGTCATTGTATTTCCTCAGGTATTATCCAAATATTCATCTTTACTGGAAGAGGATCGAGCTATTGTCGTTAAGGGTCGTATAAGTTTACGAGAAGAGGAGGAACCAAAGCTTATTGTTAACGAAGCAAAAGCGTTGGTAAATGAAAAACCCTGTAAACTTTATTTAATGATTTCCAGTGAGCAAAGTTCCAATATTCAAACGGACATCCGTCAGGTTTTAAGTAAGTATAAGGGAAGCATACCTGTATATCTTTATTTCGAATCGGTAAAAAAGACATATAGATTTCAGCCGGAATTGTGGGTACGGCGTGATCCTGGACTGCTTCACGAACTTAGCAGTTTATTGGGAGAAAAATGTGTAAAAATAGTATGGAATTGATATTGAGGATATGGACAAATAGAAGGAGGCTGCTCAATTCATGTGGAGAGTTGTCTATCTAGCTCAGACAAAGGAAATAGCGGACAGCATAAGTGATTTACTTTCCAGGGAAGGTTTTTGGATTAAGGTCAAGCCTGTTTATCGCAATGTCTCTATCAAGGATAATTACTATGAAATCCTGATTCCGGAATCTGAGGCTGAGGAAGTACATACCCTGCTAATGGAAAATGGCTATTGAGTTAGAATCATGATTCTAAATATTATAGAAAATAGATTCTGGGGATTTATGGATGATTATAAAGGAAGATCAATAGTTGGAGGGCGCATATGAAAAAAATAGGAGTATTAACAAGTGGCGGAGATGCACCTGGCATGAATGCAGCTATCCGTGCTGTAGTGCGAACAGCTGTTTATAAAGGTATGAAGGCATATGGGATTCGCAGAGGGTTTCGCGGGCTGATCAATGGAGATATAGATCACATGGATGTGAAATCGGTTGGTGAAATTATCCATCGCGGGGGCACAATACTGAATACTGCAAGGTCAGATGACTTTAAATCAGAAGAAGGTATGAAAAAAGCCATAAATGTCCTCAATGTATTTGGTATAGAAGGTTTGGTTGTTATAGGCGGTGATGGTTCCTTACGCGGAGCACTTGATTTAAGCGAAAGAGGTTTTCCAACTGTTGGAATCCCAGGCACAATAGATAATGATATTTCCTGTACCGAACAGTCCATTGGTTTTGATACTGCTGTGAATACTGTACTTGAAGCTATTAATAAGATACGGGACACTGTTTCTTCTCATGAACGCACAAATATTGTTGAGGTTATGGGTCGTTATTCAGGTAATATTGCCATTCATACCGGTATGGCAGGTGGTGCTGAAGGCATACTGATACCAGAAATGCCCTTGGATATAGATAAACTTTGTAAGCGGATTATTGAAGGAAGGCACCGAGGCAAGACTTCCAGCATTATAATCCTGGCAGAAGGAGCCGGCAAGGCTGTGGAATTGGAACAAATTATTGAAGAGAAAACCGGAATGGAAACCAGGGCAACGGTTCTTGGATACCTTCAAAGAGGCGGCAATCCTTCAGCAGCTGATATCGTACTGGCCAGTAGAATGGGATATCATGCTGTTTGTTTACTGGAAAAAAATATCGGAAATCGCGTTGTTATAATAAGAGGAAATAAAATTATGGATGATGATATTGCAAAAGCGTTGGCTATGCCCAAGACTTTCAATGAGGATCTATATGAGCTGGCACAGGTGCTGTCCATTTAATTTAGCATATTATTTTACCTATAAAACCCCCTAAAATGTAACGATATGGTCATTTGAAAATACCGCTGCACAGTCAGCGGACGTTTTTTGCAAACGAGTCATTGTGGGGTAGTAATTAAATTATATAAAGGATGAAAGAGAGGTAGGTAAATATTTTTTTAATGCATCGTCTCTGTTTGGTTTCTGAGGTAAAGATATAACTATTGGATTAATAACAACAATTCTTACAATGCTAATGCTTTATCTCCCAGATTACTCTGGCATATGACAGAGAGCAATTTTTATTATATCATTTATCTGGATGATTTTTATGCTTGAGAGAATGAAGGTTTTTAGTAAAACAAAACATCCTATGCCCAATTTTTCATAGACTAAGCAAAAGACGCCCATCCGGGAAAATACTACTTAATATGCGTTGACTTGTTTGTGAAAAATAAAGTAGTATACAAGAGTAACGGAATGACAAATATTGTTTAGATTTAATCAGGAGGAAACGAGCTAAATGATAGACCCGCAGATACCGGTAGAAAAGAATAGAGATTATGAAATAAATATAGATAGTTTAGGTTCTAAAGGAGAAGGAGTTGGCAGAATTCAAGGATTTACTATCTTTGTAGAAGGTGCACTTCCTAAAGAAAGAGTACTTGTTAAGATAGTTAAGACAGCAAAAAGTTACGCTTATGGGAAGTTACTTCATATAATACAAAAGTCGACTAAGCGTGTAGAACCCAAGTGCCCCTACTTCAAAATGTGTGGTGGCTGTCAATTACAGCATTTGTCCTATGGAGGTCAGTTGGAGTATAAAACTCAACAAGTGAAGGATGCTTTGGAGAGAATCGGACATCTGAAAAATGTAGAGGTTTTGCCTACTTTGGGAATGGAAGAGCCATGGAAATATCGAAACAAAGCTCAATTTCCAGCAAGCATGGTTAAAGGTAAGCCGGTTTTGGGCTTTTACATGGCTCGAAGCCACAATCTAATTGAAATTAAAGATTGTCCAATACAACATGACATAAATGGAAAAGTAACAGCTCTGGTTCATAAGTATGTACAAACCTATAATATCCCGGTCTATCAGGAAAAAACTCATAAGGGAGTTATACGCCATGTTGTAACTAGAGTCGGTTTCCATAGTAATCAGTTAATGATCATTATTGTGACTAATGGAGAACTGCCTGGAAAAAAAGAATTAATATCCATGCTTAAAGAAGGTATTCCTGCTGTCACCAGCATTATACAGAACTATCAAACAGCAAGAACGAATGTAGTATTAGGAAGAAAGAATGTTACCCTTTGGGGCTCAGATTACATAATGGACGCTATCGGAGATTTGAAGTTCAAAATTTCTCCACTATCATTTTATCAGGTGAATCCAGTTCAAACAGAAAAGCTTTATGCTAAAGCATTGGAATTTGCGGCTTTGACAGGAAAGGAAACCGTTATTGATGCTTATTGTGGTGTTGGGACTATTTCATTGTTTTTAGCAGGTAGTGCATCAAAGGTATATGGGATAGAGGTTCTGCCACAATCTGTCGAAGATGCAAAGGAAAACGCAAGGATCAATGGGATTGAGAATGTAGAATTTCTTATTGGTGAATCTGAGATTGTAATTCCCAGGTTGTTTAAGTTAGGTGTCAAGGCTGATGTAGTGATAGTTGATCCACCACGAAAGGGATGTGATGAAAAACTACTCAAAACAATAGTAGAAATTGCGACAGAACGCATGGTCTATATATCCTGCAATCCAGCAACATTAGCCAGGGACTTGAAGTACATGGTGGAGAATGGATACAAGGTGGAGAAAGTACAGTCGGTTGATATGTTTCCTCAGACGAGTCATGTTGAGACGGTGGTATTGATGTCAAGGGTTGAAAAATAAGAGTGTAAAGATGCTTGATATAAAGGGATTTCCGTGATTTTGAACTCATATTCAACCTGGTTTCAAGGCTTGAAAATATTTGTTGTAAGAACATATCTAAAACCCTGAAAATACAGGGTTGAGTGGATATTATTACTATTTGCTACTGAGTTGACGATATAGATGTAAAAAGGGTGGCGAGTGGATAGTATTACTGCAAAAAGGAAGTTGAGTTGACAAGATTACTGTAGCAAGAAGAGAAGGCAAAATGTTATAATTAGACTAGTCATCATTTGGAATATTAGCAGAAATGATGATTGGCTGCTTATCAAAAATATAGATTTAAATTTTAAGAGGAAATAATGAAAAAAAGAAAGAAGATAATAATACTAATATGCATTGCGACATTCTTAGTGTGGATGTTATATACGAATTTAAGTGTAGCTTTTACTCACTATGCAATTTCATTCGATTCTTTACCTAAGTCATTTGAAGGATTTAAAATAGCACATATATCTGATTTTCATAATGCAAAGTTTGGAAATGCAGCAGAATCTATTGTTGATGGAATTAAAGAAGAAAAACCAGACATAATTGCAATTACTGGTGATTTAATTGATTCAAGTAACATAAATGTTGAAGTAGCATTAAATTTAGTTAAAGGATTAGTTGAAATTGCTCCCTGTTATTATGTTACAGGAAACCATGAGTCATGGTTAGATAATGGTGTTTATCAAATACTTGAGGATAGATTGACCGAATATGGAGTAGTTATTCTGAGGGATAGTGAAGTTTTATTATCCAAAGGAGATGAGAAGATTTCGCTTATTGGAGTTGATGACCCCGATTATGCAGATTCAGTAGGTGGAATGACGGAGACAATGTCAATTGATAAAATTAACGAACTGTCATCCGAAGGATTGTTTTCTATTATGCTGTCACATCGACCAGAATATTATAGAGTTTACGAAACAACAGATGTAAATCTGATTTTATCCGGACATGCACACGGTGGACAATTTCGAATACCGTTTGTCGGGGGATTAGTAGCGCCTAATCAGGGGCTACTTCCTGAATACGATAGTGGAGTTTATCAAGAAGATGAATTTGCTATGGTTGTAAGCAGGGGGATAGGAAATAGTATAATTCCTGTTCGTTTTAATAATCAACCCGAAGTAATAATTGTTGAACTAAGGAACTGAATTTATAAAGTACCTAAAATCCCCATTTTACTAGTGGATTGATATAAAAATCTTTAGGAGTTACGATATGGCATACAACCCCAAAGTGCATGTTATACCTGCAAAACCTCCAAAACGAGAGAAACGGGTTGGTATATACTGCCGTGTAAGTACAAACGATGCTGATCAATTAAACAGCCTTGCTGTCCAGGTGTCAGCACTTACAAGATTAGTAGCCGCTACACCACAGTGGCTACTTGTTGATGTTTATATGGACATTGCCTCAAGCAAAACCGGTGCATCTCGAAAAGAGTTTGCTCGTATGTTGGATGATTGTAAATCTAAAAAGTTAGAAATAATCATCACTAAAAGTATCAGCAGATTTGGTAGGGATACGGTTGAAACATTAGAGGCATTAAGATTAATGAGGGATTTTGGTGTTCGGGTAATTTTTGAAGAGGAAAACATTGATACTGATGATGTTGACAGTAATCTTCTGATCTCTGTAATGGAATCTGTTGCACAATCCGAGAATGAAAGCAGAAGTGAAAATATTCGCATGGGTCTTTCCTTCCGAGCAGCTAATGGAACTTCTGGATTATATAAGCGAAAGCTATATGGATATGCCAAGACTGAGACTGGCGAACTGGCTATCGATAAAGGACAGGCGCAGGTGGTTCGTGATATTTTCCGGTGGTATCTTGGTGGTGATAGCGTATTGGGTATCATTAAAAAGCTATCTGATGCAGGCATCCCTTCTCCTACAGGCATAGAGAAGTGGAGTAAGCGCCCCATTGAGAAAATGCTTGAAAATGAGAAGTACACAGGTACTGTTACGCTTTTGGATTCATCTACACAGGAATATGAATATAAGATAAAGGATAATCATCCGCCAATTATAACAGAGAATGAATTCAGGTCAGTACAGGAAGAAAAAATGAAGCGAAGCAATATCGTTATAGGTGATAGTGGCACGCATCGCAGTAACAAAAAATATAGTTCAAAGAAGAAATAACAAATTAGAATTTGGTACTGTAAAGTATACTATGAAAAAACGGGGTTAAAGAAAAGCTATAGTGAACCTTGAAAATTGCAGATACATTGAGTAAATATCTTAGTTTATAGGACTGCATACAGTCGGATATAGTTTTTATAGTTTAAAAAGATTGCAGAATAAAACATTGAGGGCTCTGCCCTCAAACTCCCTAGGTTTATTTGCTTTGGGCTTACCGGTGAAAAGGAAAACGGCAGACTAAAAGTCCACCGTTTCACCGTATAAGTCATAGCAAGCTATGGGTCGCTCCCCAGCGTTGCCCTAATTATGCTACAGTAAAGTTATAGACAAAATTTTAGTAGATTATTCAATTTACTCAGAAGAACATCATACTTAACCGTCCAAGGCCGATGGTTCTAATTGGGTGCTGTACATGTTTGTCGCTTAAGTATTTGTTGTTGTCCAAGGTAAATAAGGAGCTGCCACTTGCCAGGCATGTTACCAGCGCCTTCCAGAAGCTCCACCTGATTAAGCGGCTTCTTGCCACCGGATTTCTCATGGGGTCGCAGGAAATTGTAGTAGGCAACCCAAAGAGTGGTGCTGTGTACAGCACCATCGTCAGCCTTGTAGCCGCAAGTAATACGGTAGGATTCCCTAAAGGTGCGATTCAGGCGTTCAATGATCTGCTTGAACGGGCGGTGTTCCTTGGAAACCTCATCATCATTGGTAAGCCCTATGACTTGGGTGATGGACACGTCCCAGTCTTTTTCAATCTTAAACTGCTGAGCGGCTAAGGGGTATGCGCTGTAACCGTCGGCTACGAATTTCAAGGCCTTGCCCGGGAACTCTTTGAACTTGTCAAAGGCCATGCGCATGGCAAGGATGCAGGGGCCGA
>DIQU01000045.1:0-994 GCA_002426555.1 Firmicutes bacterium UBA5454 | reverse complement strand
ACAAAAGGCTTTATGACAACGGCAGCAGTTTTGGCGTAGGAGTTAACCATGGTGTGGGAGATCTCAATGTTGTGTATCTCCCTTAAGGCCTGTACGGTCTGTCGGAGTGATAGTTTTAAATTGACTCGGTATGTTAGGCACAACCCCATGATATAGGCGCTGTTCTTCTTATACTTGAAGGAAGTTGCCCACTTAGGGAGCTGGCTCAAGTCCATGTCAAAAAAGTTGACAGAGAACTCCCGATAGAGGTAGTGGAGCTTGTACTTCCAGTATTCAGATGGCGGCATGTTCTTGGGGATCTTCTTGAAGTTTCGCTTGTAGTATGAGCAGCTGCTATTGACGCATTTGTGAACACGGAAATGCTTACGATTCTTAACCGGCTGGAGGGCATGACCGCAGTAGGGGCACAGAAGTTTTAATGGGGAAACGACCTTTTTGCCATTGACGAATGTCTGGCCGCAAATCTTGCATTTGAACTGACCACGACCGCCGCTGTTGTCATAGATATATTCATGCGGAGCTCCACAGATAGGGCAAACGGTATCGCTTGGAACACTACGGGTTTTGCCTTTCTGGGGTTTCACAGGCTTTGTGGCCTTTCCATAGCGGAGGCGATAGTATTCATTCCAGAGCTGCCAGTCCTGTTTAACTAAGGGTATAATGATGGGGAGCTTGTCGGTTAGAAACTTCTGATACTTTGGGCTATGAAGTTCATCGTGTGCCCATTGCTTGAGTGGGATGTATCTTGCAATAAAAAGAATGAACCAGCAGATTTGTTTATACTGGTATTGAATAATTAACAACAATTGGTATATAATTGTATCCATAAACAATGACTTCCCTTCATGAGTTTTCGTGTCCGTTATTGTTGTGGTAATACAATTATTGACAAAAAAACAGGGGGTCATTGTTTTTTTTAAAAAAAAGATGGTGCATCCCTTGAAAATACAAGGTTTTATTAATAAATAGGGAGTGTAATACTTTACACTACCTA
>DIQU01000017.1 GCA_002426555.1 Firmicutes bacterium UBA5454 | reverse complement strand
CGACCTCTTTCCGCAGACCTTCCACGTCGAGACGGTCGTATTGATGTCAAGAGTGGAAGGGAAATAAGCCCGCAAAGCCTTATTTTAAGCCATTTCCCAGATTTGACATCCAAATCGATAACTGCAACTTATCACTCCGTGGGAACTTATCAACCGCATCGGTTTAGAGTCGCTTTTTATGATTTTCATATAGTTTAGGCTGTGGATTAGATGTCAGGTTTTGAGTTAGTGGATTAGATGTTTTTTGCCGCTGAGTGGGCGGATTAGATGTCACGGTAATTTTAAAGCGGAATTGAAGATTATTTATATTTTACGCAAAAGCTATGAAAGGATATATTATGAACGAAGAATGGAAGAAGCTTTACGATATTGCTTTTGGAAAAATCAATCCTCACGAAATATCTGAGAATATGTATGTTGGAGGAGTTGCGGCCGCAGTATTAACCAAAAAAGGCAACATATATACAGGCGTTTGCATTGACACAAGTAGTTCATTAGGAATGTGCGCAGAACGAAATGCTTTATCGACAATGATTACCAATGGGGAGAATGAAGTAGATAAAGTGCTGTCCGTTTATAAAGACGGCACCGTTATGCCGCCTTGTGGAGCTTGCCGTGAATTTATAATGCAGCTCGGTACGACAGCAAAGAAAATACAAATACTAATTGATAATCGCTCTTTTCAAGATAAGTGCTGATTTTGATTAAAATCTCCGAAGATCCCATAATGATACTCAGAATATGCATCATATAAAGATACTGGCTGAGGCTGCGAGCAGATATTTAATGTAGTTAACATCTGTTTTAGAAACGCTGTATCCATGTATACAACATAGGATCTTCTCTTCGCTTCTGTTGTATATTTCAGCTTTTTGCATATTGTGATCCAATCTAAATATCCCTGAAGATGACGTGTACTGATTCCATGGTATTTCCGCATGAGATTTTTGAGCTCTGTATGCAGCTCATTTACATCGCCCAGCGAATCTCCTTCCTTTGTCGTGTAGTGCTGCTCACCGGCAATACAGGGTATCTGATCATTTGTTATATGGCAGGTTTCGGCGAACTGTCTGATGCTTTTTGAGGAATCGGATATGATCTTGTCCGCATTTTTAAGGTTTTTCTTGTACTTCATATATTTGTCTGTTGATTCATTGCCGAGTCCGCCAATTCTATAAAGGATATTGTCGTGTTCATCCATAGCTGTAATAATGCACACTTTATGATGGCTTACACCGGCTAGATTCTTTCCAAGCAAACTGGTCTTGTGTTTCCCTCTTTCCTTTGAAATGCGTGGCATATTCTTTGCCTTCGTACCTTTCAGGTTAATCTTGGTGTATGTGGCATCCAGTTCAGTGATCCCTGAAAGCCTGATGGACATCACTTTTTTAGAAACAGCAGAATAAAGAATATGCCGCATATTGAAACAAGTCGTCACTGTTCTGCCAATCACTACTGCTTCTTGTTCCAGAGTCAAATGATTCAGTTCGCATCCAAGAAATGCAAGCCACGTATGGTATGGACTTTTAGAATGGTAGAAGAATGTTCCTGTTGTAACTGTGAAGAAACGATGCTTGCAGTCTTTGTTCTTGCATTCATACCGCTGTCTATGATTCTTTGTCCCATTCTTCCTGATATACCGGCAATGGCAGGCTGGGCATTCGCATATAGAGCCGGTCATGTTCTCGTAGTTCTGTGTTTCCGCTGTAACCTTTTCCTGAATCAGTTTGTAAGCATATGATTGGAAGAATTGCAGTTCAACCGGAGACAGAGTATTCATAAATTCTTGATTAAGCATAGATATCACCTCTTACCTATATGGTAGTGATGTATATCATTTCTGCTGTACAGGATTTGGTACTCCGGTGATAAATCAGCACTTATCTTGAAAAGAGCGAAAAGAAACCATATTATCGAAATACTTTACTCGAAAAGGAGAGCATAACCAGGAAAAGAGAAGTAACGAGCGCAACAAGCGAAACATAATGCTTCAGTCAGCACTGCGTGTTTCTTGTACTTCTCCAAAAGTAATGCACTGGATAACACAGCTATTGATTTGGCTTTCTGAAGATAACTACGCAAATACTCTGGGCGATGATTTGTCTGTGTTCAGTGATGCTATTGAGGAGATTGCAAAGAATGCAGTGCGTGAACAGTTCTTTGATGTTTGCGAAGATGGTGTATACGCAATGGGAGTAAGTACTCCGCATATTGTATTTAACTATCTGGATTACCTTCTGTGGATGTCTGAGCCTAAAAAGTACGATGACTTTACATTTGAATTTAGAAATTCAGTGGAACATTGGTATCCACAGAATCCATCAGAAGGAACTTTCGAATCGTGGACGGATGGAGTGGATCAATTTGGAAACCTTTGTATTATTCAGAGAAACGTAAATTCGAAGTTTTCTAACATGTCACCGGAAGCAAAGAAGAGCACTTTTAAGGAAATGATTTCGAAGGGCAGTATAAAACTTCGGATAATGAGTGAACTCACTGAAAAGGGTGACGGCAAGGCTGCTAGTCTGTACTGGAAAGATACCCTGTATAAGGAGCACGAGGCAGATATGATTGATATGCTTTGTAGAGCGTGCCATCCGGAAGAAGAATGAATTCCTAGAAAGTTTATCAAATTTGGAGGTGATTCTGTGGCTTTTAATCCTAGCGAAAAAAGCTGACGGATTTTGGTAGAGGTCAATTGAACATTGAATATAAGAATTTACTGGTAGAAAGTTTTAATCCGTCGATTACTCATATATACTTTATTCAGAAAGATAAACTAGAAATGTTGATAAAAGCTTTCTTCAACAGACTGCATGGATATCATGTACAGTACAACATTGTTTCCAAAGAAACATTGATTGATGCACAGAACCATCCTGAAAAACATAAAGATCTGATTGTCAGAGTTGCGGGATACAGTGCTTTTTTCAATGTGCTGAGTAAGAAAACACAGGATGATATTATTGGACGTACAGAACAGGAGTTATAAGAAGAGATATGAAATTATTTATTGATGATGCAAATGTAGAAAAAATCAAAGAAATTTAGAGGCTTCATCAGGAAGAATGGGTTAATTTCATAGCTTTGTAGGGAAGCTGCACATCTATATCAGAGCACTTGAGCATGATCATGTCGATCATGTTCTTTATGTTACGGAATCCAAAAGCTGCTCTGATAATGAGCTTGATCTGGTTGTTCATCGCTTCGATTCTTGCATTGCTAAGGTGATACCTTACAGTGTTCAGGATTGCATCATAATGTCTGCGGATCTTCTTCTGCAATTCATAGATTGGTTTGATCTGTGAATGAGATGCTTTCCATAGCCAGTCTTTCAGTGATGTTTCCAATTGATCCAATGGCAATTTGACCAGTGTCCTCAAATACTCTTTCAGCTGGTATGCTTTATATAGTTTATGATCTGTATTAGCAATGTACGCAAGCTGTGCAGCCTGCTTCTCTGTCAGGTTCTCAGGTGCCTTTCCAAGTGCATATCTGGTGTGCTTGATTCTGTCTGCAGTCTTATCCAGTTCCTGTCCTTTTCTCGGTCTTCCTCTGTCACGTTTGATGCGTTTGTCTGCTTGCCTTGCCCGCTGCCAAGAATCGGTTCTTACTTCATCTATGGCATCCTGTGCCCATTCGACCATGTGGTACATATCAAGACATCTGTGAGCGTTGGGAATGTATTCATCCATCGTTTCACTGATCCACCGTGCACCATCTGCTGTAACGCATTCTATAGTGCTTCTCTGCTCTTCACTCAGTGTCTCAAAGAATTCCCTCAGCACCTCCTTGCCATGCCTGTCATGAACCCATATGACACTGTTGGTGTCATGGTTAACTACGACAGTGAGATACGTATGTCCCTTACGATAGCTGGTTTCATCAATGCCTATATGCTTCAAATTGTTGAAACGATGTTCAGGCATTGGATCCGCGTCGGCTTTGAATCTGGAGATGATTGGTCCGACTGTATTCCATGAAATACGCATATACTCTGCCACAGCGTTTTTTGGTAGATACAGTGCCATCCAAGCCGCCGTATTTTCAAAGTATCTGGTGAATGTTGAGTGATGCCTTGCCCACGGAACTGCAGCTGTATGCACCCCATGTTCCGGGCACTCGATGCGTATCGCAGGAGCCTCAATGAATACCTTGGTAAATCCCCAGTCCAGAGCTCTCCATCTCCGCAATCCTTTCCCAGAGTCATA
Organism: Firmicutes bacterium UBA5454; assembly: GCA_002426555.1. Lineage (GTDB taxonomy): Bacteria > Bacillota > Clostridia > Caldicoprobacterales > DTU083 > UBA5454. Next base: position 5,407 of record DIQU01000017.1, on the reverse strand, counting down.
GCAGCTGCATCGTCTGCCACAGATCGGACAGTTATGACTGTGAGCTTTGGTAGGATGGGCACAGATGATTACAGCATCTTTATCTTCATCAATTCTTGAAGAATCGATGACAGTATGCTTGACGTGGAGGAGATGTTTCAGTAAAATTGAAACAAGAGAATTGCTCGAAGGCGTGAACAGAATTGTGGACATCACAATGAAATATCTTGGAAATCAAATGGATGAAGATTCATTAGCGTATTCAAGGTACATTATTCACCTGAAATTTTTCTTAAGCAGAATTGTCAGTCATCAAACTTCCAACGGTTCTATTGAGGTTACTAATATATTCGGTCAGCTGGTCACAAAGTATGAAGGAGTTGACAGGTGTATTCAGGAAATCAGTGAATTCATAAATGAAAAGTTTGATTACAGATGTACTGATGAAGATTGTATTTATTTAATGATTCATATTGTAAGGCTGTATGAGCTACAAAGAGAGGACAATACTAATGGCTAAAATAGATTATGATAATTTGACAAAGCAGATAGTGGAATATGTTGGTGGCGTCGAAAATATCAAAACAATTACACATTGCGTAACACGTTTAAGATTATATTTGAATGACAGAAATAAAGCAGAGGATGAAAAAATTAAAAATCTGCCTGGAGTATTAGCTGTGGTTTATGGAAATCAGCAGTACCAGATTATTCTTGGTGAGCATTTATTCCCTGTATTTGATAACCTTGAAAAGAATTACTCTGTACAAACAGAAGCTCCAATTAATGAGAATCTTGATGGAGATATTGTGTCTGGTAATGAGAAGAAGAACTTCAAATACTATTTTGAAAAGGCAATTACATTTATGTCTCAGTCGCTGACACCATTCATTACAGTAGTATATGGTGCAGGTATGCTGAAAGTAATTCTCTCTTTACTGAATTACTTCTTCCCATCAGTAGCAAGTACTACTGCATATACAATGCTTAACTTTATGTCCAGTGCACCATTCTACTTTATGCCTGTATTAGTGGCATACGGTACCAGCAAGGTCTTAAAGTCCAACCCTGCATTTTCCATGGCAATTGCATTGACACTGGTATATCCGTCATTTGACACTATTATGACTGCTGGAGAAGCTACTACAATGTTTGGTCTTCCGGTGCATTTAGCTTCCTATGGTAGTACATTACTTCCAGGCATTTTTACAGCTATTTTATGTGCATATCTGGAAAGATTCTTCTATAGAGTTATTCCTGGATTATTCAGAAGTGTGTTTGCTCCATTATGTGTATTCTTAATTGGTTTTCCAATCGTTGTATTAGCATTAGGTCCTATTGGTAATATTGTTGGTTCCTGGATTGTTGCAGGTATCATCTGGTTACAGGCACATGTAGGTGGATTTGCTCCGGGTATTATTGCCGCAGCTCAGCCATTCCTGGTTATGCTGGGTGTAAATATGTTGCCTGTAGCTCCTATGATGGAATTATTCTCTCGTACAGGATATGATAATGTGTTCAGACCTGGTTGGATTTTACATAACATTTCTGAGTGCGGTTCCTGTTGTGCTGTTGCTTTAAAAACTAAAGATAAAGAATTCAGGGCAACTGCATTGTCTGCAGGTATCGGCGCTATGCTTTCTGGTGTATCTGAACCTGCATTATATGGTGTTAATCTTCGCTTGAAGAAACCGATGATCAGTCTTGTTGCCGGTGGTATTGCTGGTGGTGCTGTTGCCGGATTTATGGGTGCTAAAGCTTTTGCGATGGGTTATTCTTCTATCCTTGGTGTGGTTATTTTTGAAAAGACTATGGGCGCAATTCTTGCTGGTGTTGCTGTTTCCTTCGTAGTCTCCTTTCTATGCACTTATGTTTTATATGATGGAAAGAGTATCAAGTAAGTATGTTTAAGTTGTTTTCAAAAAAAGAAAAAAACCCAAATGATTTTGTAGCTGTGGTAAGTGGGAAAATCATTCCACTTACTGCAGTGAATGACGATGTGTTTTCTAAAGGTATGATGGGAACTGGTGTTGCCATTGTGCCTGATGATGATGTGATTGTGGCTCCATGTGATGGAGAGGTCACAATGGTGTTTCCTACCATACATGCATTTGGAATGAAAAATGAAGATGGTGTAGAAATACTGGTGCATATCGGTATTGATACTGTAAATAAACAAGGTGTCGGATTTAAAAAGTTTGTAGAAGCAGGAACTGTTGTCCATAGAGGAGATAAAATCATTCGCATGAATTCCTATGATTTGAAACAAGAAGGATATGATCTGACAACAATGATGATTTTCCCTGGCTGTGAGAAGAAAATGAGTTTTACAACAGACGGATATGCAAAAAAAGGAAAAACAGTAGTAGCTGAATATAAAGAAGAAGGAGAATAGTATGGCATTGTTAAATAAAAAAGTGAAAAAAGAATTTCCTGAAGGATTTTTATGGGGTGGTGCGGTAGCTGCCAACCAGTGTGAGGGTGCTTATCTGGAAGATGGCAAACAAATGTCTACAGCAGATATCAAGGCAAGAGGCTTTTTTGGAGGATTGAGAAGAGATGCGGATTATTATCCTACTCACAAGGCAATTGACTTTTATCACACCTATAAGAGTGATTTGAAACTGATGGCTGAAGCTAATTTCAATATTTTCAGAACATCTATCAACTGGACAAGAATTTATCCTACGGGTGAAGAAGAAACTCCAAATCAAAATGGACTGGATTTCTATCATGATATGTTTAAATACTGTCATGAACTGGGAATGAAAGTTATGGTTACTATTTCTCATTATGAAACACCATTGCATTTAGTAGATACATATGGTGGATGGGATAATCGTAAATTTATTGAGTTTTATATGAAGTTTGTCAGAACGATTGTTGATAATCTTGACGATGTTGTTGATTACTGGCTGACATTTAATGAAATTGGTAACGCGGCTGTAAAACCTATCTGTTGGGATGCTGCATGTATTTATCCTGACAGCGAAAATCTGCTGCAAAGAATGTATCAGGCAGCACATCACCAGTTTGTAGCAAGTGCACTTGCAGTAAAGTATATTCACCAGCATTCTAACCATGCTAAAGTTGGGGCAATGATTGCGTACAAGACAGTGTATCCTTACACATGTAATCCAAAAGATGTTATTGCTGCTGAAAAAGAAAAGAGAAAAGAGTATTTCTTCTCCGATGTTCAGGTAAGAGGAAAGTATCCGGATTATATCTGGCAGTATTTTGAAGAAAATAACATCAAAATCACTTTTGAAGAGGGAGATGAAGAAATTATTGCTTCTTATCCTGTAGACTTCATTACATTCTCTTATTACAGAAGCAGAGTGGTATCTTCTGAAGAGACTGAAGCTGCTGAAAAGATTATTGATACAAATACAATTGAAGGTATTGTAAATCCATATTTACCAAAGACAGGATGGGGATGGTCAGTTGACCCAGACGGATTAATGCTGGCTTTACAGGATTTATATGACAGATATCAGAAGCCATTGTTTATTTCTGAAAATGGATTAGGCGCTATTGACACGGTAGAGGAAGGTAATGTAATTAATGATGATTATCGTATTGATTACATGAGAAAACATGTTCAGGCTATGCAAAGAGCTATTGAAAAGGGTGTTGATCTGTTCGGATATACTATGTGGGGTCCTATTGATATTGTTTCTAATGGTACAGGACAAATGTCAAAGAGATACGGCATCATCTACGTTGATTTGGATGATGAAGGAAATGGTACAGGAAACAGATATCTGAAGAAGAGTTACAATTGGTACAAAACAGTCATTGGTACTAATGGCAAAGATTTAGGAATTGAATAAAAAATAGAAAAGATGTTCGGAAATCATAGAACATCTTTTTTATCAGGAGTTGTGAATATGGCAATATTGTTTTTAGATGTAGATGGGACATTAATTAATTACAAAGCACGAATACCATCATCAGCAAAAGAGGCGGTTATCGCAGCAAGAAAAAATGGTCATTTTGTATTTTTGTGTACTGGATGTTCTAAACAGGAAATACTGGAAAGACATTTTGATTTTGAATTGGACGGTCTTATTGGAGGAAATGGAAATTCCATTGAACATCCGATTTTTACTTTCTGGTTCATGATAAGCAATCCGTCTATTTGATTCAACACGTAATTAACAGTGCTTTTATAAGATTCTGAGCTAAGGACAGAACTGCTTTGCAATGCCTCGGCTACTTTATTGAAATCGTCTTTTTTTGCCTTGTAGGCATAATCCAGTAACAGCTTGCGGTTGGAATCATCTTTGGTAATTTTGTTTATCGCGTTAATGCAGTGGAATCTGTCTGCAGCGTAAGCTGCTTCACTGTCCTGAGTTCGAAGTTCGTTGGGTCCTGCTTTGATCCAGGAAGCTCCATCTCCCATCACATAGATGTTTCTGACTGTAGTCATGTCATATCGTCGGGCCAGATCTTCATTCAGATGAACCCAGAAATTCTTAGTGTCTTCTGGATAGGTGAAGATCTGTTTCTCAGTCAGTTCCCATCTTTCTGAAAATTCTCCATTCTTCTTTGTTTTTCGAATTCTCCCATGAAATACAACTGCTATTTTGATCTGGGCTTTTATATGACCTCTGTAAGAGCTGATTTCTTCGTCCATATGAGGTTTCAGTTCATCGGCAAGTATCTTAGCCCGCTGAAGTGGTATATATTTTTCATCTGCCATGACGAACAGAGTTTCAGGAGTTTCTTTAAGTCTTTCTATTTGAGGCTGAATCTTCTTGAAACGCAAGAGGATCTTCTGAACAGTCTGACGTGGAATCCAGTACTCTGAACGATCATCATTCATAGTAAATGGGTGGAGACGCTCCCCAATCAGCTTTCCAGCCTTAATCATTGAATTCTGGTCACTGTATGTCTCATAGATAAGTGCACATACAGCTGGATCATATCGCATTCGCTTTAGAAGGCCGATCTTGCGATCAATATATATGAATGAAGTACCATTTCCTCGATCTATGTATTCGGTTCTTTTGAATGTCAGTTCTCCAAATAAAGTCATGAGTGTTCGTTCTCTTGTTTGTTTAACATAATATCGGTCTGTTCTTCCAGGAGAATTGCGAAACCGCAGGTCTGCCTGCTCAATAACAACACGCATTTGATACAGCGATGTATTCCTTGAAAGAGCATCAATGGAACTGGTCATATTCGTATAGTTTTCGGCGGTTGGGGCAAATATCACAGGTGCAACAATCTTTTGAAGCAGGTCATCATCCATCAGAGTTCTGAAACATTCAACACTTGACTGTGTTAATATATTCATGGCGGTACTCTCTTTCTGTGTTGTGCAAAACTATTTTAGAGAATATCGCTTTCGTCTTTCAAGAAGGATCTTACTTATTCCGCAATCAGTTTACACGATCCTATGAAAAGATTGGATTCAAGGAAG
>DIQU01000083.1:30734-36185 GCA_002426555.1 Firmicutes bacterium UBA5454 | reverse complement strand
TGGAATACTTATACACAAGTTTATCGATTAAAATTAACAATGTCAACAGGATGTAAAGGCCTGTAAAACAAATAAAGACTTTGAAAAACGGATGGTTATACACAATTATATCCACAGCTGTGCATAACTTCCCAAAAAGAATCTACTACTATTATAGTGTAGAACTTATCAACAGTAAAGGAGAAAATATTAAAAAACTGTGGATTGTTGATTCATCATCCAAATTTCAGCTGAGCTTATAGGCATAATACTGTGCCTGATTTTCTTGACATGGAGAAGAAGAATGACTTATAATACTATACATAGCAAAATGCCTGTTCCCTTTTCATGGATGAGGGGAGTATGGTAATATGGATAATTAGCAGAATTGACAAGGGAAGGAGGCTGAAATACATGTTACGTACGTATCAGCCGAAAAAAAGGCAAAGAAGCAAAGAACATGGTTTCCGAAAAAGAATGAGCACGAAGAATGGCAGACTGGTGCTTAAGAGAAGAAGACTGAAGGGTAGAAAGAAACTTTCAGCGTAAGGCCGCTATAAAGTAGCCTTTTCTGCCACAACTGACATTTTGGAGGCAGGGGTGGAAAAAAAATATAGACTTAGAAGAAATAAAGATTTCCAATACACATACAAGAAAGGACGATCCCTGGGGCACCCGCTCCTGGTCTTAATTTATCGCAAAACCAGGAATGCAGATATCAGGATAGGTTATTCTGTTACCAAAAAGTTTGGAAATGCAGTACAGAGAAATCAGATTAAAAGACAATTACGAGAGATTTTACGGCTTCAACTGCCTGAGTTGAAGCAAGGCTGCGATATTATTTTTATCGTACGCCGGGAAGCGAAGGGAGCTTCATATAAAAGCCTGGAAGAAGCAGTAAATCAGCTATTGAAAAGAGCTAAACTGGTTAAGCAAGGTGAAACACATACATGAAAAAATTATTATTGACCCTGATTCGAAGCTACCGGAAATGGATTTCACCATTATTTGTACCCAGTTGTCGCTTTTATCCTACTTGTTCACAATACTCCATGCAGGCAATCGAAAAGTATGGGTCATTAAAAGGATTGTATCTTTCTCTGATTAGGGTTATAAAATGCAATCCTCTGCACCCTGGCGGATATGACCCATTAAAATAAAAGACGGGGGTACTTGAAGAAATGAATTTACCTATGATCCTGATGAACGTTGCTCAAGAAACTCAAAAAACCGGTGCATGGGCATCCTTTGTTAAATTTTTAAGCAGTATTCTGGAAGGCTTGAACACAATAACCGGACAACCGCCCTTTGGCGGCTATGGTCTGGCTATTATATTGTTTACTTTAATAATGCGTCTGGTTTTATTGCCCCTGGACATAAAATCCAGGAAAGCCAACCAGAAAATGCAGGAAGTTCAGCCCTTGCTGGAAGAAATCAAGCAGAAGTATAAAAACGATCCTGATAAATTAAACAAAAAGACCATGGAAATTTATCAGAAGCATAAGATTAACCCTATGGGAGGGTGTCTGCCAATGCTTTTACAGATGCCGATATTTTTTGCCATGTTTGCTGCACTTAGAACTATATCTGGCGAACAAGCTGCAAATGCACAAGCTTTTCTTTGGATTAAGAATATCTGGTTACCAGAGTCTCCCCTTATTAACAGTGTCGGAGAAAGTATCGCTATATTCGGTCCTAATTTTAACGGTTTGTTTATCTTACCTATCGTAGCAGGGATATCCTCGTATTATCAAATGAAACTAACACAGCCAAAAGGCGGCAATCAACAGATGAAAGGCTTTACCGCATTTATGCCATTAATGTCTGTATGGTTTTGTGCCAGTTCTGCTGCTGCATTTGCAGTCTATTGGGTAACATCAAATGCATATCAAATTATACAATCGTTGATTTTGAAGAGGAACTCTGACTTGAAGGTACAGGGAGAAAGGAAGGGTGATTAGAAGTGAAATCCGTAGAAATCACAGGTAAAACCGTAGATGAAGCGATTTTAACAGCAGCAATCCAGCTGAAAGTTCATAGAGACAAGTTGGAAGTAGAAGTGCTGGAAGAACCGGTGAAAGGTTTGTTAGGAATATTTGGAAACAAACATGCTAAAATCAAGGCATCTGTCATGCAAACCATGGCGGATACAACACGTGAATTTTTAATGTCCTTGTTTGAAAGGATGAATCTTGAAGCCAAGGTAGATCTGACAGAAACCGATGATTCCATTTTGGTCGAAGTAAGCGGTCCTAAAATGGGTATTTTAATTGGACACAGAGGGGAAACTCTGGATGCAGTTCAATATCTAAGCAATCTGGCTGTTAACCGAGACTCAGAGGAATATAAACGAGTTGTTATGGATACGGAAAATTATCGAAATAAACGACAAGAAACTCTTATTAAATTGGCAAAACGTTTGTCAAACAAGGTACAAAAGACGAGGAAAAAAATTGTACTGGAGCCAATGAATCCTTTTGAAAGACGGGTAATTCATTCCACTCTGCAAAAAGACCCGCGTGTTATCACACACAGCGAAGGGGAAGAGCCTTATCGTAAGGTTGTTATTAGTTTGAAGTAGCTCGTCTGCAATTCAAGCATTAACCCTTAATTGTTTGTGACATACTAATAGGATTTGAGCTTGGGGAACCCAGTAGCAATACTGGGTTTTAGATTTATACCTGCAAGGCTCGCTTTATAGTAGTTTATTATTTTCAGGCTGTCAACAGTAGCTTTACAAGCAGGTGACAGACAGGAAACCATACGGGAAGGATGAACCATATGATTACTGAAGATACAATCGCAGCTCTGGCAACTCCACCCGGAGAGGGCGGAATTGCTGTTATCCGCCTAAGTGGGGCGAAATCCTTAAGGATTGCCAGAAGATTATATGTTAATGGTAAACGGGAAAAGCAGGAGAAGTTTGAAGATCGTTATCTCCACTATGGCTATATCCTGGACAAGGATCAAAATACAGTGGACGAAGTTTTATTGGTGTATATGAAAGCGCCTAAAACCTATACCAGAGAAGATGTTGTCGAAATTCATTGTCATGGAGGTATGATTCCCGTACAAAAGATAATAACTCTGACCTTGGAAGAAGGTGCCCGACTTGCCCAGCCAGGTGAGTTTACAAAAAGAGCCTTTCTAAACGGACGAGTTGACCTTGCGCAAGCAGAAGCTGTCATGGATCTGATATCATCAAAGTCAGAAGATGCTGCAAAGGCATCACTTAATCAAATGGGAGGCAGTTTATCCAGAAAAATTAAGGCTCTTAGAGATGACTTGCTTGACTTAATGGCCAGTATAGAAGTTACAGTTGATTATCCGGAAGAAGATATAGAGGAAATGCTGCGAGCTTCCATTGAAAAACGGCTGAAAGAAGCTAAAAGAGAATGCCTTCATCTACTGGAAACAGCTGATCAGGGGCGTTTGATTCGTGAAGGTTTGAAAGTGGTTATTATAGGTAAACCCAATGTAGGCAAGTCCTCTTTATTAAATGCACTGCTTAGAGAAAATCGAGCTATAGTCACTGACATACCCGGAACTACCAGGGATGTGATTGAGGATTATGTGAATATCAAAGGAGTACTGGTTCAAATACTGGATACAGCAGGGATTAGGGAGACCATGGATCAAGTTGAAAAAATCGGTGTGGAAAAGTCCAGAGAACTGACTAGGGATGCCGATCTTATATTATTATTGCTGGATGCCTCCAATTCTTTAGAAGAAGAGGATAGAAAAATACTGCAATGGCTTGACAATAAGCGGGTTTTAATACTCTTAAACAAGGCAGACAAGCCATCTATCATAGAAGAAGAGGAAATCCGAAGCTTAGCAGACAGCAGCATCATTTGGACCTCTATGATAGTAGGTACTGGATTGGATGAAGTAGAAGATTATATCTACGATATGGTTTATTCCGGTAGTACAGGTCCTAAAAATCCAGCCATGGTTACAAATAATCGGCATAAGGAAGCTTTAATACGCGGGCAGAAACACATAGAAGAGGCATTGAAAGCTATGGATGCCTATATGCCATTAGACATTGTTACTATAGATGTCAGGGACGCTTGGGAAGCTTTAGGTGAAATAACCGGAGAAAGCCTCACAGAAAATTTGGTTGATAAAATATTTATGGAATTCTGCTTAGGAAAGTAGGGGGAAAATGGAGTTTCAAGCAGGAAGATACGATATAATTGTAGTAGGAGCAGGTCACGCAGGCTGTGAAGCAGCTTTGGCTTCAGCAAGACTGGGAATGAAAACCCTAGTGGTGGCGCTGAACCTGGAAGCGGTTGCACTTATGGCCTGTAACCCTTCCATTGGCGGCACTTCAAAAGGACATCTGGTGAGAGAAGTGGATGCTCTAGGGGGAGAAATGGGCTTAAATATAGATAAAGCTTTTATTCAAATTAGAATGCTGAATACAGGCAAGGGACCGGCAGTGCATTCTCTTCGAGCTCAGGCAGATAAAATGCAATATCAAAAAGAAATGAAGCTGACCTTGGAAAACCAGGATAATCTAACCCTGTGCCAAGGCGAAGTGGAAGAGATACGCACAAATGGGACTGGAATTGCCGGTGTCCGACTGGCTACCGGTGAAGTTTATGAGTGTAATGCTGTTATAATTGCTTCTGGTGTATATCTGAAAAGTCGAATTATCATAGGAGAATATACTGCCAACAGCGGGCCAAATGGCTTATTTCCAGCTGATAAATTATCAGAAAACCTGATTGATTTAGGCTTTCCATTGAGACGATTTAAGACTGGTACACCAGCTCGAGTGAACAAAAGGTCCCTTGACTTCAGCAAAATGACTATTCAGCCTGGTGACACCAGGGATTATGCTTTTTCATTTTTGAATAAGCCGATTCATCGAGAGCAGATACCTTGTTGGTTGACCTATACCAATAATGATACCCATCAGATAATACGTGAAAACCTTCACCGCTCTCCCCTCTATTCGGGGAATATAAAAGGTGTTGGTGCACGTTATTGTCCATCCATTGAAGACAAGGTAGTACGCTTTCATGAAAAGAACAGTCATCAGATTTTCATCGAGCCGGAAGGTCTCCATACAAATGAAATGTATGTACAGGGCTTGTCTTCCAGCCTTCCTGTAGAAGTGCAAAGAGCTGTTTACCGCACTATTCCCGGAATGGAAAATGTAGAGATTATGAGACCTGCTTATGCTATAGAATATGATTGTATTGATTCCACACAGCTAAAGCTGTCACTGGAGTCCAAAGATATTCACGGTCTGTTCTTCTCAGGACAGATTAATGGCAGCTCCGGATATGAGGAAGCTGCAGCCCAAGGTCTTATTGCGGGTATTAATGCAGTACAATATGTAAAGCAGGAAGAGCCGCTTGTATTGGATCGTTCTGATGCCTATATAGGAGTATTGATTGATGACCTGGTAACAAAAGGCACAGCTGAGCCGTATAGGATGATGACTTCTAGAGCGGAATA
>DIQU01000083.1:29323-30411 GCA_002426555.1 Firmicutes bacterium UBA5454 | reverse complement strand
AATTCCACCTTCCCAGCAGATCAATGAGTATTTAGAGAACGAAGGCTCTTCTGTCTTGCAGACAGGGGTTGCACTATATGATCTTCTAAAACGTCCGGAAATTGCTTACTCAGATATTATCAAGTTAGCTGGTCTTAATATGGGTCAAGAGCTGCTTACAGAAGAAGATTCCCCCGAGGTACAAGAACAAATTGAAATTCATACTAAATACGAAGGTTATATACAGAAGCAATTAAGGCAGGTAGAACGATTTAAGAAGACTGAAAACCTGCGGATACCTTCTAAGATGGATTACAGTCAGGTAACTGGACTGAAAACCGAATCCATGCAGAAGCTCCAAAATTTGCAGCCTGAAAATATGGGTCAGGCTTCCCGTATCAGCGGGGTATCCCCTGCCGACATATCGGTATTGATGGTATTCCTGGAAAAGCGTAGACGGGAGAAAAAGAACTATGCTTGATATGCAGCTCTTCACTCTTAAGCTGAACCAAATTGAAAGCCAATCAAAGGTTCTGGATATGGGATCAGGTGCCGGCTTTCCAGGTATTCCCCTTACAGTGCTTCTTTTGATACGAGAATCAAAGTGTGATATTGCCAGTCGTAATCCTTTACAGTCAATGTCCCATGTTGGCTTGACTGTTTTTTATACCGCTTGGGGAGTTGCAGCTCAAGGCTTGCTTGTTATCACAGATTCCAAGTTACAGCTTCCAAAGAGCGGTTTTTGTTTATATTTAGATTATAATGTATAAGAAAGTCAGAAAACAACGAAATAACAAGGTAAGGATTGTAAATAAAATGTAGGAAGAGGTAAATAAAAAAATCATGGTAAATAGAAGGTATTTGATAAAATACGGCGAATAATAGTCGTATTAGTTTGGAGGGATATATATGCGAAAAATACTCAGTATACATGGGAGCAATCCCAGAGAAGAGAATTCAGATTCGAAACATATTGAAAATATCCCTATTCATAGTATTAAACCAAACCCCTACCAACCACGAAAGAGTTTTACCATAGACAGTTTGGAAGAAATGGCTCAATCCATTCGCCAATATGGAGTGATCCAACCAATCACAGTAAGAAAGGT
>DIQU01000083.1:14673-29134 GCA_002426555.1 Firmicutes bacterium UBA5454 | reverse complement strand
GCTCAAGATGGGTATGAGCTGATTACAGGCGAAAGAAGATTACGAGCGGCCAAACTTGCTGGGTTGGACTATATATCTGCAATCATAATGAATGCTTATGAACAGGATTCAGCAATTATGGCCATGATAGAAAATCTGCAAAGAGAGAATCTGCATTACTTGGAAGAAGCCAAGGGATATGCCAATCTGATCCTTGATCATGAATTTACACAAGAAGAGCTGGCATTAAAGCTGGGTAAAAATCAATCCACTATAGCTAACAAGTTGCGCATTTTGAAGCTCTCAAATGAAATAAAGGATGTTTTGATAAGAGAAAAACTGACAGAACGACATGCAAGAGCATTACTGAAGCTGCCTGATGATGAGTCCAGGATGGATGCTGTCAGGCATGTTGTAGACAACAAGCTGAACGTTAGAGATACGGAAGAAGTTGTAGAATGTATTGTACTAAGAGATGCTGAAAAACAAAATAAAGATCGGAAAAGAACTGAAAAGGCTAACAACAGGAAGCAAAAGAAAGTTTTTAAACGGACAAAAGATATTAGAATTTTTATTAATACGATAAAAAATTCAGTTGGCATGTTGAAGAGCTATGGTATGCCAGTGCACTATTCTCAGCTTGATAAAGAAGACAAAATAGAAATCATTGTTACGATACCAAAAAACTGATATAAAAAAAATTAGCACTATTATAACATTCGATACTGTGGTCAATTATTTGGCTGCTATTTTTTATTTATGGGTAATACGGGTACTAATAACGAAGAATTGAGATGAAAATCAGTTAAACCCCTTTCACCTAAAGACAATATATACTATAATATATGTAACAAGAAAAAGGGGTGCGATATATGTCCAGTATAATTGCTATTGCCAATCAGAAAGGCGGTGTCGGCAAAACAACCACAAATGTAAATCTAAGTGCTTGTTTAGCTGCACTTGGCAAGAAGGTATTAACCATCGACATAGATCCTCAAGGTAATACTACCAGTGGTCTTGGGATAGATAAGAACAAAGCAGACAAGTCCATTTATGATATAATTATTAATGGTGTACCCGTAAGGGAAGCTATAATACATACTGAATATGACAAGTTGGATATTATCGTATCTAAGATAGAATTAGCAGGAGCTGAGATAGAATTGGTTCCCATGATGGCCAGGGAAACCATATTGAAAAAAGCATTAGAGGAGATAAGAAATGATTATGATTATATTTTTATTGATTGCCCGCCCTCTCTTGGTTTAATTACCATTAACTCGCTTACTGCAGCAGATAGACTTCTTGTTCCTATTCAATGTGAATATTATGCTTTGGAAGGGCTAACCCAGCTTCTTAGTACATTTGAATTAGTTAAAAAGAACCTCAATCCAAAACTGGAGATTGTAGGCGTTGTATTGACTATGTTTGACTCCAGAACGAATTTGGCAATACAAGTTGTGGATGAAGTAAAAAAACACTTTCGAAACAAGGTATATACCACTATTATTCCGAGAAATGTCCGGCTGGGAGAAGCACCTAGCCATGGGGTACCGGTAATAGTGTACGATCCAAAATGTGCGGGCTCGGAAGCCTATATGGATTTGGCACAGGAAATAATTGATAATGATGAGGAGGATGACGATTGGCAGCTGTAAAAAAAGGCTTGGGTAGGGGACTGGATGCCTTATTCGAAAGCTATAAGGAAGAAACGGATCAGATCAAAACGGATTATTCCAGAGTGCAAGAAATAGCGATAACCAATATTGATGCCAACCCAAACCAGGCAAGAAAAGATTTTGATGATGAAAAAATAAAGGAATTAGCTGATTCCATAAGGATTCATGGCGTGATACAACCGATAATAGTTATCTCTATAGGAAGCCGATACCAAATAGTAGCTGGAGAACGCAGGTGGCGTGCAAGCAGAGCTGCAAATAAAATTACCATACCTGCAATAGTTTTAGATCTGAATGAAAAACAGACAATGGAAGTAAGTTTGGTTGAGAACCTGCAAAGAGAAGATCTTAACCCAATTGAAGAAGCGAAAGGCTTACAAGTCTTAGTTGAAAGATTAAGTCTTACACAGGAAGAAGCAGCAAAGAGGCTGGGAAAGAGCAGGCCTGCAATTACAAATGCTTTACGACTTTTACAGCTTTCAGAAAAAATACAAAAGCTGCTTTTAGAAAATAAAATAACAGCAGGTCATGGGCGTGCTTTACTGGCTTTGTCTGAAAATTCCTTGAGAGAGGCAGCAGCCGACACAATAGTAAAAAAGGATCTCAATGTTAGAGAAACAGAAAGACTGATACAAAACCTCAATCATAAGAGCAAAAAGAAAAACACCAGAGAAAAACCAAGTTATATTTTGGATATTGAAACAGAATTGGAAGAGTCCTTGGGTACAAAAGTTCAAATAAAACCCGGTATTAAAAAGGGAATCATTGAAATTGAGTATTACAGCAATGAGGATTTAGAAAGAATAATGGAAATGCTAAGTACAAATTAATCTGCCGCATAAAAAATGTTTCACGTGAAACATTGGCCTTAAATTGTTTCACGTGAAACATTTTTATACCCATTAATCAATTTTCAGCGTCTTAAAACCATCCTTTTACAAAGCTTGTAAAAATGTTGGTGTTAAGGAAGAAATCTGCCAGCTTTGACCCATCCAAGGATTCTTTAATCAAGTCTATAGGTGCCAGGACTAATAATATCGGTACCAGTGCAAAAACCAAATAAACCATAAATATGCCACGTACTATACCAAATGCACCACCTGCCAGACTGTCGCATTTTTTCAATACAGGTAAATTTGCAACTGTTTTTCCAATAGAGATAATGACAGTAAAAATAACTTTAGCCAGCAAAAATAATATTACGAAACTAAATATATTGATAACTGCAATAGCCATTGTAGAGTCAAAATACTCGCCTAATGTTTGTACATTTTCCAAAGAGTGTGAAAAGTCAGCAATTATTATCCGGTTGAAAGGGATAGGTAATTGAACCTTCTCCACAATTTTCTCCAGCATTTCCGGAGTAAAAGTGCGAATATTTGCTATTTTTTCTTCTATTGTTGGTATTTGCGCGCTGCCTTCCGTATATAGAGTAATCATATTCAATAAGGAAGGAAATTTTTCCAGAACTATTTCTGTCAGTTTAGGGTATAAAATCAAGGATGTAAGCCATGAAAGAAAAAAGCTGGCTGTATGTAAAGCAGAAAGTATCAATCCGTTATACATGCCAAATACTATACCGATACTCATGACCATCAATATTATGAAATCTACAATATTCATTGTGTGTCTTCCTCCTGTTTTTCGGTAGTATATAAGTGCAGAATGTTATCCTTTGTCTGTACGAATAAAATCTCCGGGTGATAGCTGTTAGTACTCAGTCGATTAACCGATTCCTGCAGTCTGTGCTTATTGCCTGTTTTTCCCTGCTGATTCATAACAACGATGCTGTGATCAGACTCCAAAGCAATATATCCTTTACCATAGGGTTTAATATCGGTCAGGTATTTTGGGAATATTTCCACATCATATCCTTTTTCATCAATAAAGACTGTATTCCCCGGATTTTCATCCAATTTCGATTTTTCAGGGAAATACAGCAGTAAAGACTCTGCTTTGGTAATTGCTTCAAACTGCCCCCCAGAATCATGTGTGAGGGACCACATTAACTCTCCTTCCATATTGTAACACATAAGGTCCTTGATTCCTATTAAAATGACTCTATTTTTCAATCGGTAGATATTGTATATCAGTTGATTATCTATGGACAGCATACCATACAACTCATTTCGATTTACATAATGAAAAACACGACTCATGGGAACCGGTGCATTTACGCTGATGGTTAAGAGTGAAAGCTCCTTATCACAGGAACCAGAGGTTACATATTTAGTGTCATCCATACCATTCAGCGAAAATAAAAAATTGCTGTTGTCTGCCAGAATATATGGCTGGACTTCTTCATTTTCGTCCAATAGCAGTAATAGTAAAAAATCGCAATATTCTTTTAAATCCCATATTGGGAAATCTTCACTTTCGTATACTAAAGTAAAAGGCACGGTTTCCGTATTATAAATACGCTTGTTTGTTGTGACAATATAATGATCTGTATGAGCTGTAATGTGGACCTCATTATTTTCAGCTTTAAAATCATCCTGAATGAAAGGGGGTTTCATACTGGTTCCATCCCAATTATAGAACCGAGATAAGGAGCTGCATACAATCCAACCTTCAGAAAAAAAGTGAAGCTCTTCTTTTTCATCAATTTCTATGGGTGCTGCCGATCTAATTGGGTACAGCTCGGACAGCGGCTGATTTCGGAAAAGAAAATAGGCGAATATAATAGAAATTATAACCATAAATGTAATAATTAGTTTTGTCCTCGCCTTCATGTCTGATTTCCCCATCTCATTTTTTTAAAGTAATTCACTTCCAGAATTAATTCGATGTAAATCGTCAAATTCCTGCCTGATTTAATAATCACCTTGGAGTTCGGGTCAAGTTGTCATTAATAGGTACAGGGTCAGCTGATCTGATAGTCATAAGTGGACGATTCTCATACATAAAATAAGATTAAGAAGGCAAAATAACAGGTACACAGGCTCATTAGGAGGTATCCATGGAGAGGATTCATGAAGAAATAACCATAGACGTAAATCAAGCTCACGCATTAACCCTCTTCAGCAGAGGTTTCGAAAAACTGTTCTGCCAGCTGTTTACGGGGCAGTATCATGATGTAGTTATACTGTGTATTGGAACAGATAGATCCACTGGAGACTGCCTGGGTCCTTTAGTAGGGCATAAGCTTAAATTGATTCCTTACAATAGAATAACGATATATGGTACTTTGGATCAGCCAGTGCATGCTAAAAACTTATCCAATGTAATGGACGAAATTGAAAGAAATCATAAAAGATCCTTTGTAATTGCGATAGATGCCTGCCTGGGCAAGACAGAAAGGGTTGGTAAGATATGTATGGGTGGGGGTCCTTTGCGTCCTGGTACTGGAGTGAATAAGTCCCTGCCGGAGGTTGGACATATACATATTATCGGCGTAGTCAATATGAGCGGTTTTATGGAATATCTGGTTCTGCAAAACACCAGATTGAATCTGGTAATGAGGATGGCAGATACAATAAGCAGCGGAATTCACTTTATTATTTGGAAATATGTAAAAGATGGCAGTATTAATGCTTTGCCAAAACAAAGACTTTATACTAATGCTATTACAAAACTTGAAGGAAATAATAATGTATGAAATCAATGGTGAACTAATAATCGAACAGGGGGCTGTATACCCTGCTTTCTATCATATAAATGATTTGCTCAGGAGTTTTGTTTCCGGCTTGTATCAACAATACACCGGAACCTGCTTCGTTTGTACTGGACACAAGACTGTTGTTTAATGAGGAATGCAGGCTCTGTTGACCTAAAGCATTCTGATCCTGGTAGATGTATGCTGACACCCATTCATCCATTTCATCAGCAAAGACCGTGCGGTAACCTTTATTTTCCAATATAAGTTTAAGTGGCTCTAATCCTCTTTCCAAAGCAATGCACTTCAAAAAAACACCTCCCATACATACTACTGATATTATGTCAGAATGGTGTTTCTTTTATACTCCAAATTCAATCAACTGTGTTCAAAAGGCTTGTTCAATGGCCATCTTCTCCTCATTCGAAAGCGGATAAATAGAATGCATTCCTTTTACAGGCTTGGCAAAAGTTGTGGAAGTGCTTCGTCCATATAGGTTGGTCAGCACAAAACCATCGCCCTTCTCATCGAGAAAAGCAAGAGAAAAGCTTTGATCACTGCCCATGCCATCAAAAGCGTTATAGCGGACTATTCCGACATTTTGTACACATCGTCTTATACGCCTGTTCAAGGCAGAACATGACGCATCCAGCTCATTTATTCGATTGAGACCTGAATTAAAGGCTTCCAGCTGCTGAAAGAGCATAGCTTCCAGGTTTTTATTATCTGCACCTCTCATCAAGCGCTTATATTTTCGGATGACCTTATTGGTTCGTATAGTATTGTATATCACCAATAAAAATGATATCAAAGATAGAACAGCTGCTATGGATAAAATTTCGAGGTTATAATTGCGTATAAAATTCTGCAGGTTCTCCAAAGGTTTCAGCCTCCTTATAAATTTCCAAATATGCGGATGGACAAGGGTTTCAGCAACAGTGTAATCGGCGTGTTTATAGGATTTTCCCCATCTACGTTGACAGCAAGGTTTTCCTTGGAAGAAATCTGAACTTCCTTGCATTGATAGCTGGTTACGTATGGCAAATTAATATGTTTTCCTTTTATAAACTTCAATAGTAAAAAGGGTATTTTATATCGAGGTACCGGTTTGATAAGTATTACATCCAACAAGCCGTCGGTAATCGAACCATTGGGATTAACCATCATACCTCCGCCATAGCATATGCCATTGCATACTGCAGTTAGGAATACTCTGGTTATGATCTTTCTGCCATCCAACAACAATTCCACATCTTTGGGTTTATATGTAATAAACTTCAGGAAAACTGAAATCAAATAGGCTGATTTCCCTTTGATGAAGTGACTAATCTTATGCAAGTCACGAATAATTTCCGCGTCAAAACCAATGCTTGCTATATTTAAAAATACCCTGCCATCAAATGAAACCAGGTCAACAAATTGGGGTGTTGTATCTGCGATAATATTCAGAGCTTTTTCCAATTGGGTCATGCCAATTGGTATCTTGACAGCTCTTGCAAAGTCGTTGCCGCTTCCCAGCGGAAGAATCCCCAGTGGAATGTTTTTGCCGGATAAACCATTGGTTACCTCCAGGACGGTACCGTCTCCGCCGGCAGCAATTACAGCAGAGTAAGCGGTGCTATGTTCCCGTACAATAAGGGTGGCATCTCCAGGTCCTTTGGTCTCTCGGATTTTGTACTGGATGCCTCGCTGCCTGCAGAAATGTTCTATTATGGGAATGGCATCCCTTGTTTTTCCTTTTCCGGCAACGGGATTGATAATAAACAGCAATTTCATAGATGACTCCCTGGCCTACCTGAATAAGTAGCCTCTATTTCTATTTTTTCTTTTTCTGAAAATAAGGATAAGAAGAATAACAATAACTGCCAAAATACCAATGAATAAAACTTCTACTGATATTTCATATCCGCCGATATTAATCGAAGTAATCAGTTCTTCTTCTTTCTTTGGTTCAGGTTCTTTCTCTTCGAGGGACGGTGCTTTAGTTGGGCTGGGAGTGGGAACAGGGGTAGGCTGAGGTTCTATTGTACTCAGCTCTTCTGTTATCCACATCAGAAAAATGGTATTGCCCATAACATAGTTTTTTGCAGTATCCATATATGCATATATGTCAGCATTGTCAGTTATTATAGATTGCATATGATAATATTTGTCGTAAATAATTCGATTCTTAAAAATTTCCTCCCACTCGCCAAAAAGAGGGCGGTCATCCAATTGATCAAACAGTTCAATGGCTTCATTTATTTGGTACAAGCCTTGATGTGAAAGGGCTTTTAGATACAAAAGCTCATTTTCCCGCGGAGCTGCAGATTCTGTTTCCAAGTATTGATCGATAAGCTCCAAAACTTTGTTGTAGGACTTGTTTGCAAAGGCTTCTGTTATATTTTTTATGGACTGATCGCTTGTGTTCAGGAATTCAACAGCCAGCTGCTCAATGGACCGGTAATATACCTGGATGGATGCAGGCGGATAACTGTTGTTGTAGCGCCAGGTAAAACTGCCTTTACCATCATAATTATGAGGATGAACAGATGGATTTGGGCTGAACATGTATGGTGCTGCATTGCCAAAATCCAGGGTAATCTGGACATTTTGGGGAATATCCGACCAGGCTTCAAGATATTCGAAGGGCAGATAAACCATATTGCTGCCATCTTCAGTAATTGGATTTTCGTTTATATAGGAGAATTCAATTACTTTATATTCCTCAGGTTCAAGATCAAGCCTCCAGGTAAACCAATTTCTGGGAAAATCAGTAAGAGAGCTTTCGTTTTGTCTGGTTCTATCTCTACGGGTGGTAAGCCTTTGTTTGACCCCATCCATATAAACTTCTGCTTCATTTACCCGAATCGTGCCTTCCAGTAAATGAGAAGGTAAGCCTGCTGTAATATTGGTTTTGTCTTCTTTGCTGCTGTTTTTTAATACCAGGGAGGCAGTTGTTTTTGTAATATGAGATTCAACTTTAATATAAGCTTCGTAGGATATGACTTGTATGCTGCTGTCTTCAAAAATGCGTACATTGGAAGACACCCTCGATAATGGAGAGGGTATGGCGTGAACAGATATGGGTACAGCCAAAATTAGAAGGGATAGCAACAGCAATCCAAGTCTTTTCATTCCGATTATAATCCTGCCTTTCGCTGAACAGCTCACAAGTCATTGCATTGGGATCCAAACAACTATTGATTATACAAAGTTTATCATATAAAGATGAAAAGTACAAGATAAGCTCAGATTTTACAATGCCGTTATATTATATGACTTCTGACTCTTTGCTTGCGGCTGGAAGCCGCGCTATGGTGTAGATAACAAATAATGGGAAATAACTTGGGAAATAAAGGATACACTTGATTTGGAATTGAATTAGTTGCTCAGTAAAGCTGTATTTTGGGGAGGAATCGATTTGAAAAAATCAACTGCTGCCGTTATGTTTCTTTTTCGAGTTTGCCTGCTTTTATTTTGTCTTATAATGACCTTGCAGAAATATGAATGGGGATACTTACCCAGAGATCCTGTGCTGTTAAGCTTTGGTATATACCAAATTTTAATAGCAGCTATGTATTGGTTTATTATGAAGATTTCAAGATTGCGTATTTTGCTTTGCATCGCTGATATGTTGATTATCCAGGTAAATGTCCTTTTAACAGGCGGTTTGTACAGCCCTTTTCTGGTTTGTCTGTGTATCCCGGTTTTTACTTTGCATACAATTTATGGGATCCAGGGGCTGGTTGGCGGTATCATGGGTAGTTTAGCTGGTTTTTCCCTTGTGATATCTGATCTGATAGATATGCAAGCTGCATTACCCAACATAAGTGATAGGCTTATAGTCATTGGAATCGGCTTGATTCTATTTTACATTATTCCCTTCATTATCCTGAATCGGGGTGTTTATATTTTTTATCAGCTTCAAGCTTGGAAGAACAGCTATAGAGAACTGGATCAGATGAACAATAAGCTTTTAGCTGTATTCGAAATGACAGGACGCTTCAGACTGGATATGGATATTACTCAAATTATGGACAGACTGCTTGTTTTGTGCAATGAGCTTTTTTCTGCAGAAGGGATCTGCATATTTTTAATTCGAAACGGAGAAGTTGAGATATATGGAAGCCATCCTAATGTTGAGGAAAAAGAGGGAATATATCAAATGATTGTTGAACAAAAAAGCAATAAGCTCATAGAAGCCGAAAGAGAATTCATTTTCCGTGAAAATACCCTCGTTATTCCTCTTATACGCGGTACTCAGATTGATGGTGTTCTATATTTCAGGGATTGGGAACAATTCGAAATTACCAATAAAGATGCTGTTTTATTCACGATGATTGCCAATATGGTATGTACATATTTGGAAAGTTTGGAATATGTGGCATCACTAAATAACATGCCTTCAGCGAACGACTGCGTTATACTTAAGCGTTTGGATTCAGGTAAGGCGGTTAAAGGTATATTGGACAAGCGTATCATTTCACAAGAACTGGTTGGGCAATAGTCTTAAATAGAGTTGCCATTTAAAAATAATCCTTATTTTACCTAAGCTGTAATGTCATGAAAAACAGCATTAAATGGACACATTTAATAAATACTAAAACCATCACAACAAAAAAGGAGGCAAAATTATGTGGTGGGATCCATGGCAGGGTTTTGGCAGCAGTTCATTTTTGCCTTTTGGGCTTATTCCTCCAAATGGCGATGACAATTTGAAAAACAGCATTGATTCCTATCGTGTATACGTAAACGGGGACTATGTAGGGAATAAGGAATTGCTAACTCAAGGCGAAGAGGGTTCATCAGCTGTTCATGACTATTTACAGTCACGGGGATTTAATGATTTTGGAGTCAGGACGGATGGCGGCAGAATCGATGTGAAATCCGATGAACCACAGCAAACTGATGATATAAAAAGACATCTGGCTGTTTATTTGAGCATCAGATAAGTAATGAACATGTGCTTGATAAATTAACTGCAGCAATCCTGCTGCAGTTTTTTTGACTTGAACCATGTCAGAAGAGAAACAGAAGAAATAAGCTGAGGAAGGAATTTAAAGAAAAAGGTGAAGGAAAGATAAATATAATGTAGAATATACTCATAGGAAGTTTTGAACAGCTGTTTGCTGCAGCCATCAGAGCTGAAGTTGAAAAAAGAAGGGGTTCTGTGGATGGACTTTCATGAAATACAAGGGTTGTCAGAAAAACTGAAAAGCAATGTACAGAAGGTAATCGTGGGAAAGAGCGAGGTTATTGACCATTTGTTGATTGCATTAATCGTGTCCGGTCATATCCTTCTGGAGGATGTACCCGGTACAGGAAAGACTTTGCTTGCCAAGTCTGCGGCACGATCATTGAATATGGAGTTTAAGAGGATTCAGTTCACACCTGATCTGCTGCCTACAGATATAAGTGGTTTAAACTACTACAATCAGAAAGCAGAAGAATTTATCTTTCGACCGGGTCCGGTGTTCAGTAATATTCTGCTGGCAGATGAAATCAATCGTGCCACCCCCAGAACGCAATCCAGCCTTTTGGAGTGTATGGAGGAATATCAGGTCACAATAGACGGTGAAACTCGACTTTTGGATCAGCCTTTTCTGGTTATTGCTACTCAAAACCCTATAGAAACTCAAGGTACCTTTCCGTTGCCGGAAGCTCAACTGGATCGATTTTTGCTAAAGACGAAAATGGGTTATCCATCTACCGCTGAGGGGATGGAAGTGTTAAAACGATTTAAAGAAAAGCAGCCTCTGGAGGAAATAAAACCGGTTGCCGCTAAAGAAGAAGTCCTGAAAGCCCAGCGCAGCTATTCTAATACCCATGTCAGCGATGATATATTGAATTATATAATGGATATCGTGGAAAGGACGAGAAAACATTCGGATGTGATTCTGGGAGTCAGCCCTCGAGGCAGTCAGGCACTGCTGAAATGTGTCCAGGCTCATGCTATTTTAAGAGGACGCTCATATGTTATACCCGACGATGTCAAAGCGATGGTTAAGCCTGCATTGGGTCACCGTATTATATTGAAGAACACATCACGCTTGAAAGAAAATTATAATATGCAAATTTTGGATCAAATTGTCCGGGATACACTGGTTCCCTCTGAGGAAAATCTGCAGAAAAAAGGAATGGAAATATAATGTCCCTGTCCTGGCTCATATTTATTATTATAGTAATTATTGCATTTCAAGCCTGGGTTTACAAGAAATGGGGTCTTTCCGGTCTCAGCTATACCCGCTCCTTTAGTATGCCTGCTGTTTTTGAAGGGGAAGAGGTGGAAATGATAGAACGGATCCAAAATAGAAAACTGCTGCCTATTCCCTGGCTGCGCATAGAGGTTAAGATGAGCCCCTATTTGAAGTTTACACAGCAGCAGACCGATATGTCAATCAAGTATGATGAATTTCACAAGAGCTTTTTCAGTTTGATGCCCTTTACCGGCATCACCAGACGACATCGGATTCTATGCAGAAAGCGGGGTTGCTACAGGCTTATAACTGCAGCAATGACCTGCGGCGATGCTTTTGGCTCTCAGGAGCTGTATCAGGATTTTCATGTAAACTCAGAGCTCCTGGTCTACCCAAAACTACTGCCCCTGACAAATATTCCCTTTCCTTCCCACAGCTGGATGGGAGATGTCACCGTTCGCAGATGGATTATGGAAGATCCTTTCATAATTTCCGGAGTAAGAGAATATCAATATGGTGATCCATTAAACCGCATAAATTGGAAAGCTTCTGTAAGGACAGGCGAAGTTCAGGTGTTTCAATTAGACCGAACGGCAGATCCCCGAATTATGATATTGCTCAATATCGACCTGAATGAATCCATGTGGGATGCTATTACTGACTTGGAATTGATAGAAAGAGGTATATCCTACAGTGCTGCAATTGCGCAATATGCAATTGAAAATGGAATTCCTGTTGGCTTTGGAAGCAATGCCTATGAAATGGATAACGAAAAACAGCCGATATATGTAGAACCTCAGCCGGGACAAGGGCAGCTGACCTATCTATTGGAAGTCCTCGCCAGGATTATAATTGCAAGAAGCTGCACTTTCTTTACCTTTTTGGAGGATGAGCTGGAACGGGATTCCAACCCCATGGATATTCTATTGTTAACTCCTTTTGTAGGAGAGCGAATGGATGAACAAATATATAAGCTGCGCGCCAAGGGGCATTCTGTGGACATTATAATGCTGGAGCCAGAGGCAAAAATTGAGATGGCAGTATGAAAAATAAGATTCTCAGATTTCTTACTCCTGTATTCGCCGTTTGGATGGATGCTTGGATTTTGTTTCCCATACTTTTTTCCGTGTATTTAGGAGCATTGCAATCTGTTCCTTTTGCTGTCTTCAGCAGCCTTTTAGTATGTGCTTATATTTTGGGAGCCGGCATCCGCAGGCTGCTCATTCGCTGGAATCGATTGATTTCTCTGGCTGTTTCATTGTTAATCGCTTTGGGAGCTGGTTTTTTATCGAACAGGCTCTTTCCGCAAAGCAGTATGTGGGCTGTAATTTTCACCGGCTTGCTGGTTTTTGCAGCAGCAGCCCGGGGTGTTTTCGTATCTGAGCGGCCGCTTATCGCTTCTTTCCCCAAAGTTTACAGCTACTGCTCCCTGGCGTATTATTTCTTTTCCTATTTCTTTTATGGGAAGTTAATAGCAGTGCAGGAGTATCAGCATTATCTTTTAATAGCCGGCTTGATTGCGATACCCTCCATCTTCCTGCTGTCCAATACTGAAGTTTTGACTCAGGCATCTCAAAAAGAATTAAAAGATTCCACTTC
Organism: Firmicutes bacterium UBA5454; assembly: GCA_002426555.1. GTDB lineage: Bacteria > Bacillota > Clostridia > Caldicoprobacterales > DTU083 > UBA5454. The sequence continues at coordinate 16,103 of DIQU01000083.1, read as the reverse complement.
CATGCCGGCAGCCAGGAAGAACAACCGGGTCATTATTATCATAACGATTTCAGCCGCTGTGTTGATTGCCGGTTATCAAACCTTGAAAGACGGTTTTCTTACCGCTGTTAAGGCAGTTGCACGCTTTATATTTACTTTGATTCAGCGCCTGCTGGAAGCCAGGGATTCTCTAAGCGGAGGAGAAGGACCTCCGTCCGGAGGTGCTCTCGAGCTGCCTCCGGCAGAAGCAAAGCCGCCGTCTCCTTTCTGGGATGCAGTAGTGGAGATATTTGGCACAGTGATATTAATAGCAATGCTTCTATTTGCTGTCTATTTTATCATAAAGCAACTGATTAAGCTGTGGCTCTTCCTGGTGGAAAAAATTAAAAAGCTCATGGAGAGCAGCCACTGGGGAAATGGGTCGGAAGAAGAATACGGTGATGAAAAGGAAAATCTTCTGGATTGGCAAAGCATTAGGAAAAACTATACCGACTCCATACGCAGCTGGTGGGAACGAATGCGAAGCACAGAGCCCAAGTGGAATCAGCTGACGGATAACCGCCAAAGGGTAAGGTTTTTATACAGGCATTTGATTATACAAGCTGTCTCCTCAGGTTTTTGTTTCAGCAGCTTCCGCACAGCAAATGAAACCATATATGAACTGATTGAGCAGGGACGATTAGATCAGAGCACAGGCTCGCAGTTGAAAAGTCTATATGGAAAAGCTCGTTATGGGTTAGACCCCATTTTGGATACACAAGTGGCAGCACTTGGAAACAGTATTTTGCATCAGAAAGAATCAGGGAGTGAAAGTGAATGAAATATGTCATCAGGCAGAAAATCTTTTCTTTTGGAGACAAATTTACCATTCGGGATGAAAATGGGAATGATTGTTATCAGGTAAAGGGAAAGGTGTTTTCTTTTGGAGACAAGCTTCGAATCTATGATATGGATGGCAAAGAATTGATCTATATTGAGCAGAAGCTGTTTCGATTTTTACCGGAATACAGCATCTATTATTCAGGCCAGTTATATGCTGTAGTAAAAAAGGAGTTTACATTGTTACGTCCAAAGTTTCAGATACATGGCGTACATGCAGATTACAGGGTGGAGGGCAATGTTTGGGCGATGGATTTTACCGTTCTACGAGACGCGCGTCCTGCGGCATATGTTTCCAAACGCTGGTTTGCCTTGGCCGACAGCTACGGTGTAGAGATTTCCGATGAAGAGAATCCGGTATTTATGCTGGCTTTGGTCATTGTCATAGATCAAGTACTCCATGACAACAACCATAACAACGGCTGACAACTAACTGAAATGCAAGCAGCTCATCTTGAATTCTCTTCATAAGGTTCCAAATGAGTAGTAATTTGTGCATTATCATTGATGTCCTGACGAATTCGGTCTTCGATCCTGTGAATCAGCAGGTGGGACTCTTCTATGCTTAAATC
>DIQU01000083.1:9481-14429 GCA_002426555.1 Firmicutes bacterium UBA5454 | reverse complement strand
GTATTTTTAACCTCATCAAAGCTCATGATTATTTCTTTGATCCTATCTTCTTGAATAACTGCCTTATCTACCAAAATGTCCCGATTCATAACAAAAATTTTATAGGCTGCATGGAAGATAAATCCGGCTACTATCAGAGAAACCAAGGGATCAATTATTGGGGGAAGCCCCAGCATAATGCCTGTCAGGGTAAGTAAAACCCCCAGAGAGATATAAACATCGCTTCGTGTATGAAGTGAATCGGATATGAGTATCTGACTGTTCAACTCCACGCCTTTTCGATATTCTATCTTAGTTACAAATATGTTTATTATAAGTGTAACGATCAGTGCGATAAGGCTTTCTATGGTAACTTTTGGGGCAGCAGGATGGAGGATTTTTTGCACAGCTTCCGTGATGACGTTGATTCCAAGCAGAAATAAAATACCTGATATCAACAGAGCTGCCAAGGTTTCGAATTTTCTGTGACCATAAGGATGGTCATTATCTACCGGTCGGGAAGCCAGACGGATTCCGATGAGACCTACGATATTGGATGCACCATCACTAAGTGAATGATAACCATCAGCGGTTAAACTGCTGCTGTTAATGAAGAGGGCTCCAAGAATAATTTTTACTAAAGCTACTATTAGATTAAGAAAAAAAATAATCCATAGAATGCGCTGCACTCGCGAAAAGTCTTTCATGCTTTGGCTCCTTCTCAATTAATAATAAGATTGAATATTATCATACTACTTTTAAACTTGAAAATCAACTGACTTATCAATAAAGTTTGTACCTATTTTAATATTCTGATAGATAAAACTCATTATCAATTGAGAATTGGTGTTAATTAATATATTGCATTTCAAGCAATGTTTGGTATAATTGAAATAATTCGCTTACTCAATTTTGATAGCTGGGAGTGTGTAATATGGCAAAGTATACAAAACAGGATATTCTGCGAATATGCAAAGAACAGCAGGTTCAATTTATTCGGCTGCAATTTACTGATATCTTCGGTACATTAAAGAATGTAGCAATTACAGTTAAACAATTGGGTAAAGCCCTGGACAATGAGATCATGTTTGATGGTTCGTCCATTGAAGGCTTTGTGCGCATAGAGGAATCCGATATGATTCTTCATCCTGACCTCAGTACCTTCGTTATATATCCCTGGACTGCAGAGGAAGGATATGCAGCCAGGTTGATCTGCGATGTTTACAATTCCGATGGCACACCATTTCCCGGCTGTCCCCGAAACACCTTGAGGCGAGTACTGAAAGAAGCGGAGGAAATGGGTTATACTATGCAGGCAGGTCCGGAAGCTGAGTTTTTCCTGTTTCATACCGATCCCGAAGGGAAATCCACCATGTATACCCATGATCAGGCGGGTTACTTTGACCTGGGCCCTGTGGATAGAGGAGAAGGTGCTCGCAGAGAGATGTGTCTGGTTTTGGAAGAGATGGGCTTTGAAATTGAAGCTTCTCACCATGAAACAGCTCCCGGGCAGCATGAAATTGATTTTAAATACAAGGATGCTCTAACCACTGCTGACAATATAATGACCTTTAAAATGGTGGTTCGCTTTATTGCCAAACAGCATGATCTTCATGCTACTTTTATGCCCAAACCGCTATATGGAGTTGCTGGATCCGGCATGCATCTTAATCAGTCCTTGTTCATAAATGGCGACAATGTTTTTTATGATCGTGATGGGAAGCTTCAGCTCAGTAAAGAAGCCTATTATTATATGGGCGGTCTATTGTTGCATGCGCCTGCTATTACTGCAATTACCAATCCCCTGGTAAATTCCTATAAAAGGCTGACGGCAGGGTATGAGGCACCTGTGTATATTGCCTGGTCTGCGCAAAATCGCAGCCCCCTAATTCGTGTTCCATCGAAAAGAGGCAGTGCAACACGCTTGGAATTTAGAAGTCCGGATCCCTCGTGTAATCCTTATCTGGCTTTGGCGGTATTGCTGAAAGCAGGCCTCGATGGCATTCGCAGAAAAATCACACCTCCCCCGCCGGTTAACCGAAATATATATGAGATGACTGCTGAGGAAAGAGATGCTGATTGCATCCGCTGTCTGCCAAATAATCTGTATAATGCGCTGGAAGCATTAAATCAGGACAAACTTATTCGAGATACTTTATCTGATCACTCCTACAATCGATACAGGGAAGCCAAGCTGATTGAGTGGAACGAATATAAGATGCAGGTTCATCAATGGGAGTTGGATCAATATCTAAACAAGTTCTAGCCTATTCGCTTGATATGCTGTTGTAACTGTTCTCAGCTTATCAAGTTGAAAAATAAATATATTAATAACTGATTTATAATTTGTCAGTAATATTAATTTTTGGACAGGAGCTGGAGCTGTTGAAGCCGATTATAGGAATAACTTGCGATTATGACTGGGAAGCAAAGATTTTTAAATTGCATTCGGGCTATGTAGAAGGGATTAGCCGTGCAGGCGGTCTGCCCCTTATTATACCACCCATATCTGCTTGTGCAGTATCGGAATCCATATCCAATATACTTTCGCAGATACAAGCTTTGTTGCTAACAGGGGGGCAGGATGTACATCCTCGATATTTTGGTGAAGAACCTCATACTGCTATCGGCAGGGTTAATCCTCAGCGTGATGAATTGGAACTGCCCTTGTGTCTGGCAGCAGTGCAGGCTGGCATGCCGGTATTGGGGATCTGCAGGGGGATACAGTTGATAAACGTAGCCCTCGGCGGCGATATTTATCAGGATCTAAAGACGCAGTTTGAAGGCAGGGATTTAATCTGTCATTCCCAGTCCGCTCCAACATGGACAGAATTTCATAAAATAAGCATCCATGAAGGGTCGCGATTACACCATATATTGGGGGTAAATCAAGTTTATACTAACAGTTTTCATCACCAGGCTGTTCGAACCCTTGCCCCTGGTTTGGAGTTTGCAGCATCGGCTGCTGATGGGGTCATTGAAGCAGTAGAGTCTAAAAGTCATTCCTTTTTAGTCGGAGTTCAATGGCATCCGGAACGCATGATGGAAGATTCCCATATGTTAGGGCTCTTTAAAGCCTTTGTCGAGGCAGCAGGAGTACAAAAAACCTGAAAGGAGCTTCCCATGGATTACAAAATTGATGTTCGAGGCATGACTGCTCATCAATCATGGCCGATCATACAAAAAACAATAAGAGAGATGGATTTCCGTTCTCTAACTACAGTAACGGACAGTTTGGATAAGGCCAGAGAAATTCTAAACATGGCCAAGGACAGTGATATAAATACCTTTCTAGAGGAATCCAGCGGAGATTTTTTAATACATTTCAGCCAGACTGCGCTTCAGGATGGAGACAAGTTTACTTCTTCAAAAGTATCAGTAGTGGTCATTACCGACTGTACTCTGGGACGGGGTGAGCAGGAATTGGGGAAAGCCTTGATGAAGAGTTATTTTTATCATTTGAAGCAATGCAGGCCTTGTCCGAAGACCATAATTTTTCTCAATGGCGGTGTTGCCTTGACGGTAGAAGACTCGGAAGTATTGAAGGAGCTTCGCGTTTTAACAGAAAAGGGAGTGGAGATTCTCACCTCAGATACCTGTTTGAATTATTATGGACTAAGCAGCAGATTGGCAGCAGGCAGAACCGCAAGCATGAAAGAAATCACTCAGCGCATGCATAAGGCTGAAAACACTATTATAATTTAGTTGAAAGTTTCCATACTATTCACAGCTAGTATGCTGTAACACTTAAATCTTATCATTGCGAGTTTATCGAGGAATTTGGACAGGAAAGATCCTTCGCAAATGCTCAGGATGACATTGAAATCTTGTCATCCTCAAGTAAAATAATAAACAGTATTTTTTATTTTAGACTGTGAGTAACAAAATTGAGTACGTTTGTTAAAAAATAGATATACTTTGTACTCAGAAGAGGATGTATGTTGTGGCGATAGAATATAATCTGGGGGATGTTATACAAACCAGAAAACCTCATCCCTGCGGTAATGATAAGTGGAAAGTTATACGTATAGGCGCAGACTTCAAGATCAAGTGCCTGAAATGCGGCCGTATTGTTATGCTTGGCAGGGAAACCTTCTTAAAAAGGGTCAAGAAATTAATAGAGAAAGCGGAATCTTAGGCAAGTTACATTTTAATTTATTATATGCGAGTTGTGAACAGCAACATTGTTAAAAAGTTGTCAATTAATTTTAAAAATTGCCCTTGACATAGGGCTTGACTCTTTGATAGACTGTGAGATAATCTTTTAATTTTTCTATCATTGTAAATCCGATGACGGAGACAGAAGGTCCGAAGCAATTATCTTCAGTGAGCCGGTGGTTGGTGCAAACCGGTGGATTGCCGGGCTGTATGCTCACTCCAGAGGGGAGATCTGAAAAATCCTGATCCGGGGTTTAGTAGGGTTTGCCGGGTGGTCCCGTTACAGACCGGAAGCTTGATGGAGCTTCGCGAGGTTTGTCCTGCAAGGGACAGACGAAACAGGGTGGTACCGTGAAAGTAACCTTTCGCCCCTTATACCAGTAGTTTACTGGTATGAGGTCGAAGGGTTTTTGTTTTATATAATATGGAAAAGAGGGAGGGAAGCGCAGATGAAGTATATATTGGGTGTATTAGTTGACAACCATCCCGGCGTACTGTCCAAGGTGACAGGATTATTCAGTCGCAGAGGTTTTAACATCCACAGCTTGGCTGTAGGGATCACTGAGAACCCCGAAATATCTCGAATCACCATAGTAGTAGATGGTGATGAATACATTGCAGGTCAGCTGACCAAACAGCTGAACAAGCTTATTAATGTCATTCAGGTGTCGATCATCGGTGAAGATTCCATCTCCAGGGAACTAGCTCTTATCAAGGTAAAGGCTGCGCCCAAGACCCGGAATCAGATCGTAGACATCGTAAATATTTTCAGAGCAAAGGTAGTGGACGTAAACCGGTATTCCATTATTGT
>DIQU01000083.1:937-9233 GCA_002426555.1 Firmicutes bacterium UBA5454 | reverse complement strand
GTACGTACCGGCAACATTTCCATGGATCGAGGATTGAAAATGGTGAGATATATTCACCCGGAAAACAAGGAGGAAGAATATTATGGCGAAAATGTATTATGAATCAGACGCAAGTTTAGGGCTCCTGCAAGGTAAAAAGATAGCAGTAATCGGTTATGGCAGTCAGGGTCATGCTCATGCGTTGAACCTGAAAGAAAGTGGAATGGACATAGCAGTAGGGCTGTACAAAGGAAGTAAGTCATGGAAACTGGCTGAGGAAGCCGGGCTGAAGGTAATGGAAACAGCACAGGCTGCCAAGGCAGCAGATTTTATCATGATATTGGTACCCGATGAAAAACAGGCAAGGATCTATAAGGAATCTATTGAACCTAATCTAAAATCAGGTAATGGTCTTATGTTCGCTCATGGCTTTAACATTCATTACCGTCAGATTACCCCGCCTGAGGATGTTGATGTTTTCATGATCGCACCCAAGGGTCCCGGGCATACAGTAAGAAGCCAATTTTTGGAGGGCAAAGGAGTACCATGCCTTATTGCTGTCCATCAGGATGCGACCGGTAATGCAAAGGATTATGCTTTGGCTTACGCAGCAGGTATTGGCGGGGCAAGAGCAGGTGTATTGGAAACCACCTTCCAGGAAGAAACCGAAACTGATCTTTTTGGAGAACAGGCAGTATTGTGCGGCGGAGTTACCGAGCTGATTAAAGCTGGGTTTGAAACCCTGGTAGAAGCAGGCTACCAGCCGGAAAGCGCATACTTTGAATGTCTGCATGAAATGAAGTTGATCGTAGACATGATGAATCAGGGCGGAATGTCCTACATGCGCTGCTCCATCAGCGATACAGCCGAGTATGGAGACTATATCACTGGAAAACGCATTATTAACGAGGATACCCGTAAAGAGATGAAGCAAGTACTAAATGAGATTCAAGATGGTACCTTTGCCAAAAACTGGATACTGGAAAATCAGGCAAACCGCCCCTCCTTCCTGGCAATGCGCGCACAAGCACAAGATCACCAAATAGAGAAAGTAGGACGTGAACTGCGCAGAATGATGCCCTGGATTGAGAAAAAACAATAATTCGTCTAGAAAAATATTTAAGATAGTAGAGGGAGGATTATCATGGCTGATCAAATAGTAATTTTTGACACGACATTACGAGATGGGGAGCAGTCTCCAGGCATCAGCTTGAATATGCAGGAAAAGCTGGAAATTGCCAAACAGCTCGAGAAGCTGGGCGTAGATGTCATGGAAGCCGGGTTTCCCATCTCCTCAAAAGGTGACTTTGAAGGGGTAAGGGCTATTGCCCGACAGATTAGAAAGCCTGTAATTACTGCCTTAGCCAGAGCTGTCCAAAAAGACATTGACCGTGCCTGGGAAGCGGTGGAGGAGGCTGCAAAATCTAGGATTCATACCTTTATTGCTACTTCCGACATTCATATGAAATATAAATTGCGTATGGAGCCTGAGGAAGTAATAAAGCGGGCTGCTGATATGGTTGCCTATGCCAAATCCCTCTGCCCTCAGGTGGAATTTTCTCCGGAAGACGGTTCCCGCACCCGACCGGAGTTCCTGTATCAGATACTGGAAACAGTCATTCGAGCAGGAGCTGATGTGCTTAACATTCCGGATACTGTAGGGTATTCTACACCTGATGAATTTGGAGCGCTTATCAGAGGGATCCGAAAAAATGTAAAGGGCATTGACAATGTAGTACTCAGTGTACACTGTCACAACGACCTGGGTCTGGCTGTGGCCAATTCTCTTGCAGCAATAGAAAATGGAGCCAGGCAGCTAGAGTGTACCGTAAACGGTCTTGGAGAGCGGGCAGGGAATGCAGCACTTGAAGAATTGGTTATGGCACTTAGAACACGTAAAGATTTCTATAATTTCCATACCAATATTGAAACGGAGCAGATTTACCGTACCAGTTCACTTATCAGTTCCTTGACCGGTGTTCACATACAGCCCAATAAGGCTGTTGTTGGTGCCAATGCTTTTGCTCATGAATCGGGTATTCACCAGCATGGAATCATGACCAATCGTGAGACCTATGAAATAATGACTCCGGAATCCATCGGTTTGAAGAAAAGCCAAATGGTGCTTGGAAAGCATTCCGGTCGCCATGCCTTTGAGGAACGCTTGCAGGAGCTTGGCTTTCACCAATTATCCTCAGAAGAGGTTAATGAAGCTTTTCAAAAATTCAAGGATTTGGCAGATAAGAAGAAATATGTTATGGATAGCGACATTGAAGCCCTTATTTCTACGGAGCTTGTCCAGATACCTGAGACACTGCAATTGGAGTACTTTCATATAACCAGCGGAAATTCTCTGATATCTACTTCTACTGTAAGGATAGCCAGGGAAGGTCAGGTAGTGGAAGAGGCTGCCTGCGGGGATGGTCCCATAGATGCCATTTTCCATGCTGTAGAGCGGGCAACAGGGATGGAAATCACATTGAAGGATTATCGTATACGAGCTATTACCAGTGGAAAAGACGCCCTGGGTGAAGGAACAGTTACCATAGAGAAAAACAAGAGAATCTATGTGGGACGGGGAATCAGTACAGACATCATCGAGGCCAGTGCCAAGGCATATATCAATGCAATCAATAAAATGATATATGACATGAGTGAATATCCCAATGGGGATATGGTCATAGAAGCGATTTGAATTGGCTTGATAGATTCTTCACTGCGTTCAGAATGACACAAGGGCTTGCAGCAGGAAAGAAAGATTCTTCACTGCGTTCAGAATGACACAAATAGCTGTCATCCAGAGCGAAGCGAAGGATCTGGAAGCATATAACTACTACTATAAACAACATTAATTAATAGCAAAATAGGAGATGGTATGAGATGGGGATTACAAGCTGAATAAAAATATAGTCATATACGATTCCACCCTGCGGGATGGAGCTCAAGCAGAGGGGATCTCATTTACAGTCAATGACAAGTTGAGGATTGTTCAGAAACTGGATGATTTTGGCGTAGATTATATTGAAGCCGGCAACCCGGGGTCCAATCCCAAGGATTTGGAATTTTTTCAAAAGGTAAGCTTCCTTACATTGAAAAATGCTCGATTAGCTGCTTTTGGCAGTACACGCAGGGCAGGTATCACTGCAAAGGAGGATGCTAATCTTCAGGCTTTGCTAAAAGCCGACACCTCTGCTGCAGCCATATTTGGGAAAACATGGGATTTTCATGTGACGGATATTATCAAAACAACACTGGAGGAAAACCTGAACATGATTCATGATACCATATTGTTCCTAAAGGAGCAGGGTAAGGAAGTAATATTTGATGCAGAGCACTTTTTCGACGGCTATCGAGCCAATCCCGGTTATGCAGTCAAATGCCTGGAAGTTGCAGCAAAGGCCGGTGCCGACTGGCTGGTGCTATGTGATACCAATGGTGGGGCTTTTCCCTCTGAAATTCATACCATAGTATCAGAGACAGCTGGACAATTTTCAATACCTATTGGCATCCATTGTCATAATGACGGTGGTATGGCTGCCGCCAATTCCTTGATGGCTGTTGAAGCTGGTGCGGTACAGGTGCAGGGCACCATAAACGGCTATGGCGAAAGATGCGGCAATACCAATCTCTGCACGATTATTCCCAATCTGCAGCTTAAGAGCGGGCTGCATTGCATCCCTGAGGAACAAATGGAGAATCTTACATCTGTTTCCAGATATATAAGTGAACTGGCTAATTTGATTCCAAATGAGAGAGATCCATATGTAGGTCATTCTGCTTTTGCCCACAAAGGTGGGATGCATATTGATGCCATTACCAAGAACCCCTCGTCCTTTGAGCATATTCAGCCTTGTCTGATTGGAAACGAACGGCGTGTTCTTATGTCGGAAGTATCGGGGCGCAGTACCATCTTAAAGCGAATTCAGGAGATTACACCGTGGGTAGACAAAACATCACCGGAAACACAATATCTTATGGATGAGATGAAGCGGCTGGAGCATGAAGGATACCAGTTTGAAGGGGCTGAAATTTCTTTTGAACTAATGGTAAGGAGAGCTTTGGGTAGAGATACCCAGTTCTTTAATGTCAAGGATTTTCGAGTTATATGCGAAGAGCATTGGCAGGATGATTACAGCGCTTCTGCAATCATCAAGCTGCAGGTAGATGGAGTGGACGAAGTTTCAGCAGCAGAAGGGGACGGCCCTGTAAATGCTCTTGACCGGGCTTTACGAAAAGCATTACAGGTGTTTTATCCGGAGCTTGACCTCATGCGTCTGACGGACTACAAGGTTCGTGTGCTGGATACGGAAAGTGCTACTGCATCCAAGGTAAGGGTGCACATAGAATCTACTGATGGTGAAAAAGTCTGGGGTACAGTAGGTGTTTCCACCAATATTATAGCAGCCAGCTGGTCAGCTCTGGTAGATTCCATAGAATATTTTCTATATCAACATCACCAAAGGATTCCCGGCACTGAGAAAAAGATAAATAAATTCGATGCCGTGTAAGTATTTGAATAAAAGGAGGAGTCTCAATGGGTATGACCATGACACAAAAAATACTGGCTGCTCATGCTAGATTGGAAAAGGTGGAACCGGGTCAGCTGATTATGGCGGATTTGGATCTTATACTTGGTAACGATGTTACTGCGCCTGTGGCAATACGTGAGTTTGATAAAATAGGAACAGAATGGGTTTATGACAAAGCCAAGGTGGCTATTGTACCCGACCACTTTACTCCTAATAAAGATATAAAATCTGCTGAGCAATGCAAGCTCATGCGAGAATTTGCCCATCATCAGGAAATTGAAAACTATTTTGAAATAGGGCAGATGGGTATAGAACATGCATTAATCCCCGAAAAGGGGTTGGCTGTACCTGGTGATGTAATCATTGGCGCAGATTCACATACCTGCACCTATGGTGCCTTGGGCGCTTTTTCTACAGGGGTAGGCAGTACTGATATGGCAGCAGGAATGGCTTCCGGCCAAGGCTGGTTCAAGATACCTGAAGCCATACGATTTAACTTAAAAGGAAAGCTGCAGCCCTGGGTCAGTGGAAAAGATGTGATCCTTCATATTATCGGCATGATAGGCGTGGATGGTGCCTTGTATCAATCCATGGAATTTGGAGGCGAAGGTATAAGGAACTTAACCATGGACGATCGTTTTACTATGGCGAACATGGCAATTGAAGCCGGTGCCAAAAACGGAATCTTTGAGGTAGACGAGCAGACTCTTGATTATGTAAAGGAACATTCCACTAAGGAATTTAAGGTGTATGAGCCAGATAAGGGTGCTAGGTATACTCGTGTAATAGATATTGATATATCAGAAATAAGACCTACAATTGCCTTCCCTCATCTGCCTGACAATACCCGTACCATAGATGAAGTGGGGGAAATTGTAATTGACCAGGTTGTTATTGGTTCTTGCACCAATGGCCGGATAGAAGACTTACGCTCTGCAGCAAGGGTATTGAAGGGAAAGAAAATACATTCCGAAGTGCGTACCATCATTTTTCCGGCTACACAAAAAATCTATCTGCAAGCTATGCGTGAAGGTCTGCTGGAAATCTTTGTTGAAGCAGGTGCAGCAGTCAGTACCCCTACCTGCGGACCTTGTCTTGGAGGGCATATGGGCATCCTGGCCAGGGGGGAACGAGCGGTGGCAACCACCAATCGAAACTTTGTAGGTCGTATGGGGCATCCGGAAAGTGAAGTTTATCTGGCCAGCCCTGCTGTAGCAGCAGCATCTGCAATAACCGGTAGAATTTCTTCTCCCGAGGAGGTAGTAAAATGATTCAAGGTAAAGTGATCAAATACGGACATAATGTAGACACAGATGTCATTATTCCAGCGAGATATCTTAATACCAGCGACCCGGAAGAACTGGCAAAGCATTGCATGGAGGACTTGGATAAAACCTTTGTTGATCGGGTTCGGAAGGGTGACATAATGGCAGCCGGGCGAAATTTCGGCAGTGGATCTTCTCGAGAGCATGCACCTATTGCCTTGAAAGCCTCTGGTATCAGCTGTGTAGTAGCAGAAACCTTTGCCAGGATTTTTTACCGAAACTCCATCAATATCGGCTTGCCGATATTGGAATGTGCAGCTGCCGCCCAGGATATCTCCGAAGGAGATCAGGTTCAGGTAGACGTAAATACAGGTGTGATAACGAATTTAACAAAGGGTAAGACCTACCAGGCAGAACCCTTCCCGGCCTTTATGCAGGAAATTATCAATGCTGACGGTCTGATATCCTATGTAAGGGAAAGGAAGAAATGATGAAAATCACAGTTATCCCCGGAGATGGGATCGGTCCTGATATCATAAAGCAAGCTTACAAGGTGCTGAATCGTGTATCCAGGGTTTACCAAATAAGGTTTGAATTTCAGGAAGTCTTGATGGGAGGCACAGCCATTGATGAAACCGGTGTGCCTCTGCCAGAGGAAAGCTTGAAGCTATGTCAGAATAGTGATGCAATTCTACTAGGTGCAGTTGGGGGAGCAAAGTGGGATACTCTCCCGGGGCATCTTCGTCCAGAAGCCGGTCTTTTAGGCATCCGAAAAGGTCTGGGCTTGTTTGCCAACCTTAGACCTGCTGTCTTATTCCCCCAATTAAAATCCGCTTCGACTCTAAAGGAAGAAGTTTTAGGTGATGGTTTGGACATAATGGTAGTTCGTGAACTGACAGGAGGCATTTATTTCGGCGAAAGAGGCCGCAGGGACAGCGATTCGGGTCAGGAAGCCTGGGATACGGAGACTTATTCCACCAAAGAAATAGAGCGGGTGGCAAGGGTTGGTTTTGAAATAGCCAATAAACGCCAGAATAAGCTGATGTCCATAGATAAAGCGAATATTTTAGAGAGCTCAAGATTATGGAGAGAAGTAGTAATAAGGGCAGCAGAAGATTATCCAGAGGTTGAGTTAAGTCATATGTATGTGGACAATGCCGCTATGCAGCTCATTCGGAATCCAAGGCAGTTCGATGTTATTGTAACTTCCAATATTTTTGGCGATATCTTAAGTGACGAAGCTTCCATGCTTACAGGTTCCTTGGGAATGCTGCCCTCGGCTAGTTTAGGAGAAGGCAGGCTGGGTCTTTATGAGCCCATACATGGTTCTGCGCCGGATATCGCCGGACAAAATAAGGCAAACCCAATTGCTACTATTATGAGTGTAGCAATGATGCTTCGTTACAGCTTCAACAGAGAAGACGTCGCAAAAGCAATAGAGACGGCAGTAGAAAAAGTACTGGATCAAGGGTATCGTACAATGGATATTATGCAACCATCCATGAAGTCCGTGGGAACAGAGGAAATGGGAGACTTAATTGCAAAGGAAATCCAATAAAGATCCTTCATTGCATTCAGGACGACAAGCAATAGGTAAGGCTTTGGATTTATAGGATTATATAGGCAAATTTTGGTTGTAATAAGACGAGGGTATCGTTATACTAAAGGTAGAAGAAAAAAGCATGGTAGGGGGACTTATGTTTATTCATCCTAAAAGACGATATCGATTACCCTGGAAACGCTTTTATGTAATCAGCTGGAGAAGACTGATTCTGTCATCCACTGTCTTCTTGCTGGCTTCATTGGCAGTTGTTCTTCTGTTTCTCAATTTGTCACAGTCTGCCAAGCAATACACAGCAGATCAAATACCTGCAGACCAGTTGTCCATGTATTTTGAAGTAGAGAGGAGCATGGATGTTCCTTGGTATTACCTGGCTGCTGTTGATAAAGCAGAATATGCATCGCCGGCCGAAATTTCAAAAGAGCGTTCTTCCGGCATTTCATTACACCTGACGGGTATAAGCAGTGATGGACAATTGGCAAATCTTTTGACCAGCTATAACGATAACAAAGCTTTTATCCGCCGCGTGGGAAGAGAAATTGAACACTTTTCCCATTTGCTGACGGTTTACGAAAATAAGGTCTTTCCCTTCGCCACCAATGCAGAATACACCTATGAAGACGGGTATGGAGACAAGCGCTCCTATGGTGGTGAAAGAAACCATGAGGGTATCGACTTAATAACAGATACAGGAGTGCCTGTTCTTTCTGTTAGTGATGGTGTAATTGAGCAAGTAGGCTGGCTTGAGCTGGGCGGCTACCGGATAGGTATTCGAGGGCAGGACAATGTATATTATTATTATGCTCATCTGTCCCGCTACGAAGGGAATCCAAAAGAAGAAGACAAGGTGAAAAAGGGACAGCTGATTGGCTATGTAGGTGATACAGGCTATGGTCAGGAAGGAACCACGGGGGAGTTTGAACCTCATTTGCACTTTGGTATGTATTATGGAAAAAAAGACA
>DIQU01000083.1:0-664 GCA_002426555.1 Firmicutes bacterium UBA5454 | reverse complement strand
ATGAACCCGAAGCAACAACAGGGCTCTAATATAATATTAGCAGGTGATAAATATGAAAATGATTGAGTTGATAAAAACCAGAAGGTCCATACGCAGTTATCTCCCTGACAGAATAGATATGGACATACTTACGGAGATAGTTGATTGTGGAAGACTTGCTCCCTCAGCTACGAATCGACAGCCTATGGCATTTCACATTGTTCAGAAGGAAGAGCTTTTAGAGCCGGTATTTCGCACTTTAAGCTGGGCTGGATATATTGCACCGGAAGGAAACCCCAAACCAGGAAAAGAGCCTATGGCTTATATTGTAGTGCTGGTTCGCAAAGAATTCGCAGATACCATAACCAAGCATGATGCAGGCGCTGCTATTGAGAGCATGATACTGGCAGCATGGAGCTATGGAATTGGAAGCTGCTGGCTGGGTTCTGTAAAACGTGAAGAATTAACTGAAATATTGCAGATTCCAGCAGAATATCGTATTGATTCCGTTATTTCTCTCGGTTATCCGGCAGAGACTCCCGTAATGGAAGAATCCGAGGAAACAACCCGGTATTACAAGGATGAAAATGGGGTGCTGCATGTACCTAAAAGACCGCTGAAAAATATACTTTATGTAGATTGATGCATAGGGTTGAGCGCTGGAGATTGTTACGAGATACGAGAT
>DIQU01000026.1:6630-10168 GCA_002426555.1 Firmicutes bacterium UBA5454 | reverse complement strand
TGGGATATGAGAATTAAGGAGGGTGGTATTTCTTGGCAAAGGACGATGTAATAGAAGTTGAGGGTAAAGTTGTGGATGCAATGCCTAATGCCATGTTCCAGGTAGAACTGGAAAATGGACATAAGATACTGGCCCACATATCAGGAAAACTAAGAATGAATTTTATACGAATTCTACCGGGAGACAAGGTAACTGTAGAACTGTCCCCCTATGATTTAACCCGCGGTCGAATAACCTGGCGCGGAAAAGGATAAGAGGAGGGTTGGATAAGATGAAGGTAAGACCATCAGTAAAGGCTATATGTGAAAAATGCCAAATCATCAAAAGAAAAGGCAAAGTAATGGTCATCTGCGAAAACCCCAGACATAAACAAAAACAGGGTTAAAAACTGCTGAAACATGCAATAATTAACATGGAGGTGTAATGATGGCACGAATTTCCGGTATAGATCTTCCCTGTGACAAAAGGGTGGAAATAGGTTTGACTTATATATTTGGTATCGGACGAAGCACAGCAAAAGAAATTCTCTCTGCCACGGGAGTAAACCCAGACACTCGAGTTAAGGACTTAACAGAATCGGAAGTTTCCAAGCTGAGAGAATATATTGACAGATATGTAAAGGTCGAAGGCGACCTGCGAAGAGAGGTATCCCTGAACGTCAAACGTCTGGTAGAAATCGGCAGCTACAGGGGAATCCGGCATCGCAGAGGCTTGCCTGTCAGAGGACAAAGCACAAAGCAGAATGCACGGACACGAAAAGGTCCCAAGCGCACTGCAGGTGTCCGCGGAAAGAGATAAGGAGGGTCAGCATTGGCAAAACAAACAGCACGCAAATCACGAAAACGTCGTGAAAAAAAGAATATTGAGCGGGGAGCCGCCCATATTCAATCTACGTTTAACAATACCATAGTAACCATCACTGACACTGCCGGTAACGCATTGTCGTGGGCCAGCGCAGGCGGGCTGGGATTTAGAGGTTCTAAGAAGAGCACACCATTTGCTGCACAGACAGCAGCTGAAACAGCAGCCAGAGCAGCTATGGAGCATGGACTGAAAACAGTTGATGTATATGTAAAAGGACCTGGTTCCGGCAGAGAAGCGGCCATTCGCTCGCTGCAGGCAGCAGGGTTGGAGGTTAGCATGATAAAGGATGTAACCCCAATTCCTCATAACGGCTGCAGACCGCCGAAGAGGAGAAGAGTATAAGGATATGGAGGTGTGATTTATGGCAAGAAATTTAGAACCGCAATGCCGACAGTGCCGCCGGGAAGGTTTGAAGCTTTACCTGAAAGGCGACAGATGTTATACCGATAAATGTGGAATTACCAGAAAACCAACTGCCCCCGGGCAGCATGGTACCAGCAGAAGAAAAGTCTCGGAATATGGCATGCAGCTGCGTGAAAAGCAAAAGGTCAGAAGGATTTACGGAGTGCTGGAGAAACAATTTGGCAATTACTTTAATATTGCTGAAAAGATGAAGGGTATTACCGGTGAAAACCTGTTGCAGCTTCTGGAAAGAAGACTGGATAATGTAGTATATCGTATGGGATTTGCCAACTCCAGAGCACAGGCAAGACAGTTTGTCCGACATGGACATATTACTATTAACGGCAAGAAAGTAGATATACCTTCCTACATCACCAATGTTGGTGAAACCATTGGCATAAGACAAAGAAGTGCTGCAGAAGTGGAACAATTCAAGGCCTTGAGAGAGGGAACAGGCAGAGCAGTAGTACCATGGCTGCAAGTAGATTACGATAAGCTGGAAGGTACTCTTGCGGCACTTCCATCCAGAGAGGATATCGACATTGAAATCCAGGAGCAGCTCATAGTAGAGTACTACTCCAGATAATGATTTGTTGAGAACTTGCCCTCGAGAGGAATGAACCAAAAAGTATGAGGAGGGTTTGATTTGATAGAAATTGAAAAGCCCAAAATAGAAATTATGGAAATAAGCGAGGATAACCGGTATGGAAAGTTTGTTCTGGAGCCTTTGGAAAGAGGCTTTGGTACTACCATGGGAAATTCTCTTCGAAGGGTGCTGCTGTCTTCTCTGCCGGGGGTAGCAGTTACCTCCATTAAGGTAGACGGCGTGTTACATGAATTTTCTACCTTGCCCGGTGTGAAAGAAGATCTGGTAGAAATTATTTTAAACTTGAAGGATCTGGCCTTGAAGATGTCCAGTGACGAACCAAAAATAATCACCATTAATGCCCAGGGGCCGGGTCGGGTGACAGCAGGGGATATTATCGTAGATTCTGAAGTAGAGATAGTAAACCCGGAGCACCATATAGCTACCCTGAACGAAGAAGCAAAACTGTTTATGGAGCTTACTATTGAAAAGGGCAGGGGCTATGTCCCAGCAGAACGAAACAAGCATTCAGGTCAGCCCATTGGTATGATTCCAATGGATTCAGTATTTACACCCATCAGCAGGGTTAATTTCAATGTTGAAAATACCCGGGTAGGCCAGGTAACCGACTATGACAAATTGACTCTTGAAGTTTGGACCGATGGCACCATCGTACCTGATGAGGCAACCAGCCTGGCAGCAAAAATATTGGTGGAGCATCTTTCCCTGTTTATCAATCTAACTGACCATGTAAATGAAGTAGAAATCATGGTGGAAAAGGAAGAAGATAAGAAGGAAAAAGTTCTTGAGATGACCATCGAGGAACTTGACCTCTCTGTTCGTTCCTACAACTGTCTGAAACGTGCAGGCATCAATACAGTGCAGGAACTGACTCAGAAAACCGAAGAGGAAATGATGAAGGTAAGGAACCTTGGGAGGAAGTCCCTGGAAGAGGTCCAGCAGAAGATGAGTACGTTAAACCTGAGTTTAAAACAGAACGAAGAATAGAGAACATAGAATGAAGGAGGGAGATTATGCCCGGATACAGGAAACTAGGCAGGTCCAGTGATCAGCGTAAAGCACTTTTGCGCAATCAGGTAACCAATCTGTTATGGCATGGAAGGATTGAGACAACAGAAGCCCGTGCCAAGGAAGTTCGAGGCATAGCTGAAAAGCTGATTACCCTTGCCGTTAAGGAATATGACAAGAGCGTTAAAGTTACGAAAGAAATCAATAACGAAAAAGGGCAGACTGTTACCATGGAAGTTACCAATGACATGCCGTCCAAGCTCCATGCAAGAAGACAGATGATGGCATATCTCTATGATATGAAAGCACCGCGCGAGGAAGATGAAACCAAGAAAGAATATGCTGAGCGCAAAAGAGAGGTAAAGCATCCGCTGATAGAAAAGATGTTTGATGAATACGGTCCTAAATACAGGGAAAGAAATGATAACCAAACTTCCGGCGGGGGTTATACCAGAATCCTGAAAAAAGGTCCTCGAAGAGGCGATGGAGCAGAAACAGTCATCATAGAGCTGATATAAGAGGCTGACATTTTTCAAATAATGGATTAAGTTCATGCGGACTTTTCGCCTGCAGCTTGGTCCTTATTTTTTGTCTTGAAATCTACAATAGTTATTATTCACAGCTAGTGAAGCAGAATAATAAATTTATTCCACTCGC
>DIQU01000026.1:0-6352 GCA_002426555.1 Firmicutes bacterium UBA5454 | reverse complement strand
AAGAATGTTAGTCGTTCCCGCAAAGGCTCGTTCCATATAATTTATTAATCTTAAGTCATTTGTAGTATAAGTGAAGAATCTTAGGTCGCGTCATTCAGAGCGCAGCGAAGAATCCTATATAGTTTGATTTGCCAGTAATTGTTGATAAATGTGTAAATAAAGAGTATGATGATAAAGACTTTCAGGTAACAACAAGGAATTTAGGGAGGAACGGCAGCCAATATGGAACCCATAATTCAAGTTAAGAATGTGAATTTTGAATACAGCAGCCAGGAGGGCGAACAAACAGCAGCTTTGAATGATGTGTCTATCGACATCTACAAGGGAGAGTTTATAGTCATAATTGGACACAACGGCTCAGGTAAATCCACCCTGGCCAAACATATGAATGCACTTCTCCGTCCCGTATCAGGTGATGTAATTGTAAAGGGAATGAACACCAAAGATGAAAACCAGGTTTGGAATATCCGTCAGACAGCCGGCATGGTATTTCAAAACCCCGATAACCAGATGGTAGCCACTATTGTAGAAGAGGATGCAGCCTTCGGTCCGGAAAACCTTTCTGTCCCGCCCAACGAGATTCGCCTGAGGGTTGACAACGCTCTTAAAGTGGTGGACATGTCAAAGTTCGCCAAAACAGCTCCTCATTATCTATCCGGCGGACAAAAACAGAGGGTAGCCATTGCAGGTGTTATAGCCATGAAGCCTGAAATCATAATTCTGGATGAACCCACTGCCATGCTGGATCCTTCAGGACGTAAGGAAGTTTTGGATACAGTTCATTATCTAAACGAAGTAGAAGACATTACCATCATACATATTACCCATTATATGGTGGAAGCCTTGAACGCTGATCGGGTTGTGGTTATGGAGGAAGGAAAAATCGTATTGGATGGTCCGCCAAGAGAAATTTTCACTCAGCTTACCACTCTCAAGGAAATTGGCCTGGATGTCCCGCAAATTGCAGAGCTGGTTCATGAACTGAATAAAGAGGGCTTTTCCATACCGGGAGACCCATTAAGCATAGAAGAGATGGTGAACATAATATGCCCATAAGAATGGAAGAGGTCACCCATACATACATGGAGGGAGGACCCTTTGAGTCCACTGCCATATGGAATGTAAACCTTGACATAAAAGATGGAGAATTTCTGGGGCTTATTGGACACACAGGCTCTGGTAAATCGACATTGATTCAACATATGAATGGCTTGCTTAAGCCAAGCGAAGGTACAGTCATAGTAAATGAGATACGTATAGAGAAGGACAGCAAAAATCTTAGAGAACTACGCCAGCAGGTAGGGCTGGTATTTCAGTACCCCGAACACCAGCTTTTTGAAGAGACCGTAGCCCTTGATATAGCTTTTGGACCAAAAAACCTGGGTTTGTCTAAGGCAGAGATTGATCTTCGTGTCAGGGAAGCGGTTCAACTTGTAGGTCTATCCTTTGATGAAATTAAAGACAGATCACCTTTTGAACTAAGTGGCGGCCAACGGCGCAGGGTAGCCATAGCAGGCGTACTGGCGATGAAACCCGGTATCTTGATTCTCGATGAACCTACTGCCGGGCTTGATCCCCGAGGCCGGGACGAAATATTCAACGAAATTTCAGTTCTTCACAAAGAGCAGGGATATACTATTATCCTGGTTTCTCACAGTATGGAGGATATCGCCAGGCTGGCGGACAGAATAATAGTAATGAATCAGGGGCAGATAGCTTTAACTGGTACACCAAAGGAAGTATTTGCACATGCTGGTGAGTTGAAGGAAATGGGGCTGGATGTTCCTCAGGTCACCAATTTAATGCTTGCTCTTAAGGAAAAGGGATTGGATGTTCCAACGGACATATATACTGTTCAGCAGGCAAAAGCAGTACTGAAGCAGATTTTAGAGGGGGGAGGGAACCGCCGTGCTTAAGGATATCACTATAGGGCAATATTACCCATCGGATTCTCCCGTCCATAGGCTGGATCCCAGAACCAAATTGATAATTACCTTCCTGTTTATAATCATAATTTTCTTCGTTCGCTATTATACCGGTTACTTATATATTGTGGCTTTTATGGCACTAACCTTAGTGTTTTCAAAGATACCTGTAAAGTATATACTCAAGGGTTTAAGACCCCTTATGTTTATTATTCTATTGACATTTTTCATAAATGTATTTTTTACCCCGGGAGAAACCATACTGTTTTCTTTCTGGTTTTTGCGGATCACAAAGGAAGGTCTGCATCAGGCAGCATTCATGACATTACGCTTGCTTTTTCTGGTTACCGGAACTTCTATTCTTACCTTGACGACTTCTCCCATTGCATTGACGGATGGAATTGAAATGTTGTTGAAACCATTGAAGGCAATCAGATTTCCTTCCCATGAGCTGGCTATGATGATGACCATTGCATTACGATTTATCCCCACCCTCCTGGAAGAAACCGATAAGATAATGAAGGCACAGATGGCAAGAGGAGCGGACTTTGAAAGCGGCAACTTGATTCAAAGAGCCAAGTCTCTTATTCCACTATTGGTACCACTGTTTGTCAGTGCTTTTAGAAGAGCGGATGATTTGGCCATGGCCATGGAAGCTCGTTGTTACAGGGGCGGTGACAGCAGAACCCGTATGAAGGTTTTTGCAATGAACTATCTGGATGCTGTTGCCTTTGCTGTAACTGCACTGTTAATTGCATCCGTCCTTTTGAATGCGTACCTATGAACCTATTAAAACTGATTGCTTTCATTTCTAGCAGGCTGTCAACACCAATATCTTGTCATTCCGAATTTACGAGGAATTTGGACAGGATAGATCCTTCGCAAATGCTCAGGATGACATTGAAAGGATTTTGTGAGAGTCTAAGATGTTACATAGTACTAGTCTAAAGACGAGACGCGAGTGTACAGCAATTGTATATAAAAAAACAGGTGGTATGCAAATTTATGAGGAATGTAAAACTGATTATGGAATATGACGGCTCCTGTTATGCCGGATGGCAAAGGCAGGAGAACGCCATGACAGTTCAACAGCAACTGGAAGAGGCTTTAGAGAAGCTTTGCGGTGAAGCGATTCAGGTGACAGGTTCAGGGCGTACAGACAGCGGTGTTCATGCAAGAGGTCAGACAGCCAATTTTATGACCAGCTCTACAATCCCGCCGGATAGATTCAGCTTTGCTTTAAATTCAGTATTGCCATATGACATTCGAGTCAGCCGGTCAGAGGAAGTCAGCATGGATTTCCATGCCCAGTTTTCTGCGACAGGAAGGAAATATCGCTATTCCATGATTATTAACCCTCATGGTACAGCCATAGGCCGCCAATATTACCACCATATTATTCCCCCGCTGGATGTGCAGGTAATGAAAAAAGCTGCAACAGACTTCATAGGAACCCATGATTATGCAGCATTTATGGCTGCCGGTTCTCCAGTTAAATCAACTATACGCACTATTTACAAATCTGAGATTGTACAGGAAGACAGCCTTTTACATTTTATGGTTATAGCTAACGGTTTTCTTTATAATATGGTTCGAATCATGGCAGGTACTCTTATAGATATGGGAAAAGGAAAAATTGAACCCGAAGGCATACCAAAGATACTGGCATCCAGGAACAGAGAAAAAGCTGGTTTTACTGCTCCCGCCAATGGCTTGACTTTGGAAGAAGTCTATTATGACAAGCAAAAACGGCTTGACACGCCGGACGGCATGTATTAAAATTAAGTTTGTGTCAAATAAGATCCACCAGCCCCGGATCTTTGCATTATAAAACGGAACAATAATACCCTATTTTGAACTTGATTGGAGGGAACAACGATGAAGACCTATATGGCCAATTCCAATACTGTTGAACGCAAATGGTATGTAGTGGATGCCAAAGGGAAAACCCTGGGACGACTTTCATCTGAAATTGCAAAAATCCTTAGAGGAAAACACAAACCCACCTATACTCCCCATGTGGACACAGGTGATTTTGTAATTGTCATCAATGCCGAGCAGGTTACCATTACCGGCAAAAAAGCAGAACAAAAACTATATAGAAACCATTCTCAATATCCAGGCGGATTGAAGGAGGTTACCTTCGAGCAGCTCATGGACAAGAAGCCTATTGAGGCAATTATGCACGCAGTTAAAGGCATGCTTCCTCATAACAGCCTGGGCAGACAAATGCTCAAAAAATTAAAGGTTTATGCAGGACCGACTCATACCCACGAGGCACAACAACCGGAACTGCTGGAACTGTAAAGTGCACGAAAGGAGGAAAAACAAAATGGCCAAAGTACAATATTTTGGAACAGGAAGAAGAAAGAAATCCATTGCCAGAGTCCGACTGCTTCCCGGAGATGGCAAGTTTACCATTAACAATAGAGACATTGACAACTACTTCGGATTGGAAACCTTGAAGGTTATTGCCCGTCAGCCATTGGTGCTTACCGATACATTGAGTAAGTTTGATATAATGGTCAATGTACATGGCGGCGGATATACAGGTCAGGCTGGTGCAATCCGTCATGGAATCTCCCGTGCACTGCTTAAGGTAGACGACAATCTTCGTCCTGCCCTTAAGAAGGCTGGTTACCTGACCCGTGACCCAAGGATGAAGGAGAGAAAGAAATACGGACTTAAAGGCGCTCGCAGAGCTCCACAGTTCTCCAAGCGATAAAGAACAATTAGTAACTTTTTAAATGTAGTTTTACTCAAAAGGCTGTTGACAAATTCAACAGCCTTTATTTATATAGGGGTGGACGACCCTGTCCATCCATTATTTTTTTCTCACTCTGTATATACAGTTCATAAAATGATTGAAACGCAAAAACAAAGGCTAGCTGACCTAAAAAAAAACCTAAAAAAACTATTGACAGCGTAATAATGTTATGCTATATTGAGCGTAACAAAACATTGTTACGCTGACAGCAAAATTAGGAATAAAAACTTAGAGAGTTAGAGGTTAGAAAATTAGAAAATAAAGATAAATGATTAGAGTAAAAGAATGGAGAGTTAAATTGAGGATGAAGTTAAGATGCTGATTTCTAAAAAGGATTTACTGGACGAGACTGGAATTTCGTATGGACAGCTTTACAGATGGAAGAGACAAAATCTAATCCCTGAGGAGTGGTTCATAAAAAAATCAAGCTATACAGGGCAGGAGACTTTTTTCCCTAAAGAAAAGGTAATGAATCGTATAAACATGATTCAGGATTTAAAAGATCGATATTCTTTAGATCAACTTGCTAAAATACTATCTCCTGAGTTATCTGAAAGGGACTTTACGGTTGATGACCTTTATGTCATTGAAGAGATTGATAAAGAGCTGGTGCCCAGTCTAATTGATCGCCTTGATAAGAATACTTTTTCTTACATAGAACTCGTATTCATGATAGCACTATCAGAAATTAAAAAGGATTTGAAACTTTCAAATGATAAGACAGCAGATATCATAACAGGAATTAAATGCTGCTTCAATGACTTAAAGACTACGGAGATCGTTTTTGAGGTTTACTATTTGGAAGCTTATGATAGCTGCTGTTCAATCATTCGTCCAGAGCAGGAAATCGTATATGTGGATAGCAGATTCAGGCTCCAAAAAGCTATCAGGCTGAACGAAATTTCCACCAGTATAAAGTTTAAGTACAAAAAAAGTTTTGACATTAACATACATGAAGAGTGAAGGATTGGATGACTAAGTCAAGGAGGGAAAACAGATGAAACGTAATTACTGGATTGTAGGGGATAGAAGCATATCAGGTAAGATTGGTAAGGTAAAAGCTGCAGGGGATGTAAGTGCTTTTGATGCGGATATAGCAAAGCTCCATGTTGCAGGTAACCTGGATATTGCAAACTCTTTTGTACAAAAGTTAAGAGCAGCCGGTGAAGTAAATGCTGAAGATACTGATTTTGGATATTGCAAGGCAGCAGGTGATGTCAACATAAAGGGCATTTCAAAGGCTGACACCTTTGTTATAGTTGGCGATCTGAGCGCTGATTTACTTGAATGCAGGCTTCTTCGTAATGCTTCTAAAGGAACAGTGAGAACCGGTAAAAATTTCTTTGAGTTTTCAGGCTCATTTAAAGCTGAAACCTTCGAGAGCCTATTTGCCTTTCGATTGAACTGCAAATATGATTTTAAAAATATAGTAACAGCAGCCGAATTTTTCTATGATGGGGTATTGGAATGTGAGAACTTTTATTCATTCAATGTAATTGAGATGGAAGGTGTAAACGCAGAAAAAATACATATATACCCAAGTTCTGCGTCAAAGCTGGAAATAGCAACGGGGACAAATATCAACATAAGTACGACCAGGGGGTTGGACAGAGTTTTCAAATCCTTGCCAAAATCCTTATCAAACGCTTATTACACTCGC
>DIQU01000014.1:76975-82054 GCA_002426555.1 Firmicutes bacterium UBA5454 | reverse complement strand
GCGAAGCGGTTTAGTGCAATAGCAATACATGGAATAAGATGCAATAAATTGTAGATAAATAGGCCATAGATCATTCTTTATAAGGGGTGTTTCGGGTTTGTATAATATAAAATTTGGGGTTAATAAGCTAATATTTATATTATCGGTTGTTTTTATGATGGTCTTTCTATTACTCCTTTCTCCTTGCTATGCAAGTGCTGCTTATATGGAGCAAGAGGCCGCTCAGCCTTGGGGGTTTGTATTGGACGGGGTTACAGGCTCGCCTGTCGATGGCGCCAGGGTGATGCTTAACGGACAGAATGAAACAGAAGGGTCTGACAGGCAGTTTACAATCACTGATGCATATGGTGGCTTTTCCTTTGATATGGATCCCAATGTTGACTATACAATCAAGATAACTGCTGATGGTTATGAAACAATAGAAGTACCAGTTGTTATTGGTACCCTTGATATATTATTAAATCCAACAGATACTACTGAGGAAGACAGCCCTGACCAGGGAGACATCGAAGAAGACAATAAAGATGAAGGCAATGGCGAAGAGGATACCCAGGGTGAAGACGTCGTTGAAGGTGATGATGGCAGCATTGAAAATGATGATACTGAAGAAGACTGTCCTGACCAGGGAGACATTAATGAAGGCAATTTAGATGAAGATAATTTAGATGAAGATAACGGCGAAGAGGATATGCGGGATGAAGGCAACATTGAAGAATACGATGACGAAGAAGACTACCTGGAGGAAGAGGATACCACAAAAGAAGATGGCACAGATGACGGAATTGATGATGATGAAGTAGATAATGATGAACAAGACGATATTGAGCAAGACGGTTTTCCACATTTCTATATAGATAATGAAAGACAAAGCTTTTCCAGTATACAGGACACAATAAATGCAGCTGCTGAACAAGTAATAGATAATAACACTATATATCTAGATGGTGATACATATAACGAAGATCTTATAATTGACGGCTCCAATAGCTGTTTGAACGGACTTACCATTAAGGATTCCGGTAGCGATGTTTCTACACTAAACGGCAACATACTCATTAAAAATCTTATTGGTTTAATGTTGCTGGGTTTCGATGTTAAAGGAGAAATTACCCTTCAAAATTGTGAAAATATTACTATTAGAACAACTGATAAGGATGATACACTAAATATTCGGGTTACCGACAGTGTGGTGGATATCAAACTAAATGGCGGTGGTGGCAACGATACGATCAGGCTGATAGGAAATGCCGGTGAGGGGGATATCATTGTCGATGGCAGCAGTGGTGACGACCGGCTGATAGTAGATTTTACTTATGAAAATCCTATCCCATCAGGCGGTCTTTTCTATGATGGCGGCGATGATTACGATATTATGTCCTTTATGGGTGGTTCATTTTATAATATTGTTTATCGTGCAGAGAGCCCTCATTCCGGTCTGATAAAATTTGATGGTTCTGTTGTTGAATACCGGAATATAGAGCCTATAAGTGATACAACGCCTGCCGATAATGTTACCTTTGAAGGCACAGATGACGATGATACCATTGATATCATAGATGGTAATCCTATTTGGGATTTACAGACATTGGAAATCCAAAGCAAACAATTCGAAAATATTTCATTTGCAAATAAAAAGAATGTCATCATAGATGGTATAGATGGCAATGACCATTTCCTTATCAATATAACAAATCCTTCTACCGCCCTTGTTTCCCTCATTATCCGAGGCGGGAACAAGATGGACACTATAGAGGTTTTAGGTGGTATGACACTTCCCGGCATTGATATTTTATTGGAGGCAGAAAATATTATAGTCAATGACGCTGTAATTGAAGGTAAGAATATAAACCTGACAGCAGAAGCAACGTATGGTGGTATAAATCCCTTTTCCGATTTGACAACCAAAGTTGAGTTAAGCAAGGCTCAGCTTATTGCATCAGGGAATCTGCAGGTAAACGCCAACAGCATACAGCAAAAACCGATAGTAGGAAACGGTATTTTAGAGGTTAAAAAGACTATTTCCAAAATCCTGGTAACAGATACAGTCCTTTCTGCTGGTGGGAATATTGCTATCATAGCAAAGGCTTTACTTGACATCGAACTAAACGGATTCTTATTCGATTCTCCGATGGAGATTACTGCAGCTGTTGCTGACATCCTGGCCAATACAATAATAAACGGGACTTCCCAATTAACAGCAGGCGGCGATATTCTTCTAAAGGCAATTTCCGATTTTAAATCAGCTTCTCTGGCCAAATCTGAAGGACAGACAGGATCGGTTGCCTTTGCAGTTTCCGTAATAGAGAGCGGTGCCCATGCACTGCTCCAAGGAGATGCCTTTGCAGATGCAGCAGGGAACATTACCATAATTGCACAAAATAATACCAAAGCTGATACCCTGGCCGATGGCTTTATAGAATCAGATGAATCGGGTGGGGCAGCAACGGTGGCAGTCTCTGTTGTGAGAAGCAGCACAAGGGCCGGTATCTATGAAAATGCTTCTATTAAAAATAGCAGTTCACTTAGCATTAATGCAGAAGGTCGAAACGATATCAATACCATCGCCCAATCAGCAGTACAGGGTGCTGCCGATAGTATAAAGGACATTATTAAAGGGACAGATAATGATGGCAACGACATTATAGACCAATCACTGCAAGAGGAAATATGTGCATTAATAGACAAAATGACTGAAGCCCTGGATGATGATGAAAGCAGCCAGAGCGGATCCAGTGTGCAAGGGGCTGGCGCCTTTGCCTATGGAAACCTTATAAATAATAATGAAGCAGGTATTAACACTACTGGATCAATAAAAACAGAAAACAGGTTAGACATATCCGGCAAAACCCTCAACAAAGTTTCTCTAATAACCAGTGGCATGACCAATGACGGTACAGTTGGCATAGGGGCTGCTGTAGGTGTATTTACCGGTATAATCAACAACAAGGCTCAGATAGCACCCGGGGTAAAGGTTGAAGCAACAGACATCAACATTTCGGCTTTGTCGGAAGACTTTACTGCCCAATATCCGGATGAAGCAGATGCCATAAACCAATACAAGGTGCTGGCCTACGCAGGACAGAGTGCCGACAATGTAGGACTTGGAGGGGCATTGGCCTTTAATTTGCTTATCAGCAACACTCAAGCCCTGATCGGTGAGAATGCAAATATTCTATTAACCGATGGCAATATATCTATTATCTCTACAAATAATAATGAAATAAAAACCGTAGCCAATGGGGCGCAGGGTGATGATGATGAAGGCATGGTTGCTGACCTGATAGGTACTATTACGCAAAGTGACAGCAGTGATAACAGCACACCGGCTGTAGGAATTGGCGGTGCTGCCGGTATTACCATTGCAGTTGTTGATACCCATTCATATATTGGTGATGGTGCTGTGATAGATGGACTTAGTGATCTTGATCTGTATGCACTATCCGAAACCCGATTGGAAACCGAGGCGGAATCGGGAGCTGAGGGTGGTGTTGCAGCTGTACCGGTATTGGCTCTAAGCCTTTTTGTGGGTGGTGTTTCAACAAAGATTGGTACCGGAGGAGAATTGGTACTTGACGGCAACCTAAAGGCCGAGGCAATACAACGGGCAAACAATACTTCAAAGGCAAGCGGCAAAGCAGCCGGTGCCAATGTGGGGATTGGTACTTCCCTGGCCCTCACTGTTGCGATAGATAAAACCACTGCCACCACACATAGAAATATCAGAGCAGGAGGAGCAGTGACTTTTAATACCCAGGGGGTGACCAAAAGCAACACCACAGCCGAGGCAGGGGTGAAGGGCGGTCAGGAAGAAGAGGATGATGATGACGACGAAGACGGGGATATTGACAAAACAATTAATGATTTGTTGTCGTTCCTTAAAAACTATTCGGATAGTCAGGGAACGGATAACGATAGCATTCCCAATGCAACACCCCAGTCTGCTGAAACCAGTGAAGGAAAGGTCAATGCAGCCGGTGCTGTGGCGCTAAACATTGCAGTCTCCTCCACCACGGCTTATATACCACAGAATATTACGATTCATTCAGGGAGCAGTTTAAATCTTAAGTCACTCAACAATGTTGATGCTAAAGCCCTTGCAGATGCCGGTACAACAAAGAGCGATGTTGGCGTAGGTGTTGCAGTGGCGATTAATGCAGCCGATGTTTTAAATGAAGCTTATATAGGTAAAGGTGTCATTGTTAATGCCAATGGACTTAATATAATAGTCGATATGCTGGAGTTGCAGCCTTCAGATGGAGAAGATCCGGATGCACAACATAGCTTCAGTGCCCAATCGATATCCGGGGCAGGTGCCGGCAATGTGGGTATTGCCGGTTCGGTTGCCATAAATGTAATAATAAACAAGGCCCTCGCCCATGCAGATGGATTAGTAGTGTTGACCGGTAGGGATGTATATATATCGTCCATCAGTTCTGCTGAGAATACAGCCAATGCAGGATGCAGTGTTGAAATAGGTGAAGACGGCAGTGCCTCGGTCGGGGTAGGAGCATCCTTTGCCACCAATGTATTAGTCAATGACGTTCTAGCCTATATAGATGACAATGCCCAGCTAACAGGTGCAGGTTTGCTTAATATAAAAGCTGAACTTATAAGCGATGTACAGACCATAGCTATTGCCGGTGCGGATCCATTTACCGATATCTTGGGGAAAGACCCGACATCGGAAGCCAAATATGCCTTGGATGCAGCCGTTGCCCTGACGGTGGTTGTAAATACCGTTAAGGCATACACTGGAGTAGACAGCACTATTGATACCAATGGCAGTGTAGAGGTCTTAGCAGACAGTATAAGCATTACACTGACCAGATCAGAGGGTAATGCCTCCGGGTCACAAGCAGCTGTTGGGGCATCCCTGGGGCTGAATATCACCGTATCGGATACAGAGGCTGCCATTTTAGGCAATGGGAATATTGGTGGAGGGCTTGCTGTACAGGCGACTACCTTTGCCCGTGACGATATCTTTGTTATGGCTACTGCACGAGGCTTGCAGATAGAGCGATATCTCAACAAGTTTAAATCCACTGCCGATGACATTCTAAGTGGCAAGTTCGGGAATGA
>DIQU01000014.1:65928-76784 GCA_002426555.1 Firmicutes bacterium UBA5454 | reverse complement strand
AAGAAGCCGGAGAGTGCCCAAGCCCTGGATGAGCATGGGGCTAAGACGGCACAGACGGTGGATCAGGACGGAGGAACATCCGGTGAAGGCAGTCAAAGCCAGCAAAGTGTTGGATTGGCCGCTGCTGTGGCAATTAATGTAACTACCCATAATATCAAAGCCTATACCGGTAGTGGTGTTATCACTGTTGGTGGCGATGTTTTGGTTCAGGCCAAGAGCGATACCAATTTTGAGACCCTGGCTGCCGGTGCCTCGGTAACCGATGGTAACGGTATATCAGTAGCCGTTGCAATAAGCAATATCTTTAATCAAACTACAGCGTCTCTTGGCTCCATCAATGGAAACGGAAATGATATCACGATTATAGCCATATCCAGACAAAACATGGCTGATGAATATACATCCAAGCTGGGATCCCAGGCAATTGCCGGTGCAGCTTCCAGCAAGGACGGTAAAATCGGTGTTGCAGGGTCTTTAGGTATTGTAAACTCCTTTGCAAAGACCAATGCTAATATAGCTCCCAATGCCAGGATAGAGAATGCAGGAGCTATAATTATTAAAGCAGAAGAGACAAGCAAACTGGCGGTACGAGCCTGGGCGGCAGCGGGAACGGTCGGCGGTGAGGGTAAAGCCGGTGTGGGGGCTGCCTTTGCAATTATTTATTCAAATAATGTAGTTAGTGGATATGTAGGAAAGGGTGCTGTAGTTACAGCTAATGCTTTGAGTCTAACGGCTCTTAAGCACCGAGTAAACCTAACTGACTTTAGTATAGATTTCGATTTTGAAGATAATACCTTAACGGACAATATATTTGAAGGTCTGAAGTTGGCGAATTTCCTAAGCTCCAACAATTATTACGCTGAAGCTGTTGCCGGTGCGGCATCAACAGGTCCTACCGCCTTGGCCGGAGCCTTTGTGGTTATTGTGTCCAACACCACCACCGCAGCATATATTGATGATGGTGCCGTGGTCACTGTTGCCGGCAATATTGACATAACCAGCAAATCTGACGTCAATGCAAAGGCAATAGGCGGTTCAGCTGCCGGGGCTGAAAAGGTTGGGGCAGGTCTTACTACCGTTAATATTATAAACAATGATAAAGTACTGGCTTATATCGGCAAAAATGCCAAAGTGATCAGTGGTGGAAATATAACGATAGCAGCTGATGCTGAACAGGAATTTACCATTATTGCAGTCAGTGGTTCGGGAGCCGGTAATACCGGTTTGACCGGCGTACTCTCAATCATGCTTACTAAAAATGTTGTTGAGGCCTATATCGGCCAGGAAGCTGAGGTTAAATCATCAGGTAACATCATTATTGATGCTAAAAACGATACCCATGCCTACTTAATTGCCGGTGGCGGCACCGGTGGAGGTGAAGCAGGGGTTGGGGGTTCATTAGCCATATTCATCCTGCTCAACAATACTCTGGCCTATATCGACCAGAATGCAGTGGTAGATGCAGATAAATTGTTAACGATAAAGGCTCAATCCAATGCCCTTAATATTACTGCAGTGATAAGTGGCAGCGGTGGTGGAACTGCCGGCGTTGCGGCGTCTGGTGCGATAAAAACCATAAAGTCCAATACCCGGGCCTATATAGGGCAGGGGGCAAAAATAAATACTGACACTTCTTATGCCTCCTCCAACCAGGCAATAGAGTTGTCTGCAACTGATAACACTACATTAGTAGGTATATCAGGCAGCGGCACGGGGGGAGGTACTGCAGGGGTAGGCGCCTCTACAGACACCAATGCAATTATAAAAACAGTAAAGGCATATATTGCCGACGATATAGATGGTGATGGTATAGGGCCAGCCCAGGTAAAGGCAGCAAAAAACATCATTATAACAGCCTTATCTTCTGAGACCATTGTATCCATCACCGCTGGATTCGCCGGTGGCGGGACTACTGGCGTAGGCGGAGCAGTTGCCATTTTTGTATCCACCAATGATGTACAGGCCTATATAGGACAAGGTGCTGTAGTGGAAACCAACGGCAGTGTAGCAATTGTCGCCCAAAATGATTTGATATTGGTGATGCTGGCGGGCAGCGGTGCCGGCGGCGGAACTGCCGGTGTAGGCAGTTCAGTGGGTGTTTCCACCATTATAAACTCGGTTAAGGCATATATTGGTCAGGGTGCGAAAGTGACTGCCCTGGGGAATGGGGATGCCGTGTCCTTTTATACAGGTGAGACCGGAAAGAAGAAGAGCAGTGGTCGTGGGCTCTTGATAGCAGCCTATTCCAATGAAGATATTATATCCATGGTGGTTGGAGGAGCCGGCGCTGGAAGTGCAGGAGTATCGGTTACCGTATCTACCAATGTTATCAATACCAACACCAATGCCTATATAGGCATTGGCGCAATAATCAACGAAAATAATGCCGGTGCGAATGCTAACCAGGAAATTCGCGTAATGGCGATAAGTGATACCATGCTGATTGGAACTGCCATAGCAGGTGCCGGTGGCGGAGCAGCCGGGGTAGGAGGTTCCAATGATACGGCTGTAATAACCAAAACCACCAAAGCCTTTATAGACGATTATGCCAACGTTAAGGCGAAGAAGAATATCCTAATCTCTGCTCGCTCCAAAGATATGCATGTTTCCACTACAGTGGGTGGAGCCGGGGGCGGAAGCGCCGGAGTAGGCGGGTCGGTATCGGTCAGCGTAGTGAATAATAAGACCGAGGCCTATACGGGAATAGGGGCTGCTCTACTCTCTGAAGGAAATGCCAGGGTTTTTGCGACTAACGACACCATTATGGCATTGACGGCCGGTTCAGGTGCCGGCGGGGGAGCTGCAGGGGTATCCGGGTCACTGGCTGTTGCAGTATTTACCAGCAGTACCAGGGCATACCTGGGCAATGGAACTATTGCAAATATCAAAGGCGTTTTGGAAATTATAGCCGATACAACTGAAAATGTAGTCGCAACTGCAATAGGCGGTGCTGGCGGCGGAGCGGCAGGAGTAGCTGGTTCTGTAGTTGTAAAGGTAACCAGCACCACCACTCAGGCATATATCGGAGCAAATGCCCGAATAAATCAGGATACAGGCTTTGGATCGACCAGTCAGTCTGTTATAGTACGGGCACAGGACAGGGTTATCAGCGTAGGGGCTTCGGGGACCGGAGCCGGTGGTGGAGCGGCCGGAGTTGGAGCGGCAGCAGATGTAACCATAGTCAGAAATCAAACCTCTTCATTCATAGGGGACGGTGCCTATGTAAATGCAAGGAAAAACATGAATATTATAGCCATATCCGATAAATACGTTAATTCAGTAGTTATAGCCGGTGCAGGCGGCGGAGCAGCCGGAGTAGCAGGTTCCATTTCGGTAATTGCAGTGGGCGCATTGTTTGACTCCCATGCATCAAACGGACTTAGCAACAGTGAAGGGGAAGGAAACACCCATGATGCTGTTGACAGTCAGATTGGTAATAATCCAGCGAATGGGTTGCTGGGCAACTCCGATTATGCATTACAGGTAGATGGCATGCTGGATGACCATATATCACAGAACGGTATAAGCGGGTATTTTGATGAACCTTCCCAGGCGGCTCTGAATAATACCTAGGCCTTCATCGGATTCAATGCCCGGGTCAATGCAGGAGAGAATTTAACTATTAAGGCAAATGACAAGACTGCAGCCATTGCAGCCGATGTTGCCGGTTCCGGAGGGGCAGCGGCAGGTGTTGCCGGTGTTATGTCCATAGTTTTGATTCATGATTCCGCCGAAGCATTTATAGCTGCCGGGGCATATACCAATGCAGGTGGAAATACCATCATCGAAGCCAACACATCCGACAACGTATTTACCGCTGGGATTACCGGAAGCGGTGCAGCAGCAGCGGGAGTAAATGGTGTAGCAAAGGTGACGGTTATCAGGACGCAGACCAAGGCGTATATTGGAAATGGCGCAGTTATAAATGCTGACAGCGGTTATGCAACTTCTGCTCAGTCGGTATATGTCTTGGCCAATGGTCATACATACATTGTGACAGCAGGTGCATCCGGTGGCGGGGCAGCAGCAGCAGCGGTAGGCGGCGCAGCCAATATAGGTGTTTTGACAAAGGATACCCAGGCATTTATTGGAGAGAGTGCAAAGGTTTATGCCAGACAAAACATAGTAGTTTCGGCAGAGTCAACACAGTTATTGGTAGCAGTAACAGCGTCTATCTTTGGCGCTGGTGCAGCAGCAGTAAGCGGAGACGTGGGAACCTTTACCTTTGCCAATACCACCAAAGCCTTTATAGATAGATGGGCATTGGTAGACTCGGAAGGGAATGTCAAGGTGTCAGCAGACGATGATTCACTGCTGATATCAGTGGTAGGTGTAGGTAACGGCGCTGGTGTGGCGGCAGTAGGTGCAGTGGTAAGCGTAAATACCATAGTAAGCAAGACCATGGCCTATATAGCAGACGGAGCAACTGTAAATGCTCGGGGCAATGCAGATGGTATAGATGTTTATACCGGCGAATTGGGAGACGCATCTGCACTGTCAAAGGGTGCATGGGACGACGAGAAGTGGATAGATACAGACGGTGATGGGATACCGGATACTCAGCTGGTAGTTGACAAGGATCTGGATTTCAAACGGGATGGTATATCCAACGGCAGTCTGGAGGATGGTATAGACATAGACCTGATTGCTGAGGATGAGGATGGCAATGCAGATATCACCCATAATATAAATATACCTGGTGAGGGACTGGCCACCAAGCAAACCCAAAAGATAAAGGGATTATCGGTGATTGCAGTCTCCAATCAAAAGATAATTACCACCACCATTGCGGTAGCCGGTGCAGGTATAGCCGGCGTAACCGGCGGAAATACCACCAACGTATTGGATGCGGTGACAGAGGCGTATATAGCAGACGGTGTTAACATAAACCAAAACAATGGTTCGGCCTCATCTGAACAAATGGTAATTGTAGAGGCTTTCAGTAACGCCTTGATGGTAATGACCGAAGGCACTATAGGCGGTGCAGGTATAGCCGGAGTCAGTGGGGCTGTCAATGTTGGAGTTATAAGCAATACTACAAGGGCTCACGCTGGCGGGAACATAAATGCCAAGCGGGACATTAGGGTTATCGCATGGTCCGAGGAGGATATGCACATTATAACTGCTAATGGATCGGGGGCAATTATTGCGGGAGTAGGGGCTGCAGCAGCAGTAGGCGTGGTTGATGGACAAACCCTGTCCTATGTACATAAGGGCGCAGACCTTAGAGCCGGCAGGGATATAATAATCCTTGCCTATAACGATTGTATGGTAAATATTGATACCATCAGTGGGGCGATTGGCGGAGCAGCCGGCGTTGGCGGTGGAGTAACTGTTGGTGTAATTACCCACACCACAAGGGCTTATGTTGAAAACGCTGCCAGTCTTGTTGCAGGAGCAAAACTGTACGCGGCAAGAACGATAGATATAAGGGCAGAATCCATTGGGGATATTATTGGCATTGCTGTTGGTGGAGCGGGCAGCGGAGCAGTCGGTGTTGCCGGGGCTGTGGTAGTCAATGTGGTCAATACTACTACCCAGGCATATATAGGAAGCTATACCCGGGTCAATCAGGTTATCTACAGTGGTATAGAGAATCAAACTGTCAGGGTTGTTGCGATAGATAAGGTAACAGTACTGGGCATAGGGGGTTCACCAAGTTATGCCGGGCTGGGCGGTGTAGGTGCTGCAGTTGATGTTACTGTTATTAGAAATACAGTAACGGCGTATATTGGCGCAAACGCCAGGGTTAATGCAAAGCGTTACAGTGGCGCAGCCCAGCCGGCGGGAAATGTAATAATTCAGGCTCAATCAATTAAGGACGTTGACAGCTATTCAATAGGCGCAGCCGGAGGAGCAGTGGCTGGTATAAGTGCTGCGGTATCAGTGGTGTCAATTGGTGCCAGACTGGACGCTGACAGCCGGAACAGTCTTAAAAATGCAGGATCCTTTGTAGACGGCGAGATTTCCAATGACTTTGTAACCGGCCAGTTAGGTGGCTCAGAACATACACAAGATCTGGAATCCAGTATGGGTGACAGACTTACAGCCCTCAACATATCATCTTACCTGAATGAAACCTCAGCTGCTTCATTAAACAGGACCCGGGCCTATATTGGTGCCGGGGCACAGATAGAAGCAGATAACGACATAAACGTCCATGCCAATGACGCAACCAAGGTCTCCATACTGACAGGCGGTGCCTCAATCGGTGTTGTAGGAGTAGGTGGCGGTGTAGGGGTAGCTACAATAAATACCGTTACAGAAGCCTTTGCAAATAGTAATGCTAAGCTTTCAGCCAACGGCAACATCATCATAGAGGCTGTCAACCAGGCAGAAGGCGATACACAGTATAGTGTTACCGCCTTCGGTGGTTCTGCAGGATTGGTAGGTATTGGTGCGGCTGTAGCTTATTTGGATGTTAATAACACAGTGATGGCCTATATAAATTCAGGGGTTCAGGTATTAAAGGCTAAAAAATTGATAGTTAGATCTATTGCTAACAATACACTAAAGGCTGAGGCAGTAGGTACAACCGCTGGAGTTGGCGCCTTAGGTGCCTCATTGGCCAGAGCCAATTTAAACGGATTCTCCTATGCCTATCTTAATAATAACATAGTGGTGGATGCATCATCATTAACAGTGACTTCTTCATGGAATAATGATGTAATCGCCAATGCAATCGCCGGAGCCGCTGGGATTTTATCGGGCAGCGGTAACCAGGCCAAGGCTTCTGCTTCACCAACGGTATCCAGCTATCTTGGCAGTGGTGCTGTAGTTACGGTATCGGGGGATGTAAATGTCACCGCCCATGCAATTGCAGACGCCTGCGCTAAAGGTACAGGAGTCAGTGTCGGAGGGGTTTCCATTGGTGTCTCTCTAGCCCAGGCTGTTATAGACTCTGATGTATCGGCCTATTTTGGAAACAATGTTTCGATCAATGCCGGTCGCGATATTATTATAAAAGCTCTCCATAACTACAGCGTAAATGGCAGCAAACGGAGTGAAAAAGCTCAGGCTTTGGCTAATGCCAGTGGGGGGAGCGCCTTAGTTGGGGCTACCGGTGCTAACGTATTAGCATCCCATACGGTGCAAGTAAATTCCTATATAGGCAGTGGGGCAAACATCACAGCCGGCAGGGATATTATCATTCTGTCCCTAGGTAACATAAACGGTCAAGCTGATGGGAATGGTAATTCAGGCGGTGTTGTTGGTATAGGGGGAGTTGTAGTCAATGTATCCACCTCCGGCATAATAAAGGCATATATCGATTCCACCACCCAAAGCCCTTCCAGTGTTACAGCAGGCAGCCAACTTACTATAAACGCTCTGGGCAGCAGTACTCCAACTGTTACTTCCCAGCAGGCAGCCGGTGGTGTAGTGTCAGGAGGGGGCTCATCTGCAAGCGGTTTAGTCACCCTTCAGGTTGACGCATATCTGGGCACCAGCGGTGGTGTTTTCAAGACTAATACAGGATCAATAACAGTAGAAGCTCGAGGGGAGGGAAGCATTAGTGCCCAGGCAAATGGTATCAATATAGGTGGGATTTCTGTAGGGGTTTCTACTGCTTCAGCCAATTGGCTGGCAACGATAAACGCATCAGTAGGAAGTGGAACGAAGCTTATAGCCGGTAATAATATAGATATAATAGCAAGGCATGTGAATGCACTGGTCAGATCCTATGCCACTACCTCTACCGGTTCACTGGTAGGTGGTACAGGCTCTGTTGCAAATACTACTGCCACTTCCATATTGAATACTACCTTGGGGCAAAACTCCCGCCTTGAGGCAGGGAATAATATAAAAATCAATTCACAGTCCTCCAGCATTACCGAAGCTGAGGCGTCGGGACGTGCCTATGGTTTGGCGGCAGCTGGAATTACTGCCGTGACCAATACATTAATAAATACAGTAAATACTCAAACCCAGTCTGGTGCATTTGTGGATGCGGGAAATATTTCGGAAATTACAGCCTTATCCACCAGTAATGCAAGAAAATCCAGCACCACAGGCGGTGCAGGCGGAGTTGCAGCTGGTGCCAGCACCAGTGCTGTTACTGAACTTATTGTCATGACAACAATTGTACTTGGAACCGGCACCAACCTGACTTCAGCAAATATAAACAGGGTATTGGCTGAAAGCAATATGGAAGCCTATGGCTGGGCCAAGATCGATACCGGCGGCGCAGTTACATTAAATAGAACTCAGTCCAATGTTAATGTTATTGCTTTAACCCGAGTAGATATAATGAATGGTTGTACGGTCAGGGGCGGGGATACCGAGATTGCTGCAAGGGTAATTAAGCTGCATGCAAATTCATATGCATACTCAAAGACATATGCAGCCCATTCTAATTCAGAAGCCACATCCCGGTTGAACGTCGAGTCTTATACCTATGTAATTGCCCGGGGTGCAACCCTAAGGGGAGGAAACACATTAAAGATAATTTCCAGTCATGCTTGGATAGATACCAATAGTAATTCCCATGGTGAGATAGGAGCAGGGGCTGCCGGCTCAATTATCACCGAAGGTTCAAATAACTTGGATATACAATCCTTCGTGGATGTACAGTCCGGATCCAAGCTTTATTCTGATGAAATCCTGGTAGAAGCAATATCGCCTCGGGGTACTGAAATATATGGAAAGAATGCCGATGCAGTGGCTCATACGGCCGTCGAGTACGTAACCGAATTTATTGAGAAAGTGATCACGAAAGTAGAAACTGTTGTGGAAAAGGTAATAAAATGGCTGCCATGGCCCCTTAACAATATTGTAAAATGGGTAACAAAAACCATCACTACCATTATTAGGGAAACTGTAAAGGTTGTAAAGGAAGTAATCCTCGACAGTGAAGTTACCAGTCGTACACCAGGGAGCTTTATAAGTGATAATGGAGTTAACCTGGAGGGGGATATATACCTGGGTAATGCGGCAGGGGTTACAGTTATAATAGACCCAGACGGCACCATACATACTACAGGAAATATATCGGCGTATAGAGCAGGTAATGATATAATTATAAATCCCTTTGTTAATCAACAAGTGGGTATGCTGACAATAAGTTCACCCAGGGGGGCTGCAACGGGCAATGCAGTTATACATCAAAACTCCATAGTCAGCTTCCTTGAAATTATAAACAACTCAAACTTGCACTTGAGGGTAAATGGGATAAACCTCATTAACAATGACCCTGCGAAACCCAACGAGCATATTATTGCAGAGGGCAACCGTAACACAATAAACGTTACATATACTACAGACATAAAGGACATGCCTACTGTTAACATAACAAGCTTAGCAGCGGCAAATATATTTATTGCGGGGCTTATAGAAAGCATGACTGGAACGGTAAACATAAGCGCTGCAGGTGGCAA
Organism: Firmicutes bacterium UBA5454; assembly: GCA_002426555.1. GTDB lineage: Bacteria > Bacillota > Clostridia > Caldicoprobacterales > DTU083 > UBA5454. The sequence goes on along the minus strand of DIQU01000014.1, from coordinate 67,410 downwards.
TATCTATTTCGTGCAGGGAGGGGCTATAGAAGCATATATACTAAACATGGCTGCGGGTGGTAGTATCGGCCAGACAAGCAACAGGGCAACTATATATGTATATAAAAACCAATCTCTCACCCCTGTTATCAACATTAATGCAGGTGTCAATGGATACCTGAATATAATCCTTAGAGAAATTCGAGCTGTATCAAGCAGTGATGCAATTGACGGACTTACAATGTCCAACATCACAGCCGGTAACATTCTGGACATCTTAACCCAAGCGCAATCCTGGACAGTAGATGCCGAAGGCGAAATTACACTAAAGAATGTAAAAGGCATTTACTATGCTCAAACAATCTCAAGTGGAAATACTCTTTTAATAGAACTGGTTTCTGGAGATCTTCAAATAGATGGCAGCATAATTGCACCAAACAACATACAGTTGATAGTTTCCGGTTCAATACTAAGGGGTAAGGGAAGTGGGCCGGAGATTCGTTCCGGCAACCTAAACCTTACAGCAGGGTCGGATATAGGTGGTTCAGGAAGCTTAATAAGAATCAATCTCCAACCCCAGGCAGTAATAAATGCTAATGCCGGAGGAAGCATTTATCTTCAGGAAACACTGGGCAGTATTAGTTTGGGTTTAATAAATGCCAGCGGTTATATACACCTTATATCAGCTGGTTCGATCATTGATAATGACAATACCCACAGTGCCAATATTGTCGGAAGGAATATCAATTTGGTGTCACTTACAGGCAGCATAGGTGCGGTAGGCAGCTTCCTTGATATAAACTCAGCCGTAAGTGGTGCGGGCAAGGTAGATGCACAAGCAGCAGAGAGCATATATATCTTTGAGGCGGCAGGTAACCTGAGTGTAGGTGTAATAGCTTCGAACAACGGAGATGTACATTTGATAGCAGCAGGCTCGATCCTGGATTATAGCAATAACGATAGTGCAAACATAATAGCGAGACATTTAACCTTAGAAACAATAGGTGGTAGTTTGGGAACCCTTGATAACTTCCTGGATATATCGGCAAAAGGCGTGCTAAATGCTTCAGCATTATACTCTATTTACCTGTACGAAACTTTAGGTAACATGAATATTGGGTTGGTAATCTCCAGCACCAGCGATATATTCCTTAAGGCATCCGGTTCAATCCTGGATAGTGATAATAACGACAGCGCCAATATAGTCGGAAAAAATATAAACTTAATATCACTTGCAGGCAGTATAGGAAAAGAGGATAATTTCCTGGATATAGACTCAGCTGTAAGTGATGCAGGGAAGGTTGACGCACAAGCATCTGAGAGCATATATCTATCTGAGGCAGCAGGTGACCTGTGTATAGGCGTAATATTATCTGACAGCAGAGATATCCACCTGACATCGGCAGGTTCTATTCTGGATTATAGCAATAACGATAGCGCCAATATAATAGCCCGACATTTAACATTGGAAACAATAAATGGTAGTTTGGGAACCCTTGATAA
>DIQU01000014.1:64607-65618 GCA_002426555.1 Firmicutes bacterium UBA5454 | reverse complement strand
ACGACAGCGCCAATATAGTCGGAAGAAATATTAACTTAGTGTCACTAACAGGCAGCATAGGCATGGAGGATAACTTCCTGGATATAAACTCAGCCATAAGCGCAGCAGGGTCAGTTGATGCGCAAGCATCAGAGAGCATATATATCTATGAGGCAGCAGGTGACATAAGTGTAGATGTAATAGTATCCGACAATGGAGATGTACACCTGATAGCAACAAGCTTGATTCTGGATAATGATAATACAGATAAGGTAAATATTATAGGAAGAAGTATCACCCTAACCTCACTTACAGGCAGCATAGGTATGGAGGATAACTTCCTGGATATAAACTCAGCCGTAAGCGCGGCAGGGGCAGTAGATGCACAGGCAGCAGAGAGCATATATATCTCTGAGGTGGAAGGTGACCTGAATGTAGGCGTAATAGTATCTAATAACGGAGATGTCCACCTGATATCAGCAGGTTCGATCCTTGATAGTGATAATGATGTTCAGGCCAATATTGTAGGAAGAAGTATCATACTAACTTCCCATACAGGCAGTATAGGTATGGAATATAACTTCCTGGATATAAACTCAGCCGTAAGCGCAACAGGTTCAGTTAATGCACAAGCAGCAGGGAGCATATATATATATGAGGTGGCAGGTAACCTGAGTGTAGGCGATATAGTATCTGACAGAGGAGATCTACATCTAATATCAGCAGGCTCGATCTTGGATAATGATAATACAGACCAGGCCAATATGATAGGAAGAAGTATCACCCTAACCTCACTAACAGGCAGCATAGGTATGGAGGACAACTTCCTGAATATAGACTCAGCTGTAGTTAGTGCAGGGAAGGTAGCTGCACAAGCAGCAGAGAGCATATATATCTTTGAGGCAGCAGGTGACCTAAGTGTAGGTGTAATAATATCCAATAATGGAGATGTACATCTATTATCAACAGGCTCGATTCTGGATAATGATAATACAGACAGTGCTAATGTGATAGGAAGAAGTATCACCCTAA
>DIQU01000014.1:27956-64443 GCA_002426555.1 Firmicutes bacterium UBA5454 | reverse complement strand
AAGAAGTATCACCCTAACCTCACTTACAGGCAGCATAGGTATGGAGGACAACTTCCTGGATATAAACTCAGCCGTAAACGCAACAGGGAAAGTTGATGCACAGGCAGCAGAGAGCATATATATATCTGAGGCAGCAGGTAACCTGAGTGTAGGTGTAATAGTATCCGACAACGGAGATGTACATCTGATATCAGCAGGCTCGATCCTGGATAATGATAATACAGACCTGGCCAATGTGATAGGAAGAAGTATCATCCTAGCTTCACTAACAGGCAGCATAGGTACAGAGGACAACTTCCTGGATATAAACTCAGCCGTAAGCGCGACAGGGGCAGTAGATGCACAGGCAGCAGAGAGCATATATATATCTGAGGTAGAAGGTAACCTGAGTGTAGGTGTAATAGTATCCGACAACGGAGATGTACACCTAATATCATCAGGCTCGATTCTCGATAATGATAATGATGATCAGGCCAATGTGATAGGAAGAAGTGTCATCCTCGATTCTCATACAGGCAGTATCGGTACAGAGGACAACTTACTGGATATAAACTCAGCTGTAAGTGCAGCAGGGGCAGTAGATGCGCAGGCAGCAGAGAACATATATATCTACGAGGCAGCAGGCGACCTGAGTGTGGGTGTAATAGCCTCGAACAATGGAGATGTACACCTGATATCATCAGGCTCGATTCTCGATAATGATAATGATGATCAGGCAAATGTAATAGGAAGAAGTGTCATCCTGGATTCTCATACAGGCAGTATCGGTACAAAGGACAACTTCCTGAATATAGACTCGGCTGTAAGTGGTGCAGGGAAGGTGGATGCACAAGCAACAGAGAGCATATATATCTACGAGGCAGCAGGCGACCTGAGTGTGGGTGTAATAGCCTCGAACAATGGAGATGTACACCTGATATCAGCAGGCTCGATTCTCGATAATGATAATACAGATAAGGCCAATTTTATAGGAAGAAATATCACCCTAACCTCACTTACAGGCAGCATAGGTATGGAGGGTAACTTCCTGAATATAGACTCGGCTGTAAGTGGTGCAGGGAAGGTGGATGCACAAGCAACAGAGAGCATATATATCTATGAGGCAGCAGGCGGCCTGAGTATAGGTGTAATAGTATCCGACAACGGAGATGTACACCTGATAGCAGCAGGTTCAATCCTGGATAATGATAATACCGACAGTGCCAATATAGTCGGAAGGAATATAAACCTGGTGTCACATACAGGCAGTATAGGAACGGAGGATAATTTCCTTAATATTGATTCGGCGGCGAATGAAGCAGGAGCAGTTGATGCACAGGCAGCAGAGAGCATATATATATCTGAGGCAGCAGGTAATCTGAGTACAGGCGTAATACTCTCATACAACGGGGATGTACACCTGACAGCAACAGGCTCGATCCTGGATTATAGCAATAACGATAGTGCAAATATAATGGCCAGAAATGTAAGCGTGGAAACAATAAGCGGTAGCTTGGGAGCCCTTGATAACTACTTAGATATATCGGCAATGGGCGTACTGAACGCTTCAGCATTTACGTCTATTTACCTTTACGAAACTGCAAATAACATGAATATCGGATTGATAATTTCCAGCGCCGGCGATATATTCCTAAAGGCTTCAGGCGATATACTGGATCATAATAGATCCGACCAGCTCAATGCAATAGGGAACAATATAAGCTTGGAGTCCTTATATGGAGGAATAGGCACATTGGATTATTTCCTTAACATTGCAGCCAGCGGTTGGCTCAACTCTTTAGCTTCAGGCAACATATATATATTCCAGACTGAAGAGACCATGAGTTTAATATCAGTGACATCAAGGAATGGAGATGTATACCTCAGAGGCAAAGGTTCCATAGTAGACTACCGCAAAACCGATCAGACCAACGTATCAGGAAGAAATATTATACTGGAAGCCATAGGCGGCGGTATTGGCAATAGCAGCAACTGTCTGGATATAGATTCATCATTGGGCGGTAGTGGTTTGGTAAATGCAACAAGCCCTATGAATATATATCTATACGAGGTAAGGGGCGATATGACCATCGGGCTTATCGAGAGCGGCAGTAATGTCTACATAAGAAGCGCCGGTGGCATAATCAGCGGACAAAAAGGAATTAATATTTCAGTTGGTAGGTTCCGGTTTGAGATTTCCTCAAATATAGGTACAGCCTCAAGATCCCTTATGACAAGGATAAACTACCTGGAAGGTAAGTCAGGGAACGGATCCATTTGGCTTACCAATGCAAAGGGTCTGACTCTGGGATTAGTTGAAGCCAGAAGGCAGATAAACCTTAAAACAAGCGGCAGACTTATAAACGGCATGGGTTCAGGTCTAAATATAAGGGCTGACCAATTTGCCTTTGATGCACCATTAGGAGTGGGCAGCAGCCAAAGACCTCTTAACATAATTGTAAATCACCTGCAAGGAAGTTCAGTGAATGGTGCTGTCTGGATTGTTAATACCAGCAATATAACTATGGGGCCACTGGAAACCAGAAAGGATATTAATATTACAGCAACTGGCAATATCTTAAGTTCTGACAATACTTATATAAAAGCCGACAGATTGTTTATCTACTCACTGTCAGGCATAGGTACAGCCCAAAGCCCGCTGGCGGCCATGGTTAATTACCTTGACGGCAGTGGAGGACAAGGCTCCATATGGATTTCCAATACCAGTCAATTAACCTTGGGATTTGTTCAGGCTGATAGGGACATATATCTCAAAACCACAGGACAGTTACTTGGTGATGCTGGTATTGAAGTTAACATATTATCAGATGGATTCTGGTTTGAGGCAACTTCTGGTATTGGTACACAGCAAAATCCAATTAACACAATGGTAAACAATTTGGCTGGGACCTCCCAGGGTTCTGTCTGGCTGATAAATACAGGTCAACTTACGATAGGCGGTATAAATGGAATCGAAGGGATCCAGGCAAATCGTATTTCCATAACCACTAAGAGTCCAATAACAGTTATAGAAGCTGTAATATCCGAGGGAGACATTGTCCTGTCGGCTGAGGACTCCAATCTAAAGGGTGACAATATAACAGTAAGGAGCGCTGCCATTATACACTCCACTACAGGATCAATTATCCTTCGTGCAGGGAATGATATCATACTTGATACAGGCTCTAATCTTCGAGCAGCTGGAGAGGTTACTTTACTAGGTGACTATGGCAATACAGACTCGGGGGTCGGCACCATGATAGAAATCAGGGGCAGCATTTCGGCTCAAAGATTGAAAATTAAGGGTAACAAGAATGACGATACCTTCTACCTGTATGCACCATCCTTCACCTGCCCGGTTGAGGTACACGGCATAGGTGGCAGCAACCGGTTTTTCCTGGCGACAGACCGCCTCGCAGCACCAATATCCATGTATGGCGGATCGGGATCCGACACCTTTAATATAAAGGGGAGGGGTTTGGGTAGTACAGTAGTCCTTGATGGCAAGGGAGGCTCTGATACCTATAATGTTGATATAAGCGGATCCGATCAATACACTATAGATATCAAGGATACGGCCAAGGATGATGGCAGGGATAAACTCACCATAAATGGTACGACATCAGGCAATACATTCCTGCTACGCCGCAATTTTGTATCGATACTGGACAGCTCGAAATACACCGAAAGAATTAACTACGCCAGCAATATAGAGCTGCTGGAGATTTATGGCGGAGGCGGCAGTAATAAGTTTTATTTGGATGATAACAGCTCTGTCACTAGAATCTATGGTGGTGACTATGGTAATCTATTCCAAATAGGCCAGATGTATGGTTCAGATAATCGAGAAGGTGTCAGCACCGCTCAAACTACCCGGGGTTACCTAAGCCAAGGAATAAGTCATGAAACCTTTATATATGGCGGAAAAGGCAATGACACCTTTAAAGTATACTCCAATAAAGCACCCTTATGGCTATACAGTCAAGGTGGGAACAACACTTTTATCATAAGAGCCTTTGCTTTGATAGATAGGTCTGAAGATGGAAAAGTAATCTATAATACCAATGCTCCGTTAAGCATAGAAGGCATCAGTGAGGATGATAAGAAAATAATCGCCGGTACGGAATTTGGCAGAAGGTTTGATAAAAAAGATGGCATATCGGGAATGGGACTCAATATTGCAACAACTGACATACAGGATGTTAAAATTGTCAGGGATCTTTCATTAGAACCTGGCATGGGATTATATAACGAAGCGGTTGCAGCCCTCCCCAAAACCCCGTTTATGTATAGAGATATTGTTATATTTATGATAATTGTTATAGCGGTCGTTCTTGTGGGTCTTATCCTCATATTATGGAGGAGACGAAGACAAAGGATGGCAGCGGAAAAAGAGACCTCTGTCCATACTGATTAAAATACACAAAATCATATGCGTCCAATTATTTAAATCTATAAAATATTAGAATTATCCCCATACCTGATTGACTAAGGCTCTACTAATTTATATAATAAAGTCATCATATGATATTACCACATTGGTAATATAGTGAGGAAATTATTATGAAGTATGTAGCTAAAGTCAGCAACACAACAAAATGCGATCAAGTTGTTGAACAAATAAAAGAATCTATCATCCGGGGCGTATACAAAACTGGAGATAAGCTTCCACCTGAACCTGCCCTGTGTGAAATGTTTGGAGTCAGCAGAATTACAATTCGAGAAAGTTTAAAGAAGTTGAATACGATGGGTTTAGTCGATATAAAACATGGTAGCGGCACTTATGTAAAAAATATTGATTTAGGCACATTTATGAGACCAATGTTTCAGTTAATTGAATTTGATGACATCGATATAAAAACAATTTATGATGCCCGAAAAATCATTGAAGGTGGAACAGCTTATTTGGCGGCACAAAACAGAACAGCAGATGAATGCAGAAAATTGGCTGATATATTATCGCATTTTAAAGATGCAGTTAGGACGGGAGATCTTGTACAGATCAGAAGGCTTGACAGCGAATTCCATATTCAGTTGGCAAAAATGTCACATAACACCTTACTTCAAGCCTGTGTAACCACAATTGAAGAAATAAATAATGCATGTGTGAAACGAATCAGTAAAGCCAATGTAACTCTTGAGGGAAATTATGCGGAACATTATGCCATATACGAACAAATAGAAAAGCAAAACCCGGAGAGAGCAAGAGATGCCATGATAACTCATGCTGTTTCGTCTGAGGAGGTTCTTATGGATTAACTTGCTTTCTATAGCTTATATTGTCTTACCTTTAAAGACAGAATAGTATTGTGCAGGAAAGGGAAGAGCTATGAAAAAACTGGAACAAAAACTTATGTCCTATATTGAAGAGCATTCCAGAGAATTGGATCAACTTCTCTCTGACCTAGTCAAGATAAAATCTATTAATTTTGACACCCATGGTGATGAGGAAAAATGTGAAGATCTCATAATGGGAGAGTATCGTAAATTGGGCTTGGATGCAGAAAAATATTATTCGACTGATGTTCCGGGCGTCCTGGGGCACCCCGACTACCTGCCTGGCAGAGATGCAGATCGTCGTCCAAATTTCAGCGGAACTTACCGAGTATCCGGTGCAAAGAAAAAGCTAATGCTTGCTGCTCATACAGATGTTATGCCTGTAGGCGATGTAACGAAATGGAGCGTTGATCCTTTTGGAGGCGTGATAAAGGATGGAAGAATCTATGGGCGTGGTTCCTGTGATAACAAATTTGGTATTGCAAGTTCCATTATGGCAATGAAAGCTATCCAGGAATGCGGGATAGTGCTGGATATCGATGTAGTTCTGGAATCATACAGTGATGAGGAGTACGGCGGCGGTAATGGTGCCTTGGCTGCAAGCTTGAAACATGATTGTGATGCCATAATCAATACGGATGGAGGCAACTATGAGATATGGAGTTGTTCCATGGGCGGTCAGATTTTAGAAATCGCAATACAGGCAAATGAACCTCAGGATTCTTCCAAATTGGCAGTAGATGCACTGATGATTGTTCGAGAGGAACTCCGGACATTTATCCAAAATCGTCATAAAGAGCTTAAAGCAGATCGATACTTTGTTGGGACAGACATGGAGCGTTCTGCATTTCGCTTTTATGAATTCCTAGCAGGCGATGGGGGTTTGGGTATGAACCTTGATCGCGGGATGATGAGCTTTGTCTTCTATACCAACAAAACACAGGAACATATCCAGGAAGAATTGAGTGTAATCTTAAGGGCGATAAAAACAAGGCTTGATGAAATAAATGTCAGTACCAATGGTTTCAGACCCCGTTCCAGGTTTTTTCACTGTCTATCCCTGCCCGATGAAGATGTAACTTTGCAGACCATAAAGAAAGCTGCTGAGGAAGTCGTTAACCGCCCTGTTCCTATTACCGGAGCCTGTCTTTCAGATTTGTCCCTGTTTCTGAAATATGGCTCTCCTGTAAGCCTGAATTTTGGTATTATCAGAGATTTTCAGCTGTATGGAGGGGCTCATCAGTATGATGAATATGTAGAACAAAAACAACTTCATGAGCATTGTAAGGCTATAGCACTATTTCTAATTAGATGGTGTGGAGCCCATGAGGCTGCAAAAATATAATAAACAAAAGAGAGGTAGATTAAATGAGTAGGGAATTTTCTTTCAAACCGGCACCCTGGTTACCTTCCAGAGATGTGGAAATGCTGGAAAGGGTGCGCAATATCAAACGAGAAGACATGGAATACACCAATGAAAATGGTTTCAGTGTAAAAGTGGTCATTGATCCATCTCTTATCCTGGCGCAGGATATATTCCATAGATTCTATCTTAGCGACAAGACAGACAAAAAGTTTACCGCCATTTTTCCCAACCAATGGCCGGGTGTCTATGGAGCTGTTGCAGAAATGATCAACAAGTATGATGTAAATTGCCGAAATGTTAATACCTTTGCCATGGATGAATGGACTGATGAGGATGGTAATGTTGCCCCCTTGACATATGGTGCAGGTTTGGGTTACTCCTTCTTGAATCATTTCTATTACAAAATCAGAGAAGACTTACGTCCTCCAATTGAACAATGGCATGTATTTACCAATGAAAACAAGGGTGACAATGTATTCTCAGAGATGATAGAAGAATGTGGCGACGGCGGTGCTGATGTTGTTTATTCGGCAACAGGCTGGCCGGGTCACACTGCTTTCATAGATCCAGGCGTCAAGGAGTTCCAGGCTGATTCTTTGGAAGAGTTTTGCAAGCTTGGTTCTCGATTAACCACAGAATCACCTTTAACTATTGCTGAAAATTCGTTGTTTGCTCCCATGGGCAGTTCCGGTGATGTCTGGGCAGTCCCTCCAAGGGCAGTAACCATTGGCCCCAGAGATATCGTCAATGCACGGGAGCGTTTTGAAGTACATAATTTTGTTAATCCAGGCGGAGATTCCTGGCAAAGGATGATCTCACGCATAGAGCTTTATGGACCTATTTCCATGGAATGCCCCGCATCCATAATGCGTCTTGGGAAGGGTACCTGCTATGTCAGCGAAGCCATAGCGAGACCCTTTGGCTCCTGGTACAACGGAATTGAGGATAAGGATTTATAATCCAATCCTATTGACCTGATTATATGATCCTGTCATCCTGATTATATAATCCTGTCATCCTGAACGCAGTGAAGGATCTCAAATTGTTATCCCAAGAAATCCATTGGTTTACTGGGATGGTATATTCCTAAAGGAGAATTGTATTGGAATTACTAAAAATTGAAAACAACAAGAAAGAATATATGAATCTTCTCCTTCTGGCTGACCCGGCTGTAGAAGCGATAGAACGCTATTTGTATGATGGTGAACTGTATATTTTTAAAGATGGAGCTGATACAGCAGCAGCGGCAGTGTTATATCCTATGGGAGACGGGGGATGTGAACTAAAAAATATCGCAGTCTTGGAATCACTGCAAGGTAAGGGTATTGGTTCTGAATTTTTAAAGAGGCTTATAAATGAAGCATCGAAGACTTTTACTCATATGTTGGTTGGTACCACTTCACCAACAGAAGGCTTTTATAAGTCCCTCGGTTTTGAGTACAGTCATACCATACCCAACTTCTTTATAGATAACTATCCGGAACCTGTTTATGAAGATGGCATTCAATGTGTGGATATGCGCTGCTTTGAGATTATGCTGAGAAAATTCAGCTCCATTTAAATATGTTGTCATTCCATTTAAATATGTGGGAATTCCGAGCGTGCGAGGAATCTTAAAGATTGAATTATATTGGAGGATTTGAAATGGATAAGCTTAAAGTAGGTATTGTTGGTGCAGCAGGCCGCCCGTCTGCTTTTCTTGCTGTCTTCAAAGAAAGTGGTAAAGCAGCACTTACAGCAGCCTGTGACTTGAATCAGGAAGCGTTGGATAAAGCATTGAGTGATGTAGAAGGCGTAAAGCGATATACAGATTATATGGAGATGTTGGAAAAAGGAGATCTAGATGTTGTAATCATAGGCACGCCCATGCACCTTCATGTAAGTCAGTCCATCGATGCATTGAAGAAAAACATCAATGTATTTAGTGAGGTTACTGCTGCTATATCAATAGAAGAGTGTAAAATGCTGTTGGAGGCTTGTAAGCTATCGCGTGCACAGTATATGATGGGTGAAAACTGTAATTACATGAAGCCTTACATGATCATACAGGAAATGGTTCGCGCAGGAGTGTTCGGTGATGTGTTTTATGCGGAAGGTGAATATCTCCACGATATCCGAGAACTGTTATATAAGACTCCCTGGAGACGAAAATATCAATTTGAAACTCGCGGAATCACTTATGGTACTCACAGCCTCGGTCCTATCTTGAGCTGGATGGAAGGGGATAGAGTGGAGAGTGTTTGCTGCGTAGGAACCGGAAGGCATAACCTCGATCTAAAAGGTGCTCCCATAGACGGGGATGACAGCGCTGTGATGATTTGTAAAACTGCAAAAGGTCGTTTGATAAAAATACGGACGGATCTTTCTTCACCACGCCCATACAGCCTTAACTATGTATTGCAAGGCACAAATGCTGCTTATGAGGGAAGCTTCCAGGGTGGAGGTTGCAGCAGGGATCATGTTTGGATCAATGGGAAAAGTGCGGAAAATCAATGGGATAAGCTGGATAACTATGAAAAAAAGTATTTGCCCAGGCTGTGGCAGGATTTTGGCAGTAAAGCAGAAGCTTCCGGTCATGGAGGTTCTGATGTAGTGATTATGACTGATTTTATTGATTCGATTTATGAAGGCAGAAAAGTGCCAATCGATATCTATGATTCCCTGGATATGACTTTACCGGGTTTAGTGAGCCAGGAATCGATATTACTAGAAGGCAGATGGTTGTCTGTACCAGATCCACGAAAATGGTAGAAGAGTAAATAAGGGGGAAATAAGGGGGAATAAACAATGTCAAACGGTTCCAATGAAAGCGGTAAGCCACAATTGATCATGGTACATCCAGATTTAAACAAGCTGATTGAACTAAAGCTGCCGGAGCCATACAAAATTCGAAGGGAGAGTGAACCCAGTGACTGTAAGGCTTGGGAGAGAATTATAACTGAATCTTTCAAGAAGAAATTTTCATACAGCCTTATGACAGATAGTAAGTTTTACCGACCTGAACGAGTTCTGTTTGTGACGAATGAGAACAATGTACCGATTGCCACAGCAGCTTCCTGGGATACAGATGTTTTCCCAGCTGATTGTGCAGTATTGCATATGGTTGGAGTATTACCCGAGTATGCTGGGCATCATTTGGGGCTCCACGCGTCTCTGGCAGCTATGAAACAAGCCAGGAAGGAAGGATTTGCTCGAATGGTTTTGCGCACGGATGATTTTCGAATTCCAGCTATCAAAATCTATCTACGATTAGGTTTTCTGCCAGCAATTATCCATGAAAATCAGATCCGGCGCTGGAAAATTGTTTTGACCAATATAAATCGAGAAGACTTAATGGACACTCTGCCATCTACATATGATGGTACAACTATAAAAACGCTATAAAGATCCTTCGCTGAACTCAGGATGACACAACTTAGTCATTCTGATAGTGACGAGGAATCCTCCCTGTATGTCAATCCGAGATTGCGAGAAATCCATATAATGAAAAAATTAAAAGGATGGTGCTAAAAAATGCAAAAAACTGATAACAAGATGTGGGCTTACCTGATACATGTTGGGTATAACATGTGGCTTGAGAAAGATGCCAAACAGAGGTTGCTTGGAGATGGCTATGTAGAGGATTACTGCACAGCTAGTGACACACTAAGGTTTGACAAGGATGTATGGGATTTACTAACCGTCAATATGCAGGAGGCAGGCATTAACACCCTGGTTATTGATTTAGGCGAAGGTATTCAATATGATTCCCATCCTGAGATAGCTGTTGAAGGTTCTCTAAGTAAAAATGAATTTTCTGATATGCTGAACGATTTGCGTAAAAAAGGTATTACTCCCATCCCAAAGCTGAATTTTTCAACCTGCCATGATGAATGGATGGGAAAATATTCTCGTCTTGTTTCTACTGATGAATATTATAAAGCATGCTATGATTTGATTAAGGAAGTTATCGAACTGTTTGACAACCCGGAACTTTTCCATCTGGGAATGGATGAAGAAACCTATAGGCATCAGACAAAAAACAGGCTTGCAGTTATTCGCAATAGTGATTTATGGTGGAATGATCTGTTTTTCCTGGCTAAGGCTGTTACAGAATCCGGCGTACGCCCTTGGGTCTGGTCAGATCGTATTTGGAATCATGAACAGGACTTTTTAGAGAATATGCCCAAAGAGTTCCTGCAAAGCAACTGGTACTATGGCGGGGGCTTCAAGAGGAGTGAAACCTATGTAGGAGCTTACAATTTGCTGGATGAAAATGGATATGAGCATGTGCCTACAGGCAGCAACTGGGGTAACCAGTGGAATTTTGAAGGAACTGTGAATTACTGTTATGAAACATGTAATCAAGAGCTAATCAAGGGCTTCATGCAAAGTGTTTGGCGTCCTACACTCAGAGATGTCAAATATCGTCATCTTGAGGCTGTTGATATTGTTCGCAAGGTTCGAAATGATTTAGCCAATAAATAAACAGGAGGAATTGAATGAAACCCGTAATACGAGTTCCTTATTTCGAGATAGGGACAAAAAACTACATTTGGGGCGATAAAGTCCTTGAATATGCAAAGGCTGCAGATGCAGCAGCAGAAAAGTATGACATCGATGTTATATTCATCACACCTGCAGTTGAAATTCGAAGGATAGCTGAGAATACGAAAAATCTTATTATTTTAGCTCCTTATATGGATACATTGCGACCAGGACGAGGAATGGCAGATATTCTGCCGGAAGCACTAAAGGATGCAGGTGCGCAGGGTGTTGTTGTCAATCATAGTGAAAAACCCATGTCTCTGCCTGCAATTAAAGCTGCAATTGATAGAGCCAATGAATTGGACATGCTGGTGTTTGCCTGTGCCGACACCATAGCAGAAGCCAAAGCCATAGCCCAACTTCACCCTGATATTATTAACCCCGAGCCATCCGAGCTGATCGGCGGCGCTGGCGGCGGTGTAAGTGATATGAGTTATGTTAAGGAATCCATAAAGGTTATTAAGGATATTTATCCGGACATTATGGTTGAACAAGCTGCTGGAATTACCAATGGGCAGCAGGTTTACGATTTTATAATGGCTGGGTCTGAAGCCGCAGGAGCAGCATCAGGTATTATGAATGCAGATGACCCTCTTGCCATGATTGATGAAATGATTGCTGCTACCAGAAGAGCGGCAGATGATCTAAAAAAGCAACAATTGTCGCCTTGATAAAATGAAGGATTTTAAACGCAGATTTTTCACTACAAAGATTCCTCTTTGCATTCGGAATGACAGCAGTCTATATTGTCAACCTGTATGATGGCAGTCTATATTGTCATCCTGAATGAAATGAAGGACCTTGAGCCAGATTAAAATATGAACAAGTAAAACGAAAAGAGGATTTTTATGGTATATAGAGAAGAGTTTAAGGTGCAATCAAATCATAAAGTCTGCACATTTCATGATGTAACAGCCCAAACAAGAGAGATTGCAGCAAGATCGGGCATTAAAAACGGTATTGTTGTCGTATATTCCCGCCATACAACATGCAGTGTTATCACTCAGGAGTGTGCATTTGATATGTCAATGACAGGGATGGAAACCCTTCAGCAAGATTTACTGGATGTGTTTGAGAATTTCATTCCTACACAACGCAGAGAGGGAATGTATCTTCATCCCGGTCCAAAAGCATTGAAATTTGCAGAGGAGCATGATGAAGATGCCCGAGGATGCCATAATACGGATGCCCATCTTCGTTCTTCTGTCATTGGGCGAAATGTTACCATTGTAATGGTGGACGGCGAAATGGATTTGGGTCAATTCGGATTCATCCACTTTATAGACTTTGATCAAACACGGGCCAGGGAACGAACTGTGCAAGTTATGATCATCGGCGAGTAAAATCCGAGTAACAGGTTTTGTATAATAATACAAATTAGAGAGGTGTAAATGTATGTCAGAGAAGGTTCATTGGGTAGCATTTGAAACCATGGAACAGTTTATGGTAGATGTTTTTAAAGGAGCAGGCATACCGGAGGAAGACGCAAAGATTTGTGCCGATGTTCTGATTACTTCAGATAAGAGGGGTATTGATTCCCACGGTGTTGGTCGGTTTAAACCCTTTTATGTAGACCGCATCAGGGAAGGTATTATCAATCCAGTCACCAACATCAAGGTGATAAAGGAAGGACCAACAACAGCTGTTTTAGATGGACAAAATGGCATGGGTCATGTAATTGGTAAACGAGCCATGGATACAGCCATTCAAAAGGCAGCTAATTATGGTATGGGTATGGCAGTGGTTCGCAACTCCAATCACTATGGAATAGCCGGGTATTATTCCATGATGGCAATAGAAAAGGGTATGATAGGAATAACCGGGACCAATGCAAGACCTTCGATTGCACCAACCTTCGGCGTTGAAAACATGCTGGGCACGAATCCCCTTACCTTTGGCATGCCAACAGATGAAGAATTTCCCTTTGTACTGGATTCTGCCACCTCCATAGCTCAGCGGGGCAAAATTGAGGTATATGCTCGTGAAGGCAAGCAGTTACCTGAAGGCTGGGTAATTGGTGAAGATGGTACTGCCAGAACGGATACTGAGCAGGTGTTAAAGGATCTGGTTACAGGTGGTGCAGCGTTGGCACCTTTAGGCGGAATTGGCGAAAAATTGGCTGGTTATAAAGGTTATGGTTATGCTGCGGTTGTAGAAATCCTATCTGCTGCATTACAGGGTGGGGCATTTCTAAAAGCCTTAACCGGTTTGGATAATGGGAAGAAGGTTCCCTATCATATAGGACATTTCTTCATCGCCATAAATATAGAATCCTTTACTGAATTGGATACCTTCAAAAAGACAACGGGTGATATTCTAAGAGAGCTTCGGGCTTCAAAGCTTGCACCGGGTCAGGAACGAATCTATACTGCCGGAGAAAAAGAATACATTGCCTGGCAGTATCGTAAGGACAAAGGCGTTCCTCTTAATGAAGCCATTCAGCGAGATATAATTCAACTTAAGAACGACTATAACTTGAATCAGTATGAGTTCGACTTTGAATAAAATTAAATAACCCTGCAAAAAATATAATATGGGGGGAGGAAGTCAAAATGGATACTACCATAAGTAATGTGCGAGATATTATCATTGAAAATGAACAGATGCGTCTCGTTATAGGAGAAGACTGTATAACAAAAAGCTTGATACATAAGCCCACAGGTGAAGAATGCCTGGTTGCAGAAGAGGAAATCGCATTGTTTTCAGCAACACAGGAAAGACCCTTTAACAATGAGGTTAAGCTTGCCCATCCAAACAAGCGGACTACTTACCAAGCCAACAGTGTTCGCCGTGAAGGTGACAAGCTTATTGCAGGGTTTGAGATTATCCCTTATAAGGCAGTCATTGAGGTAAAAGAGACGTCCATGTATATCTGCTTCTGTCTTTCAGATTTTATTTACGACCCTGCTGATTATCCTCTTAAGATGACACCTCCTCCTGTATTTGAACTTCGTTTGCTGCAATTACCCATTCGCAACAGGGAGAACTTCGGTGAATGGTTGAACGTGAGCTGGGACGATAAGATTGCTATTAATGTATTGGCGAACTCTCCATATGCCCGTATTGACTCAGAGCGCCGTAAAGGCTTCCGCATAATGAGTGCTGATGCCGTTAAGGACATTAAGCTCAAGGGTACTGGTGCTGTTTTAATAGTAAGTGCGACGGATAACCTGCTCGATGCGATAGATATGGTCGAGAAAGATTATGATCTCCCACGTGGAGTTGAGGGCCGCCGCCGCGATATTATAAATGCTTCAGCCTACTGGTCAGGCAATGTTAACCCGAATAATATAGATGAGCATATAAAATATGCGCAAATGGGCGGTTTTCGATGCATGCTGATCTATTATACCTCGATTTTCCAGGAGAAAGGTGGATACGGACTGAACGGTAATTACGACTACAGGGTGGAATATCCGAAGGAGAAAGAAGATCTTGGAAAGATGCTTGATAAGATAAAAGCAGCCGGAATTATTCCTGGACTTCACTTTTTGCATACTCACATTGGTTTAAAAAGCAGCTATGTTACCCCTGTTGCTGATCATCGATTAAACATTACAAAATATTTCACTTTAGCCAAAGCTTTGGATAAAGACGATACAGCAGTATATGTGGAGCAAAACCCCGAAACTGTAGTTATGGATGAAAGCTGTCGTGTGCTGAAATTTGGTGGTGAGCTTATCACTTACGAAGCTTACACGACTGAGCCTCCTTATTGTTTTACAGCTTGTAAACGCGGCGTACATTCAACGAGAGTCGAAAGCCATCCCCTTGGTCTTATAGGCGGGATTCTTGACGTCAGCGAATTTGGCGGAACAAGTGTTTATCTCGACCAAAACTCAAACCTTCAGGACGAAATCGCTGATAAAATTGCCAATGCATACAATACAGGATTCCAATTTGTCTACTTTGACGGATCCGAAGGCACAAATCCCCCATTTGGATTCCATGTGCCCAATGCTCAATACCGAGTATATAAGAAGCTTGAACCAGCTCCACTGTTTGCAGAAGGTGCAGCCAAAGCCCATTTCAGCTGGCACTTTCTAAGTGGAGGCAATGCTTTTGATATATTCCAACCCGAAGTCTTCAAAGAAAAGATCGATGAATTTCCTGCTGAGGAAGCACCACGCATGCGCCGGGATTTCACAAGACTCAATTTTGGCTGGTGGGGTTACTGGGCTCTCAGAACTCAGTCTGACATGTACGAATATGGAACAAGCCGCGCAGCTGCCTGGGATTGCCCTGTTACTATGATGGAAAACATTGAGGCGTTTAAATCCCATCCACGTACTGATGACATTATGGAAGTAATGCGGCGCTGGGAGGATGTCAGGGCGAGAAAATGGCTTACGAAAGAGCAAAAGCTGGAGCTCCGGAACCTTGATCAGGAACATATTCTTCTAATCAACGAGAACAATGATTACGAGCTTGTCCCATATAATCAGATAACAGATGCAGCGGGCGGGAGCAAGGATGTACTTGCATTCAATTTCGAGAGAAAAGACGAGCGTTATGTAGTTTATTGGCATACTTCGGGAAGCGGGCAACTGGAGCTGCCTCTTGATGCAAATGATGTGACACTGCAAAATGAACTTGGCGGTGAGTCTTTACCCTTCTCTGTTGGTGAAGGCACGGTAACCATCCCTGTGGGTGGACGTTGTTACCTCAGCAGCAGTTTATCAAAGGAAAAGCTGATAGAGGCTTTCGAAAACGCATTATTTAAAAATTAGACTTACAAAATGTAAAAACATGTTAAGAAACGAAAGGAGATTTGTTATGTCCAGCTATGTAACTCGTAAAACCCCCGGAAATACGGAATGGTTTACCCAGGCACGGTTTGGGATGTTCATTCATTGGGGCTTGTATGCCATGCCTGCCCGCCATGAATGGATTAAAAGCAGAGAAAAGATTTCAGAGGTGAAGTATGACAAGTACCTGAAGTATTTCAATCCAGACTTGTACGACCCCAAGGAGTGGGCACGGAAAGCCAGGGAAGCTGGAATGAAGTATGCTGTTATGACCTCCAAACACCATGAAGGCTTTTGCATGTTTGACTCAAAGTATACCGATTATAAGTGTACCAATACCGAAGCGGGACGAGATCTGGTTAAGGAATATGTAGATGCTTTCCGATCAGAAGGACTGCGCATTGGATTTTACTATTCTCTGATTGACTGGCATCATCCTGATTTTCCAATAGACCCCATACATCCCAGAAGAGATGACGAAGATGCCTATGAACAGAGTAAGGACCGCAACATGCACAATTACGCTGTCTATATGCGCAACCAAGTGAAAGAGCTGCTGACCAACTATGGGAAAATAGATATTCTCTGGTTTGATTTCTCCTATCCAGATAATAAGATGGAAGATAAACCCTGGATGAAGGGAAAGGGAAAGGATGATTGGGAATCTGAGGAATTGATTGCTTTGGCAAGAAGTCTTCAGCCTGGTATCATAATAGATAACCGAGCTGATATCGATCAGGATATCTGGACTCCCGAGCAATACCAGCCACAGGAATGGATTCGCCATAAGGAAACCAATGAACTGGTCACCTGGGAGGCATGTCAGACATTCTCCGGTTCATGGGGATATCATCGGGATGAGATGACATGGAAGACACCGGAGATGTTGATAGATATGCTGGTCAACACTGTATCTCTGGGCGGAAATCTACTGATGAATGTAGGGCCTACCGCAAGGGGATATATGGATTACCGGGCAGAACAGGCCTTACAGGTATATGCGGATTGGATGAAGTATAATGGGCCTTCCATTTATGGGTGCACCATGGCTGAACCTGAATTTACCGCCCCCAAAGGATGCAAGTTAACACAAAGTCAGGATGTGAAACGATTGTATATACATCTGACTGAATATCCATTTGCCTTTCTTGAAATGAGAAATCTGGCTGGAAAGGTGGATTATGCTCAGTTTCTACATGATGGCAGCGAAATTCTATTTACAGAGAAGAACAGCAGCCATTTTAGTTTGGGGCGCATGGAGGCGGATGATCTGGTAGTGTTTAATATACCTCATATAAAACCGAAAATGATCTCACCTGTCATCGAAGTGTTTTTAAAATAGGCATGGTAAAATTTTAACGCAAGATCGTAAATTGCAGATTTAACATATTTTTGAGTCACTAAATTGTGTTGACAAGATTTAAAATATGATATAGAATTGCGTTAAGGATAACGCAAATCAAATCTTTTTCTGTTAAAAAAGGTGATTAACAAATTGAAAGACCAAGCGACAGACCAAATAACAGAGGACAATATAAAATACAAGTGGGTGATCATAACAGCATGCTTTGCAATGGTATTCACTTGTCTGGGCTTTTGCAGCAGCACAAATACACTGTATCTGGCGGCTATTACGAGTGCACTGAATATAAAGCGCAGCTTGTTGAGCATTAATTACAGCTGTCGTTATATTACCGCTACTGTTGTCAACATGTTTTTTGGTTCGCTTATAACCCGATTTGGTTCCAAGAAGCTTATAGGAGCTGGATTTGTATCTTTAATCCTCGCAATGCTGATAAATGCTAAAGCTGAAAATGTCTATATGTTTTATTTAGGTGGTATTTTTACTGGATTGGGTCTTGCCTGGACCACGACCACCATGGTGGGGTATTTGGTTAATAGGTTTTTTAAGGAGCGCAGCGGCACTGTAATGGGTTTTATTCTCGCAGCCAATGGCGTTGGTGGTGCAGTGGCATTACAGATCGTATCCCCTATCATCTATAATGATGCAAACCCTTTCGGATATCGTTCTGCTTATTTGCTGACTGCTGTAATCCTGCTGGTGACAGGTTTGATACTACAGTTCCTTTTGCGTGTGCTGTCAAATAAAAATAACAATACTGCATCCCTGGATCTTGCCGCCAAGAGTTACAAGGAAGATGAATCGATTGGAAACAAGCCTCGATTTGCAGTACCTAAATCACACTTATATCTAACTGCAATATGTATATTTCTTACAAGTATGATTCTGCAAGGCAGCGGTGGAGTATCTGCAGCTCATATGAATGATGTGGGAATAAATGCGGCATTTACTGCAACTGTATTGACGGTTCATTCACTGACCCTTGCAGCATTCAAATTTCTGACTGGAATCATGCATGATAAGTTTGGTTTACGAGTTTCTATGATAATTTGCTATGTGGCAGGTGTTGTATCTATTTTCATGCTGGCAGTTATTACACCTTCAGAAACAGGCATGGTTTTTGCTATGGGTTATGGTGTATTATCCTCTTTGGCATTGCCGTTGAATACCATAATGTTACCTTTTATATCACTGCATCTTTCTGGAGAAAGGTACTATGTCAAAATGCTGGGCATCCTTGTATCCATATGCAATGCGGGATATATAATTGGCATGCCTGTAACTAATTTGTTTTATGAAGTGAATGGCACTTACAAGCCTGTACTATTTGTCTTTAATGGTGTAATGCTGGCAATAGGCATTGTATCTCAGCTAATTCTAAAAAGAACAGCAGCTGAGAAATCGGCAAGAAAAACAGTACGGCAAAAAGCTGCTTCATCCTAATCCCGAGTAACCTGTGGTGAAAGAGATGTTTATTTACAGTTTAAGTGCACCATACAGTCTATAAATTTGACTTCG
Source organism: Firmicutes bacterium UBA5454 (assembly GCA_002426555.1). GTDB lineage: Bacteria > Bacillota > Clostridia > Caldicoprobacterales > DTU083 > UBA5454. The sequence continues at coordinate 45,665 of DIQU01000014.1, read as the reverse complement.
GCACCATCCCTTTTAAGAATAAAGGGGTATATAGAGAAACAAAAGATTAAAGAACATGGAGGAACACATATGGAAAAGCTAAAAGTAGGTATTGTTGGAGCTGCTGGTCGTCCATCTGCATTTCTCGCTGCATTTAAAGGTAGTGGAAGGGCAGTTCTTACAGCTGCTTGTGATTTGAACCAGGAAGCTTTGGATAAGGCGCTTAAGGATGTAGATGGAGTAGATCGCTATACGGATTATACCGAGATGCTGGAAAAGGGGAATCTGGATGCCGTAATTATAGGAACTCCCATGCACTTGCATGTAAGCCAGTCTATTGAAGCTCTCAAAAGGGATATTCATGTATTCAGCGAAGTTACAGCAGCAATTTCCATTGATGAATGCAAGTCTTTGTTGAAGGCGTGTAAATCTACTCAGGCACAGTATATGATGGGTGAAAACTGCAATTATATGAAACCGTATATGCTAATACAGGAAATGGTTCGTGAGGGTGTGTTTGGTGATGTATTCTATGCCGAAGGAGAGTATATACATGATTGCCGTGATTTGCTGTACAAAACTCCCTGGAGACGAGAATATGTATATGAAAAAAGAGGTGTCACATATGGGACACACAGCCTTGGTCCTATTTTAAATTGGATGGAAGGAGACAGGGTTGAGAGTGTTTGCTGCGCAGGTTCCGGGAGGCACAACAGAGATTTGAAAGGCAAAGAAATGGCTGGAGATGATGTTGCAGTTATGCTGTGCAAAACAGTGAAGGGACACTTGATAAAAATACGTACGGATTTTGCCTCGCCCCATCCCTATAGCCTTAATTTTACTCTACAGGGAACCAATGCAGCATATGAGGGCAGTCACTTCTCTAAGAACCAGGATGACATTGATTTCATATGGATTAATGAAGAAAGTGAGAAAGGTAGATGGGACAGCCTCAGCAAATATGAAGAAAAGTATACACCAAAACTGTGGCGGGATATTGATGAAAAAGCAAGGACTTCCGGGCATGGAGGTTCAGATGTGGCAATAATGACTGATTTTATAGATTCGCTGTATGAGGGAAGAACAGTGCCCATTGATATCTACAAATCGCTGGACATGACTTTACCTGGTCTGGTAAGTCAGGAATCAATACTGGAAAATGGAGTATGGCTGCCTGTACCAGATCCCAGGGAGTGGTAATTGAACTTATTTTCCCCAGGCAATAACAGGTCATCCATTATATGTTGGATATACAATAGAGACACTGATGAAAAGCTTGGAATTAAAAGGAATAAAAAATGGAGGTATTTAATGCCAAAGAAAATTAGCTTTGCAGTTCTTGGCATGGGAAATCGGGGAACGAGATATCTGGCAAAATCATGTCATGATATGGATTTATTCCTTTGGCTACGAAAATTATCGGTTAGGATATTTGGAAAACCGGAATATGAAATAGACTTGGAAGCCCTTACCGATAATAGTTCGTTTAAAGGTGGTCATGAAGGCGGCGATTCACGTATGATGTACGATGTCATCTGTCTTTTTCGCGGGGATGAATTCAATACCGGTTTCATAACATCAATTGAACGTTCTGTAGAAAGCCACTATGCAGCTTTTGCGGCGGAAGAGTCACGTTTGCAAAAAGGCAATCCCATTGATATGGATAAATTTTTACAGGGCTGACTGTTCAATAAATTGTCAAGAAAACAATATCCTAGTATTCAAGCAGCATATAAAATGGGTAAGTGGTCTGGTTAAGATCACAGATATAATCTATCGGGATGAAAGGTAGAAGACGAATGAACAGTTTACAAGAGAAAGTAGTTGGATATATCCGTGAAAACCAGGATGAATTAATTGGCTTCCTGGGCGATTTGATTCGTATCCCATCGGTAAATCATGGTATAACCGGAGATGAAAAACCATGTCAGGAATTCATGGCAAAGAAGTATCAGGAATTGGGGCTTGAGGTTGATCTATTTTCTCCTGACAGTGTTTCGGGTATTATTGATCATCCCGGGTTCCTGCCTGGCCGCGACTATCGTGAAAGACCCAATGTAGTGGGTACCTACCGATCCAACTGTGCCCAATCATCCGTGATGCTGGCGGGGCATATCGATGTTGTACCCGAAGGCAGGCATGACGATTGGTTGTATGGACCCTTCAGTGGCGCAGTTAAAAACGGTAAGATTTATGGGCGAGGAGCATGCGACGATAAATATGCAGTTGCAGCTTCGTATTTTGCGTTAAAGGCAGTTATTGAAAGTGGTATACCTTTGAGTAAAGATGTCTGTCTAGCCTCTGTTGTGGACGAAGAAAAGGGAGGAGGTAATGGGTCACTGGCAGCCTGCCTTAAATATCCCTGTGATGAGTACTTGTATCTGGATGGAGCCGAACAGGCGGCCATAGCTGGTGTGGGAGGCAGCGTTATGAACATTGATGTAACTGCAGTTGACTTTGTATCAACAGCGGTACCGGTTTTCAATGGTATTAAACTGCTCATAGAGCATTTGGAAGGTTTGGAACGTCAATTAGTCAGCCAATTAACTGCAGATCCTTTGTATACCAATGCCGAGTGTGCGAAATATCCTCTCAGATTGTATAACGTGGGTATCGGCTCACCTATTGGTGCCAGTTACAATAGGGGAAGACTGACTTATACAATATATTCTTTCGATAATAAAGCTGAACTGGAAAAGAAAATACAATTTTTCCTTGATGATATAAACAGCAACGAGTTCAAACATATGGGTTTGCGTGCCAAAGGTCCCGTATGGACTACACGTTATTTTGAACGAACGAGCGTAGCAAGCGACAGCCCAGTGGTTTCCAAATACAGAGAAGCTTATCATTTAGCTGCTGGTAAAGAGCTGCCTATTGGTTGCAGTGTATTATCTGATTATTATTTATATAATAATTATGGCGGGGGTCATGCTTTAATGACCGGTTTGTCACGGCCATTTTTCGAGCCGGAGTGCCCGCATAATGTTAACGAAAGCAATGATATCGATAGAGTGGTAGACTTTGCTTGCGCAATTGCATTATACCTTTTACTTGATTAGAAAAAGATTCTTTCATTTGGAATATAATAATTTTAAGATACGATAATTTGGTTAGGAATCTTACAAAAGATGGTTATCGCTGGAAGTTGGATATGCTCTTTTTATATGCTGTAAAAGGCTATTAAAAATATTATGAAAAAGTGGAGGAGAAAAAAAGATGGAAATACTAAAAATAGGAGTAATGGGAGCTCGGAGAGGCAGCAGCTTTATGCGTACCCTGCAGTATATGGAGGAAGCGAAAGTTGTGGCAATATGTGAAGTAGACGATGCTGCATTGGAAGAGAACGAGTATGTTACTGATGAGATGAAAATTTACAGGGATTATGATGAATTTGTCCATTCCGGTCTTGACGCAGTGATTCTCTGCAACTTTTTTCATGAACATGCACCCTATGCGATCAAAGCCTTCGAAGCTGGTGTGGCTGTTCTGAGCGAGACAACCGCCGCAGCGTCCCTGGGTGAATGTGTTCAGCTGGTGGAAAAGTGTGAAGAGCATCAGGGAACCTATATACTTCTGGCCAATTGTCCCTATTTTACAGCCGTGCATGCAATGAAAAAGAGAATAGATGAAGGGAAAATGGGCAGAGTTCTGTATGGAGAAGCGGAATATCTGCATTATACACACGTTGAGGACGGCTCCAAAATAAAAAAGGACACGGATTTGAATAATTTGCACTGGAGGCAGGTGTTGCCCTCCAATATGTACAATATGCATACCCTGGGCACACTGATGTATGTGACAGGGAGCGTTCCCATGAAGGTTTCCTGTAAAATGATTCGAAGAACAGACTTTTATAAGAGCCCCAGAAAGCTTACGGACTGTAACGGTTCTGTAGTAATCACGGAGATGAGCAATGGTGCTGTTTTCAATACAACAGGTTGTTCCGGATATGCACCCACAAGCAAATGGTACCGACTGGCATGTGAACAAGGAACCATGGAGACAAAACGCTATGATAAGCGTGAAGATAAATTAATCGTAGCAGGACTTGACGGCAACTCGGAAGAAATGAGTCCTTCCCTTGAGGAAGCGGGTCTGGTAAAAGAGGGGGATGGTTTCAACTTGTCGGCTTACGAAAAATCCAGTCATGGCGGTATTGATTATCATCTTACCAGAGCCTTTATCAGGGTACTGTTGAAGAAAGAGAAACCATTTTTAGATGTGTATCGTTCTGCAGCCTTATCTGCGGCAGGCATCCTGGGTTGGTACAGCGCATTGTCAGACGGAAAAGAATTAAGGATACCCGACTTCACGAAAAAGGAGGAACGCGATGCTGTGAGAGATGATTTCCGCACTCCTTTTGCAAAAAGATATAGTGATTTGCAGATGCCCTGCCGTTTGGATGAGAAGGATAAATTTGTCTTGTAGCACGGTATTTTCTTAAAATATTTTGTTGACAAGTGTTTGGAATATGGTATATAATAGCGTTAAGGATAACGCAATTTATAAGAGACATCTAATAGTACATATAATTATATACAAAAGATTAGAAATTAACTCAAAGAAAGTGATTTACCAGTACTCAACCGTGTAAGGTAGAAGTCTTGCACAAGCGGTTAGAAAAGTGTTGATATGGTGAGGTGCCTGCATTGAAGAAAGTAACCATAAAAGATGTAGCTCGTGAGGCAAACATATCAGTTGGAACAGTATATCGTGCAATTAACAATACGGGGCGAATAAAGGATGAAACTCGAGACAGGATTCTGGAAATTGTGGAACGTCTGGGGTATAAGGCCAATACTGTTGCTCGCGGGCTGGCTTTACGCAAAAAGTTCAATATTCTTGTCATTATGCCTTGCACACCGGAAATTTTTTGGGATGAAGTAAGAATCGGAACAAAAATGGCAGCTGAAGAATTGTTGGAATTTGGTGTTAAAATTATTGAATTTATACATAATGATAGTATAAGTAAAAATGCAAGTATAAATGATATCATTGCCAATAATGATATAGATGCCATTGCCATGTCTATTGTAAATTTTAATGATAGTGATCTGGTTTTATCATATGCAGAAAAGAACGTGATTCCTATAGCAATCTTTGACGAGGATACGATAAACCGCAAGAGGTTGTTCTACTATGGTCCGGATTATTATCAAACGGGTAAGATTGCAGCTGAATTGATGTATAAATTCTGCAACAGGTCTGGTGAATGTTGTATCATTTCAAGCACTAATTTTTGGTCAGGAGACACCAGTTACAAACGCGTGCAGGGTTTTCTGGAACACGTGGAAAATAATTATCCTGACTTCCATATTGTGGGATCCTATCGTTGCACATTGGCCGAGTCTTCATCAGTAGTACTGAAAGCTATGAAGGATCATCCTGAAGCTAAAGGGTTTTATTTTGATCAATACAGAATCTTATTAAATAATTACAAGATATTCGAAAAAACTGAAAAAGACTATGTCGTAATCGGTCATGAGTATGAAGAAGAGTATAAAAAGGCTTTGCAGGAAGGAACTATTACCGCGATTCTAGCTCAGGAAAGAGTATGTCAGGGATATTATCCTGTTATTATGTTATATAATTATCTTATAACAGGTGAAAAGCCGGATAGGGATTCATACTATTCCAATACCAATATCATAATAGGTGCTAATGCTGACAACCTGCAGCATAGCAAATATGGCTGCGGATATGAGTGAATGCTCCAGAAAGTTATAAGTTATCTATGATTTACCGAAAAAATTAAGTTAAGTTATATTATGTGCTGAAAACCCTGTACTTTGGAAACTTATATTAAGATTGAATCGAGTTGCTTACAAATATTTTATTCACCTTTTAGGAAAAAGTAATGAAATTTTAATTGACAGAGTATAGAAAATGATATATAATTTTATTAAGAGTTTTGTTGTAATTGTATGTTTGTATGGAAAAAGATAGATTAAAGCTAAATATGCCAATTTAATTCAGAAAGAAAAAAATTAAAGTAACTTGCGTTAAGGATAACGCAAAAAAAATTATATTTTCATGATTTAAGTCGTATATTTAAATATTTTTATTTGCGTTAATGTTAACGCAGTCGAGACAGAATTTGTATTCAATGTTTATGCAAGTAGAGTTAAGTCCTTCAGATTTAACAGGAAAGAAAGCAAGTATATTTAAATAATAGTATAGGGAGGCTTATAAATGAAAGTAAAAGTAGGTGTTTTTGGAGCGAAGCGGGGTATGTCGATGATTCGCATATATTTGCATCACCCTGATGCCGAATTGGTTGCGGTATGTGATAAGGACATAACTGCTTTAAAAAAAGCCGAAGAAACAGCAGAAGAAGTTGGAAAAAAGATAGCATTATTTGAGAATTTTGACGACTTTTTCAATTATGATATGGACGCTGTAGTGTTGGCCAATTACGCTACTGAACATGTGCCGTATGCAGTTAGACTGCTGGAGTCGGGTCGACATATACTAAGTGAAGTAACAGCATCTGAAACTATGGCTCAAGCTGTTGAATTAATTGAGGCTGTAGAGAAAACCGGATTGATATATACCTTTGCAGAGAATTGCTGTTATTTCCCAGTAGCATTTGAGATGCAGAAACTGTACGAACAAGGAGAAATCGGCGAAGTAATGTATGCGCAGGGAGAATATATTCACGATTCGGCACCCGGTATATATACATATGGTGAGAAGGATCATTGGCGCAACAGGTCTTATTCTACGTATTACTGCACCCACAGCCTGGGTCCCATTTTAACAATAACCGGCAGAAGACCGGTCCAGGTTGTAGGTTTCCAAACCAGTGAAGCAATATGGAAACGCAGGCATGGCAGATCTTTTGCAACTGGAATAGAGATGGTTACTCTTGATAATGGTAGCATCGTAAGAAGCATACACGGCGCACTCAAGCGGGAATATGGCTGTAAATGGATGGTTTTCGGGTCAAAGGGAATGATGGAGAGCGATCGATTTGATGACAGCAAGATTCATGTATATCGTGAGGGCGAAAAAATTGCCGAAGGTGAATTTGAAAACTACAATCCCCAACACAAAGCAATGGATCTGGGCTTTAATGTTGGTCATGGTAATGCTGATTTTGGGGCACCCCAATATTTTATAGATCGTATTCTTAATCGTCCAGATGGAAGATATGCAGTTGATGTATATACAGGTGTTGATATGAGTATTTGCGGCATACTGGCCTACCGCTCAATTCTAAATGGAAATACCCCAATCAGGGTTCCCAACTTAAGAAATAAGGAAGAAAGAGACGAATATAGAAATGATTATGCCTGCACAGCTTCTTCTGTAGCCGGTGATCAATTGATCCCCCCCTATCCATATCCAACCGACCATGCAAGCCAAGAAGCAGCTGAATATATTCGTGAACTGTCAGAAGACAGCGAAGCAGACAAATAATGGCTGTTGGAGTAAAATCAGCATTGCAGTGAAAGAAAGGTGTAAACATGTTAAATTCAATCTTGGAGAAAAATGTACAGGATTATATAGATGAGAACTCTGATGAATTGTTTCGTATTTTGTCGGAATTAATACAGTTCGATTCGCAGAATTTTCGTACGGATGGCAGGGAGCAGAAATGTGCAGAGTATGTGGAGAAATTGTATCATAATCTAAATCTTGAAACAGAAATGTATTATCCGGACAATCTACCTGGGTTTACTGAGCATCCGGGATATATACCCAATCGAAATACAGCCAACAGACCCAATGTCAGTGGAATTTGGCCGATAATCGCAGAGACAGGCGAAGACCTGCCGGTAATGCTTGCTGCTCATACTGATACAATGCCTGTTGGAGATTTATCCAAATGGAAATACGATCCCTTCGGCGGAATAATTAAGGATAATCGCATCTATGGTTTAGGCGCAGGAGACAACAAATCAGGGATTGCAGCTTCCTATTTTGCAGTAAAAGCTTTACAGGCAGGCGGTATACAATTAAAAAGACCTGTAGTGCTCACTGCTTACTGTGACGAGGAATCAGGAGGAGGCAACGGCACACTGGCTGCATGCCTGAAGTATCCATGTAAAACATATGTCAATCTGGACGGCGGCAATTATGAAATTTGGACCATAGCCATCGGAGGCGGAGGTTTTAGGATAGAGCTTCGTAAGAAAGACTCTACTGACAGCATGATGGACTTGTATGAGGTGCTTTCAGCTCTAATGGTTGAAATAAAAGAGTTTAGGGATCGACGCCGGGCAGAGCTGCATAAAAACCCGTTGTATACAGGTTCTGATATGGAACGTTCGGCGCTTCGACTGGGAGCATTCAGATGCAACAGCCATAATGATGCAACTGTTTCATTTGTTATATATTCCGACAAAACATTCGAAGAGATAAATGATGAACTCCAGGACATAGTAGTGCGCCTTAAACCGATCTTCCTCAAATACGGCGTAGAAACATCTGGCTTCCAGCAGGGCACCAGGTACTTTTATTACGGCGAAACAGATCAAAGCGATGGCGGCGTAGATATAATGACTAAAGCTGCCAGTGAGACTTCGGGAAAGCCTGTCGCTGAAAAGGGTTCCTGCTTAACGGATCTGTCCCTGTTTCTTCAATATGGAAGTCCCCACAGTTTTAATTTTGGTATATTCAGGGATTTCGCTCTGCCTGGAGGTGCTCATCAACCCGATGAGTACGTGGATTGTACCCAATTGCTACAATATACAAAAGCACTTGCATTATTTCTTATGAGATATTGCGGTATATCGAACGAAAAAATTTTATTGGAGGGTGAAAATGAATAAATCAGCATTTAATCACAGACCGGTTCACTGGCTCCCTTATACCGATAAGGAAGTTATTGAAAAGGCACGAAAAGTAAATATGCATGAGCTGGAGGATTATTCCTGGGAAAACAAGGAGTTCAAAGTAAGTGTTGTTCAGGATGTACAATCGACTTTTGTCATCGATCTTTTCTACCGATTGTATAAATCCGATACTGAGAACCAAAAACTAACGATAATTCTTCCCAATCCATATGCAGCGGTATATGAAAACCTGGCTGAATTATGCAACAAGTATGGTGTCAGCTGCCGTAATCTCAATGTATTTTTCCTTAATGAGTGGGCGGATGATATGGGTAATATTGCTCCTCTTGACTATACTGCCAGCTATGGGCGGATATTTCAGAAGTATTTTTATAATGGATTAAACCCGGAGCTGCGTCCCAAAGAAAGCAACATTCACTATTTTACGAATGAAAATGTAGAACATTACTCTGATTTAATAGACGAAATTGGAGAAGGCGGAGCGGATGTCTGCTATAGTTCAATAGGCTGGTCCGGACGGATAGCATCGATAGAACCGGAAGGTGAATTCATATGTGAAAGCATGGAAGACTATCTTAAGCAAACTACCCGCATTGTAAGCAATCATATGATTTCCATAGCAGAAGACTCATTATTAGGTTTGTTTGCAAGTTCAGGAGATCTGGCCGCTGTTCCCCCAAAGTCTGCTACCGTAGGACCCCGCGACATAGCACATGCCAGAGATCATATTGAACTGCAGTATAAGACATCACTGGATAAAGCAGTATCATGGCAAAGAATGGTATCACGTTTGATGCTTTTCGGACCTGTTGCCATGGAAGTGCCTGCATCAATACTTCGTATGTATAAAGGGACATGTTACATTCATGAAGCTGTAGCAGCACAGTTCAAAGGTAAACCGGATATGCCTGAAGAAGTCTTTTCATACCTGAAAAAATGACTATTACCATTACAAGAAAAGGAGTAGTGTTATAATGAAGCAATCATTTAGTTTCAAGCCTGCAGAATGGATACCGTTCAAAGATGCAGAAGCGCTGGAAAGATGCAGAAAGATTACGCGGGAAGAAATGGAAAACTATCCCCACCCCAATCCTGAATATCGTGTGCGGGTTGTTGAAGACCCCAATTCAGCTGTAGCTGGTGAGCTTTTCATGCAGCTGAAGAAGTCCGATGAAGAGGATACTCATCTTGTTGCAATATTTGCCAATTCGTGGAAAAATATATATGAGTCGGTTACGGAAGCATGTAATAAATTCAATGTAAACTGTCGTAATCTTCATGCATTTTGTATGGATGAATGGGCTGACAGTGATGGAAATGTCGCACCGGTTACCTACGGTCCTTCTCTGGGGGGAGCCTTCCTGCGAGAATTCTATGGTCACCTGAGAGAGGATTTAAGACCGCCCATCGAGCAAATCCATGTATTCACCAATGATAATGTAGATTGTTATTCCGAGCTTATAGAAGAAGCCGGAGAAGGTGCAGCAGATCTGGTGGTTTCAGCAACCGGCTGGATTGGACATACTGCGTTTATTGATCCAAATACAAAGGCCTTTGGGACAGACTCCCTGGACGAATTTCTCACCTTTGGCACACGATTTATTGAAACTCATCCAATGACTGTTATTCAAAATTCTTTGGGATTTGGAGGGGCAGGAGACATGGCCAATACCCCGGGTTATGCAGTAACAGTTGGACCGAAGGATGTAGTCAATGCAAGAGACCATCTGGAGCGTCACAACCTTACCTTTACGGGAGGCTATAATTCATGGGAGCGCATGGTTTCACGCATGCAGCTCTATGGACCTGTAACACCATCTGTACCGGCATCAATCTATCAGTTGTGTAAAGGGACTGTCTATGTAAGTGAAGCCATAGCACAGCCATTCAATATATCGGAGAAAGTTAACTACTGATTGACCTGATAAGGGGGTGAACATTTAAGATTAAGATGGATTTGATTTATTTAGTCGAAAAGAAAGGGGGAGATAAAAAGATCTGCTTATACTATGTATAAAAAAACACTCACTACTATAAAAAAATGGAGGAGAAAAAATGAAAAAAAGAATACTATCAATTCTTCTATCTTGTATCCTTATTGTTACTTTGATCACTGGCTGTACAGGTGATCAGACAGACGATCCCGGCAAACAAACGGATAAACCTGTTGATACTAAAACCGCTGAACCAGTAGAAGAGGGATTCGTTTATGATGGTAGTGCACCTATAACTGAAGAACCGCTTACCATATCGTGGGTATGTTCAAATACGGGCGTAGCCAGCGGAGATATGGACTTTGAAAATATGGCATGGCTTCAGGAAATTTTACGTCTGGCTAATGTAGAACTTGATATGGAAATCCTGGATCCCGCTTCATATGGTGATGCCATCAAACCTCGCCTGGCTGCCGGTATTGACCTTCCTGATGTAATACAAATGCCGTCCACAGATACAGATATGACTTATGTTAATTCTGGGATGTTCCTTGAATTGACAGATCTTTATGGAAAATATGCTGTTAATCTATCGTGGCGTTTTGAAGACAACCCAACGGTTATGAGTCAGATGACTACCCCGGATGGTAAAGTCTTCTACGTTCCTGTTATAAATATGAGCTTGGATTATATTCCCAACCTGCTGATACAAAGCGAGTGGTTAGAGAACCTGAATTTAGATGTTCCTGCTACAACAGATCAGTTTTATGATGTATTAACAGCTTTTAAAACCCAGGACCCAAATGGTAATGATGAGAATGATGAAAATCCCATGTACTTTTCTCATTTATCCTATTTCAACGCACTCGGCGCTTTTTGGGGGCTTGAGCTTAACGGAGCAGGTTTTATAGCAGATGATAATGGGCAGTTGGAAAGCTCTTTTACTTCAGAAAGATATAGGGACTTCCTAGAATATTGGAACAGGGCGTATGAAGAAGGTTTGATTAACAGCGACTTTTCCACATCTACCTATGATATGATTAATGAAAGAATGGCAAATGATACAGTAGGTGTTTCGATGGTTTATATAAACTTTGCACAAACTTATGCACGCCTGCTTAATCCTGAAATAGATGTAAAAAACGACTCGCTCATCATGACACCCATGCTGCCACTTGAAGGCCCTTACGGACATCGCTATTACAGAGGTAATGATCCAATTGCAGGATATTTTGCTATTAACAAAAATTGTGAGAACCCGGAAGCAGTATTCAGCTTTTTGGATTACATCTTTAGCGAAGAAGCTAACAGTCTGATGTTTTACGGGTTAGAAGATGAAGACTATGAAGTTATAGATGGTAAGATAGTACCAGACCTTGAGAAAAGGACAACGGATAATTACGCTAATCGCATGGGAAATAACTTTGGTGGGTTCCCGCGTATTTTACTTGCAGCTCACCGGGATGTAAGCTATATGCCGGAAATTGCTGTATATAATAAACAAATACATGAATATAACAAACTTCCCGATGTACTCACCTCGTTTTTCCTCCCTGATGAAATTGAAGTTATACAACAATATGATACTGATATCATAACTTACTTCAATGAGATGCTGGTATCTTTTGTTACGGGAGAAACCGATCTGTCAACCTTTGATGACTATGTGGCTACAGCTGAATCTATGGGATTAAGTCAGTTGTTGGAAGCATATCAATCCAGGTATGAAAGAACGAAAGCCGCAGGTAACTAAGTAAAAAAAATAAGCAGGGAGTATGGCTCTCCCTGCTTGTTTTCAAAGGGAGGAAAGTTGTATGCGAAGAGAGCTTAAAATTCATGAGAAAAGTAAAGGTAAAGTGAATAGCTATAATAAAATACTAAAGGCACTGAAACGTGATAAATATTTATTCCTGATATTTCTGCCAATATTCATTTGGTATGCTGTTTTTATGTATCTTCCCATGGGCGGACTTGTTATAGCATTTAAAGACTTCAAGCCTGGCGCAGGTCTTTACGGGGGCGATTGGGTTGGTTTGAAGTGGTTTATCCAATTTTTTCAGTCTCCCTATGCTTTTCGTCTTATCAGAAATACATTATTAATATCTGTATACAGTATATTATATGGCTTTCCACTGCCAATCATTTTTGCTGTCTGCATTTGTGAAATTCGCAGTTCAAAACTGAGGAAGTCCATCCAGACTGTTAGTTATTTACCTCATTTTATTTCAACTGTAGTTTTAGTTGGAATTATCAAAGAATTTTTAGCTGTAGATACAGGAATCGTAAATAACTTTCTGGGGAAACTAGGAATTGAACCGATTAATTTCCTTATGAAGAAGGATTGGTTCAAGACTATTTATGTATCATCTGGGGTGTGGCAATCATTTGGATTCAATTCAATTATATACATTGCAGCAATTGTAGGCATTGATCCTTCATTATATGAATCTGCTAAGATTGATGGGATCTCGAAGTTCAAGGAGGTATGGTATATTACTATACCTATGATAGCTCCAACAATAATTATTTTGTTTATACTTCGGCTGGGAACCATTATGAGCGTGGGGTTTGAAAAGGTTTTTCTTCTCTATAATCCTGGCATATATGAAACAGCGGATGTCATCTCAACCTATGTGTATCGAAAAGGTATTGAATCCACCAGTTTTAGCTTTTCTGCGGCTGTTGGACTTTTCAATTCCATAATCAATTTCATTCTAATATTTGGATCCAATGTCATATCACGAAGAGTAACCCAGACCAGTCTATGGTAATAAGGAGGTGCGTAAAGGATGAAAGAAAAACTAGGTTCGAATAGTTTGTTTTATTTTTTAGTTTACTTTATTGCGATTTTAGCCGGAATTGTTACGCTGTACCCTTTCTTATATATAATAAGTATATCCATCAGCAGCTCAGCTGCCGTAAATAAAGGTGAAGTGTTCTTATGGCCGGTTGGTTTAAGTTTTGAGGCGTATAAGCACGTATTGAAAAATCCGGGTATTTGGATGGCCTATGGAAATACGATATTTTATGTAGTCGTGGGAACTTCGTTTAGCATTTTAGCTACCACTATGGCTGCTTATCCGCTTTCAAGAAAAAGTTTTTGTGCCAGACGCTTCTTAAACTTTTTCATAGTATTTTGTTTGTACTTCTCAGGAGGGCTGATTCCTTCTTATTTGTTGATAACACAGCTAGGCTTTTACAACAGCCGTTGGGTTATGATCATACCGGTGTTATTGGCATCTTATTATGTAATGATATGCCGAAGTGCCTTTTCGTCGATACCTGAAGAAGTGATGGAGAGTGCCATAGTAGATGGAGCAAACGATATACAGATTCTTTTTCGGATCGCCATCCCGCTTATTATGCCTACCTTGGCGGTTCTAATACTATATTATGCAATAGGACGCTGGAATAATTTCTTTACTCCTCTCCTCTACATTAGTAAAAAAGAATTGCAGCCCCTTCAGATATTGCTTCGCAGAATACTGATACAGTCGTCCAGTGAGCTTCTGTCCCAGGAGATACTGAAAGCGGAAGAAAAAGGGATGGTATCCCTGCAAGTCCGTTATGTTACCATAGTTGTCTCTACGCTGCCGATCATCATGGTTTATCCATTTATACAAAAATATTTCGTTAAGGGTATAATGCTGGGCGCAGTTAAAGGATAAGGGGGATATTATGTATATATGTGCGGTTGATGTCGGTACAACAGCTGTTAAATCAATTTTAGTGGATAAATCCGGTAATAAACTTGCTTATTTCAGCGCTAATTATCCACTTATAACTGCGTCAGGAGGAATAGTGGAGCAGGATGCTTGTAAATGGAAGGAATTAGTGATCCAAACTGTAAGAGAATGCACTGGGTCCATTGCTCCGAAAGAAGTGGCATGCATTTGCATATCTGCTCAAGGAGGCAGTCTTGTGCCTGTTGATGAGAAAGGTGATCCTTTAGCATACGCGGCTACCTGGATGGATAAAAGGAACAAGGCTTTTTTTTCAGAATTCAGTCAGGGGGAGCGAGATGATAGATGGTTCCATTCCCGCACCGGCAGAAGACTGTCACCTGGCAGCTGCATAGGAAATTTTTTGGAGTTTAAAAAATATGAGCCTGCTCACTACCTGACTACTCTGGAGTACCTGAATATGCAGCTTACTGGTATACCAATAACGGATCCTACCAGTGCAGCTATGACAGGTATGCTGGACATTCATAGCAGTGGCTGGCAAAACGAAATTCTTGAGCTGTGTGGAATTCGTGAGTCTGCACTTCCTGAGATAATGCCCACAGGAACCGTAATTGGGAATCTTACTCCGGAAGCAGCAGAAGCCATGGGTCTGACTACGAATACAAAAGTAGTAAATGGAGGTCATGATCAATATTGTGCTGCAGCCGGTGCCAATGTATTGGAAGCGGGAGATATACTTTTGTCGACTGGTACTGCATGGGTTATCTTTGGTGCAACAAGGTTTTTAAATCATGATTCCATTTTAAGTGTAGGACCTCATGTTTGTCCCAATATGTATGGGGTGTTTTCCAGCGTTCCCACAGGAGGAGCTGCATTGGACTGGGTGCGTAACAAGCTTTTCGGTGATTCTCAGTTGAGCTTTGATGTTCTGGATAACGAGGTTATGAAGCGTATCGGTATTAATGAAAATATATTTCTACGACCTAATTTCAGCAATGGTAAAGCTTCAATTGAAGGCTTGGATTTGCATTCTGATGCATATGATATTGCACTGGCAGCCATGGAAGGTGTGGTTTTTGAGGTGCGCCGCATTATGGAGCGTTTTGTTGCGGAAGGTCATATTGTGCAATCTGTAAAACTGATAGGTGGTGCTTCCAAGGCAGCGCCATGGCAGAAACTAATCTGTTCCATAATCGGCGATGTGCAGTTATTTCACGATACTGATATTGCGTGTTTGGGAGCAGCTGCATTGGGTGGGGTTGCAGTTGGCATATGGTCTGATTTGAAAGAGGCTTCAAAAATCCTGAGCAGCAGTGAACTATTGGCTCGTGATACAATTGAGTCAGAATACTACGAAAAAAAATATTTAAGATACTCAAAATGAATATTCTTCAAGTACTTAGCAGCTCAGTCAATAAATTTGGACAATGTTGACTTAATTAAAGATATCTACTATTATACTATTATACTATTATACTACTATACTACTATACTACTATACTACTATACTACTATGTAAAGGTGGTGAAGGCTGTGAGCAAAAAAACTCTGGTTTTAGGCGTAATCGGTTCAGATGTTCATGCAGTAGGGAACAAAATACTGGATTATGCCTTTACAGAAGCTGGTTTTAAAGTAATAAATCTGGGTGTAATGGTATCTCAGGAGGAATTTATCGAAGCTGCAATAGAAACTGCAGCTGATGCAATATTAGTATCATCCCTGTACGGACATGGAGAACTTGATTGCCGCGGGCTTAGAGAAAAATGTGATGAAGCTGGGTTACAGAACATTCCTCTCTATGTAGGCGGCAATCTTGTTGTAGGAAAGGCTCCTTTTGAAGAGGTGGAAAAAAAGTTTGAAGATATGGGATTTAACCGTGTTTATCCTCCGGGAACTCTTCCGGATACTGCTATTGTAGAAATCAAAAAGGATTTGGGAGCTGAATGATTTAATGCAAGCAGTTTTACTTATTGACTTTGGAAGTACATATACCAAGGTCACTGCTGTAGATTTGGAAAGCGAGCTCGTCTTAGGTACTGCCAAGTCATTTACTACGGTAGCTGCAGATATAAATGAAGGACTGGAAAATGCCCTGAATATCCTAAAGGAACGTACAGGTAATATTGATTATATGGCCAAGTATGCATGCAGCAGCGCTGCAGGAGGCTTAAAGATGATTGCTGTCGGTTTGGTTCCGGATTTGACGGCAGAAGCGGCAAAAAGAGCAGCTCTAAGTGCAGGCGCAAAGGTAATGAAGGTGTATTCCTACGAGCTGAGCCCCAGTGAAACAGCTGAGATCAATGAATTAAAACCGGATATTGTACTACTGACTGGCGGAACAGATGGCGGTAACAAGGATGTAATTTTGCATAATGCTCATGCATTGTCCAATATAGAACAAGGCTTTCCAGTTGTTATAGCCGGAAATAAATCTGCAGCGGACCAGGCATCAGCTGTTTTACTCAGGTCAGGTAAGCAGGTAACAGTATGTGCAAACGTAATGCCTGAGTTTAATACTCTGAACATAGAACCTGCCAGGGAAGCAATACGTAAGATATTCCTCAGAAGAATTATTCAGGCCAAGGGGCTTTCAAAAGTGAAGAACCTTATAGAGGGTATTTTAATGCCTACTCCATCAGCAGTTCTCAGTGCAGCTTATCGACTGTCAGCGGGTTATGAGAAAGAGAAGGGAATTGGGGACCTCCTGGTAGTGGATGTAGGAGGAGCTACAACCGATGTACATTCCATTGCGGATGGCAGCCCAACACGGACAGGAGTCATTATAAAAGGACTTCCTGAACCCTTTATGAAACGTACTGTTGAAGGCGATTTAGGTGTAAGATACAGTGCCACAGCTTTAGTTGAATCAGCTGGAATTGAGCAGATAAAAAACCGCTCAGGATTATCAGCGGATGATATAAAAAGTCAATTAACACTGATATCAGACTCTCCCGATTTACTTCCTTCTGACAGTGAAAAATTGAGTCTTGTAGATTACAGTCTAACCACTACAGCAGTTAAGCTGGCAGTAGAACGCCATGCAGGAACAATAGAAACTATGTATACTCCTTTTGGAGCCGCCTATGTACAAACTGGTAAGGACCTGACAGGATTAAGGACAATAATAGGGACTGGTGGTCCGATAATAAACAGTATTAATCCTTTGGAAGCACTTGAGCAATCCCGATATGATGATGCAAACCCTGCAGTGTTAAAACCGCAGCAAGCTGATTATTTTCTGGACGCTGATTATATTTTTGCTGCTATGGGTTTATTAAGTGAGAATTATCCTGAGATAGCCATACG
>DIQU01000014.1:0-27794 GCA_002426555.1 Firmicutes bacterium UBA5454 | reverse complement strand
CCTGAGATAGCCATACGGATTATGAAAAAAGAGTTGGTCAAGCTTTAACCATGTTATCATAAAAATTGGAGCTGAGTTTATAAATGGTGATTAAAAACAAAAAACTGGATGAGGGTACATTCAGGCAGCTACAACAAGAAGTGTTGCGGCAATGGCCTACGGGCATGGATGTAGACTTTGAAAATACAGTTGTATATCATAAAAACATTCCCAGGAAGAGGATTTTTTCAAATAAATTAAATGAAGCCAAGAAAAATGCCGATACGCTTATACAGCCAAGAGCGGGTGTTGCTTTGGTAGACAGGCATATCAAATTATTGCAGTTCTTGGAGGAAAATGGTGAAGCCGATTTACTGCCTACAACTATCGACAGCTACACAAGGCAGAATCTATATGGTGAAGCAGAAATTGGAATCAGTGAAAGTAAAAAAGCAGGTAGATCTATGCTTAATGGCTTCCCGGCTGTAAACTATGGTGTGGAGATTTGCAGAAAAGTCAATGAGTCTGTGAATGTACCTGTACAAGTTCGTCATGGAACACCAGATGCAAGGCTGCTGACGGAAATTTCCTTGGCTGGAGGATTTACTTCCTACGAAGGTGGAGGTATCTCATACAATATTCCTTATGCAAAAAGTGTTTCCCTTGAGAAAACCATATATGATTGGCAATATGTAGACAGGCTGACTGGTATCTATGAAGAAGCTGGAGTATCAATTAATCGTGAGCCATTCGGACCACTAACCGGAACATTGGTACCCCCGTCAATCTCCCACGCTGTTGCTATTGTTGAGAGTTTACTTGCTGCTGAACAAGGGGTCAAAAATATCACAGTAGGTTATGGTCAGAGCGGAAACTTAACTCAGGACGTAGCAGCAATTCGAACCTTGGAAATGCTGACCGATGAATACATGGAAAAGTACGGATACTCTGATGTTACCATTACTACTGTTCTCCACCAATGGATGGGCGGATTTCCGCAGGATGAAGCGAAAGCGTATGCGGTAATCGCCTGGGGCAGCTCGGCAGCAGCCTTGTCTCACGCGACAAAAGTTATTGTTAAGACGCCTCATGAAGCCATGGGCGTCCCTACTAAAGAAGCAAACGCTGCGGGATTGCGTGCAACCAGGCAGACTATCTCAATGCTGGACGACCAAAGCCTCAACACCTATAGTCTCAAGGACGAGAAGGTAATTATTGCGGCTGAGACCAGAGCAGTTCTGGAGAAAGTTCTTGAGCTTGGTGATGGCGATATTGCGCAAGGCGCAATCAGGTCTTTTGAAGCCGGAGTTTTGGATATTCCCTTTGCTCCCAGCCGCTACAATGCCGGTAAAATGCTGCCGGCGCGTGATAATGAAGGCTGCATCCGTCTGTTCGATCCCGGCAATGTGCCTTTGCCCCCGGAGCTGCTTGATTTCCACCGACAGAAAATTGAGGAAAGAGCTCATTTCGAGAATAGGACTGCGTCATTTCAGATGGTTATTGACGATGTATATGCTATCAGTAAGGGCCGCCTGGTTGGGCGCCCTCGTAAGGGAGTTTAATTGGCCGTCACAGTAAGATGGCCCGGTTGAACGCCAACAATATAAGGAGAAACAATTCATGCGTANNTATCTCATGGGGGGCAGCAACTGCATCTTTATCGGGAGCCACAAAAGTAATCGTAAAGTCACCTCATGAAGCCCTTGGAATACCGACCAAGGAGGCTAATGCAAATGGGCTTAGAGCTACAAAGCAGTTGGTTACCATGCTTAAAGATCAACAGCTGCCATTAACACTTGAACTGGAAGCAGAAATGGAAATAATCACTGCTGAAACCCGTTGTATTGTAGATAAGGTTTTCGAACTTGGCAACGGTGATATAGCGGTTGGTGTTATACGAGCTTTCCAGGCAGGGGTTATTGATGTGCCCTTTGCACCCAGCAAGTTTAATGCGGGCAAAATCCTTCCTGCCAGAGATAATAACGGAGCAGTCAGACTCTTAGACTGCGGTGACCTGCCATTTAGCAAGGATATCATTGGTTTTCACAGAGAAAAGATTGAGGAAAGAGCTCGTCATGAGAGAAGAGCTGTAAGCTTCCAGATGGTTATTGATGATATTTATGCAATCGGCAAAGGGGCACTTGTAGGAAGACCAAGGTGACAAAGGAGTATCGATGAGAACATGAAAATTGTGGATGTTATTTGCTCAAAGGGAAGGACAGGCTTTTACTTTGATGATCAACGGGCAATCAAGAGAAATGCTGTACCTGATGGAGCAACCTATAAAGGAGATCCTGTTACAGATGGATTTACTGCTGTGAGACAAGCCGGAGAAGCAATTTCAGTAATGCTTGTGTTGGAGGATGGGCAAATAGCTCATGGCGATTGTGCTGCAGTTCAGTATTCAGGTGCGGGAGGAAGAGATCCGCTGTTTCTGGCAGATGATTTTATTCCTGTCATTCAAGAGTATATTGCACCTGTTCTTGAGGGACGGGAAATGTATAGCTTTAAAGAGCTGGCTGAAGAGATTGACAGCTTTATAAATCCTGATACTGGAAAGCGAATTCATACTGCTTTACGCTATGGAATTACACAAGCTATTCTGGACGCAGTTGCAAAAAGCAGAAAAATGATCATGGCGGAAGTTATTGCAGATGAATATAATACTTATGTATCAAGCGAAGGTATTCCTATATTTTCTCAATCTGGCGATGATAGGTATAATAATGTAGATAAAATGATCATCAAAGGCGCTGATGTATTGCCTCATGCACTGATCAATAATGTGCATAACAAGCTCGGAGAAGAAGGAGAGCTTCTCTTGAAATATGTAGGATGGCTGCGTGACAGGGTATCTGAGTTAAAGCCTGATCAGGAATATAAGCCGATACTTCATATTGATGTATATGGAACTATAGGAATGGCGTTTAACGATGATTATGATAGAATAATAGCCTATTTCAAAGAACTTGAGAGAGCAGCTTATCCTTATAAACTCAGAATAGAAGGTCCTATCGATGTTGAAGAAAGAGAAGGCCAGATGCTTGCTTTGAAGGAATTAACTCGAAGAGTTGATGAAGAAGACATAAATATACAGATTGTAGCAGATGAGTGGTGCAATACCCTGGAGGACATTAAATACTTCGCTGATAACAGAGCAGGACATATGATTCAAATAAAAACACCGGATCTTGGCGGCATCAATAATACTATTGAAGCTGTGCTATATTGCAAACAAAAAGGTATAGGAGCATATCAAGGCGGAACCTGTAATGAAACCGACAGATCATCACAAGTTTGTGTACATATAGCAATGGCTGCTCATCCCGATCAAATCCTGGCCAAGCCGGGGATGGGTGTGGATGAAGGTTATATGATTGTTTATAATGAGATGCAGAGAATTATAGCAATCAATAATTCACAGTCGGCTAATCAAGCTAAGTAGAATATTGTCACTCGGATTGTACCATGCCATTCCGAATGCAATGAGGAACCTTATATAGAAAGATCCTTCACTACGATCAGGATGACATGCGTTCAGGATGACATTTAGATGTTGTCTTTCCGAATGCAATGAGGAATCTTATAAGGAAAGAAGGAAAGATCCTTCACTGCGTTCAGGATGACAATTTATTAATTTAACTAAAGAGTAGATTCAAGTTAGGAGGATAAAGGTGGAAGAACTAAGAATATTATCTCCAACAGCCATATTGGGCTATGGATTTCCAATGAAGTCTTTTGAAGAGGGAATGAGAAGGCATCCCCATGTAATTGCTGTGGATGCAGGCTCAACTGATCCTGGTCCTTATTATTTGGGGGCAGGGATATCTTTTACTGATAGAACAGCAGTTAAGAGAGATTTGGGGATCATGATTTCAGCGGCTCTTGAAGAAGACATACCTGTTATAATAGGCAGTGCAGGGGGAAGTGGCGGCGAACCGCATTTGGAATGGAATGTACAAATCGTTATGGAAATTGCAAGAGAAAAGGGAATGCAGTTTAAGACAGCTGTTATTCATGCTGAAATAGATAAAGATTATATTCTTAAGAAAATGGATGAAGGAAAAGTGTATCCTCTTCATCCAGCTCCAGAATTGTCGAAGGAAGAATTAGAAAGAACCGATAGAATTGTAGGACAAATGGGGATAGAACCATTCATAAAAGCACTTGAACAGGATGTTCAGGTAATCATAGCAGGAAGAGCTTATGATCCAGTTGTTTTTGCTTCTCTGGCAGTTCAAAAAGGCTATGATAGAGGACTTGCCATACATCTGGGTAAGATACTTGAATGTGCAAGCATAGCAGCCACTCCGGGCAGTGGCAGCGACTGTATGATGGGATACCTGGGAGAAGATTATTTCAATGTAGAGCCTTTGAACCCTGTTCGGAAATGTACGACCTTGTCAGTTGCAGCCCATACTCTTTATGAAAAGACCAATCCATACATTTTACCGGGTCCTGGTGGCGTATTGGACTTAACCAATACAGAATTTACACAGGAAACAGATAACATGGTAAAGGTAAGTGGCAGCAAATTTATTCAGTCTGAAGAATATACGATTAAACTGGAAGGTGCAAAGAAAATTGGTTATCGAACTGTGTCCATAGCCGGAACTCGAGATCCTATTATGATTGCTCAGATAGATGAGGTTCTACAGGGTGTTCGCGAAAGAGTGGAAGATAATTTCAGTGATTCACAGATGGAATACTTC
The DNA here is from genome assembly GCA_002426555.1 of Firmicutes bacterium UBA5454. Classification (GTDB taxonomy): domain Bacteria; phylum Bacillota; class Clostridia; order Caldicoprobacterales; family DTU083; genus UBA5454. The sequence goes on along the minus strand of DIQU01000014.1, from coordinate 23,103 downwards.
TTGGACTTCAGAGTGTATGGTAGAAATGGAGTTATGGGGGCATTGGAACCTCAACAAGAAATAACAAGCCATGAACTTGGGATTATAATTGAGGTAGTTGCGCAGGATCAAGCTACAGCCAATACTATTTGCAGTTTTACCCGCTCAACTATGTTACACTACGGATATCAAGGAAGAATAGCAACAGCAGGCAACCTCGCTTTTCCCTATTCTCCATCAGATCTCAAAGCTGGCGAAGTATATACCTTTAATTTATATCATGTTGTCGAAGTGGATGATCCCAATGAATTATTCCCAATGGAAATAATGACTATGGGAGGGAGTGTTTGACTATGAATATTAAATTAATAGATGCAGCTGAAGTTATAAGGAGTAAAAATTCAGGTCCCTATGAACTAACTTTTGATATTATTTTTAGAGAATGGGAGACCTTCCAGCTGTTCTGTGATAAAAAACTTATTGGAAAAGAACTGATTGCACAGCTATATAATATTCCTCAAGAGAAAGTAATCAATGTAATCGAGTTTAAGCCGGCAAAAGCAATTAAAGCCACAATAGAAAGACCCATGGCATCAGGAGAGCTGGGTGAAACTGATGTTTATGGGGCTCAACAGCATGCACCATTGCTGGGTTTGGAATTTGAAGTATGAAATTTAATATAAAGGCTGAAAGGCGGGGACGACATGGCAGTTATTTTGCCACAGGATTCATTATCGCATGCGGTGTATTTTGCTCCCAGGGGTAGAAAAAGACTTATTAGTTTGGGCTATCAGCTGTCACAAAGGTATTTAAGCCCTTTAGATAAACTTATAGGATTCATAGGAGATGCCGGAGCAGGTAAATCGCTGCTTATCAAGGGTATGTTCCCCGGGTTGGAGTTAACCAGTGATGATGAAGGAGTAAATGTCCGCCCCCTCCCATTGCTAAAAAACCTGGATAGAGGCTTTTTCAGCAGCTATACTTACCATGTTGATATTCGTTTTGAATCCGCCTTTACCCAAATGCATGTTCTTGCTGATGCCATAAATCAAGCAGTAGCTCAGGAAAAAAGAGTGGTTATTGAACATTTTGAGTTAATATATCCTTTTTTAGGTATAAATGCTGAGGTACTCATTGGTGTTGGTGAGGAAGTTATTGTCACCCGTCCGAATATTTTTGGTCCGCAGCCCAAGGACGTTGCCGATATTGTATTCAAATCCATTATTTACAGGAGGATGGCACATACAGCTGAAGATCTAACATGTAAGATATTGGAGTCTGAATATGGCTTTACCCATCCACAAGTGCATGGAGATGTGAAGCATGGTTTTGTGCTGGAATTTGCCCAAAAACCTGATGTTGATCTTTCTGAACTTGAGGAAAAAGTAAGGAAATACATTGATGATGGGCTAGATATCAGCTATCTGGATGAAAACCATATACAATTGGGAGAAGGTAAGCCATATCACTGCACAGGCGCCAGGAGTCATGTTAAAAATGCATCTGAAATAGAGAATTTCAGGTTGATTAAAGAATACTATCATGATCCGATATCCAAAGTATACGCTCTTGTAGGTTTAGTAGGCAAACAAAAGATTGTAGATATAAATGATTTGAATAATCTATCATAAAGATAACAATTGTAATTCCGCGGGTTTAATCTCAGCGAGATGCCTGATAAATTTAAGCCTGAATGGAAGGATAACTCCGATTGGCTGAGACTGTCGTTCCATGCGAATGCCAACTTACCTGACAGACCATACAAAAGAGGTTCTTTCAGCCAAGTAAAGCTGGAACATGACAGAGTGGTAAATGAAATACTCCGTTTTGCAGGGGAGGAAGCCTTTGCTGGACCGGTAACAACAATTCACTGGGGAGATGTAAGCCTGGAGGCAGTTCGTGCCGTTCGCTCAAGTGGTATTCGGGCTTTAGTCGGCTCCTTCTTGTATCATGTTCCGAAAAATTTACCACGTCATCATTATCTAAATGCCGAACAATGTGCTTTGCTGGATACCTATGGTTTTTATTACGATAAGCAAGAGGATGTATACTTCATCCGATATAGTGCATCCATACAGAGAACCGAAATAGATGACATAGCGCCTGATTTTAAATATTTTCAAAAACAGCATCCGCTTTTTACCTTCAAGGAGATGTGCGTCCACGAGCAGTATTTTTATCCACACTATGTTAATTACATGCCAGATTATTACGACCGCTTTGACACAGCGATACGCTGGTGTGTAGAGAATGGTTATGAACCGGCTTTTCTAAATTATATATTAGAGCTTTAAATACTGTAAAGGAAATAAGCAAGCTTCTGCCTGTGCCAATTCACATTCCCAATATAGAACATGCTTAGAGCTTGATCTACCATAGCTTCCTTGCTTTGTGACCGATGTTCTTTGATTTTTAAAGGAGCTATGGTAGAATAATGTTAATGATAGTTGACTTTCATTAACACTACGATGATTTAAAAGATCGGTGGGATATTTTATGAGTAAAATTCTATATTATATCGGTACTTACACATCCGTAACCAGCAAAGGAATTTATGGTACTTATTTTGATTCAGAAACACAAGAATTTTCCAAGCCCGAGCTTTTTGCAGAACTACCTTCTCCTACATACATGGTATCTAATAAAAATGCTGCAATTTTATATTCTGTTTCTGAAATCCCCGACAAAACCCGGGGAAAACTAAGTGCTTACTCTATTGAGCCTTCAGCGGGCAAGCTCAGCAAAATAAATGAAGTTAATGCACCAGGCTTGGGCTTATGTCATATATCCATAGACCCGACAGAAAAATTTTTGTTTGCTGCTTCCTATCCTGATGCAACTGTTCAGGTTTACCCCATACTTGAAGATGGCAGTGTGGGCGAAGCGGTATGTGTTAAGGAGCATGTTGGTAAAGGTGTTAATAAGGCGAGACAGGAGAAGGCTCATGCACATCATGTCTGCTTGACGCCGGATCAAAAATACTTATGCGCATGCGATCTAGGCATAGATAAAGTAATGGTTTACCGATTTGACATTAATACAGGGCAGTTGGAGTTGGACGAGGATAAATGTTTGAAGCTGCCGGATGGCTGTGGTCCAAGGCATATGATATTTAATAGCAATGGACAAACAGCATATGTGCTATCGGAACTATCTTCTCAGGTTTTTGTACTCTCTTATCAAGCTGATAAAGGTTTTACTATTCTTCAAACTATAAATGCCCTTGAACAGGATGATATTGCTTCCGATGCAGCTGCTATTCGCATCAGCTCAGATGATAGGTTTTTGTACACATCCAACCGTGGAGAAGACAGTTTGGCGCTTTTCCACATTAATGAAGATACTGGTTTATTGGAACGGATATCCAATTCCAGTTCTGGAGGTCAGCATCCCAGGGATTTTATACTGACGGATTCTCTTTTGCTGTGTGCAAACCGAGATTCGGATAATATAGTCGTGTACCAAGTGTCTGAAGAGGATGGCACAATAGAACCTGTCCAAGAAGTTACTGGAGTATCCAAACCGGTAAATATTTTGGAATACCACTTAGAGTAATATGATGCAATTTAAGTCAGGGTTATAGAAAAAGGTGGAAAGAGGTTAGCAACAGATAACCTTGTCATCCCGAACAAAGTGGAGGATCTCAAGGAAGGCTAACAAACTCTGAATTTATAACATGTTAGAAGCTAAGAAAATCTGATAACAAATAACTATTTATATTAGGAGGACATTATGAAGAAAGAAACACTAGATAGTGTAAAAGCTGTATACACCATCGAATCAAAGTGTATACAGGAAATGATGGAATATTTTGATGAAGAACCATTTGCCAGAGCGGTTGATGTACTAGCAAAGGCAGAGAGAATAGGTACATGCGGAAGTGGCCATTCCGGTATTATGTGCCAACATTTTGCACATTTATTATGCTGTATCGAACGCCCAGCCAGGTTTATTTCACCTGCGGAAGCAATACATGGAGCGACTGGGTTTTTGCAGAAAGGTGATGTTATGGTTTTTGCATCCCGAGGCGGCAAAACCAAAGAATTGCTTCCAATCATGGATATATGTAAGGCTAAGGGAATAACGATTATTACCATAACGGAAAATTTGAGTTCGCCTTTGGCACAAAATGCTGACATTGTTTTAAAACAGCATGTTAATCGAGAAACGGACAAATACAATGCTCAAGGAACCACATCATCTACATCACTGTGTGTAATATTTCACACGCTCCAAACTGCATTAATTGAAGAAACCGATTACCAAAGTGAACAATTTGCATTGATTCATCCCGGCGGGGCAGTAGGAGAGCGGCTGAATCAAGCGAAATAATATGAAATTGTAGAAATAACCAATCAACCATCTACGAGATGAACTGTTGAAGCTTGCCTTTGGAGTATGGGATCAGCTTGGATGAAGTGATATAAGGACACCTGGTAAATTTGTTATTGACCGTATGTAGTATGTTATTGTATAATGTATACAACGTTGACAAGAAGTCAACAAAACTTATATTGTGTTGTTAAACATGTAAATATTGTGTAAAGATTACCACGAAGGTATCTGTTTTCATGAATGAAAGCAAATCTTTCGTGGTTTTTATTTTAAGGAGGTCTCTCATGAATAAAAATACTACTCTGCATTTGGTTTTAGCAGCTATGTTCACTGCCTTAGGAATACTATTGCCTATTGTTTTAAGCCCTGTTCCCGCTGTAGGTCAGGTTATTCTGCCTATGCACATTCCGGTGCTCCTATGCGGATTTATTCTAGGTAAAGAATATGGTACTCTGGTAGGTTTTATTGTCCCCCTTCTTTCCACTGCCTTTACGGGTAAGCCGCCGCTTTATCCCGTGGCTGTTTCAATGGCGTTAGAACTGGCAGCCTATGGATTTTTTGCAGGCTTGTTATACAAGGAGATTAATCTGAATAAATTAATTTCTTTTATTGGAGCTAAGAAAATCAATTTAAATGTATTTGTTTCTCTTATTGGTGCTATGTTAGCAGGGCGCTTGGTAATGGGTGTGGCTAATGTAGTTTTATTAGGCATCAAAGGAAAATCCTATGCTTTCTCCGCATTTATAGCAGGTGCTTTTGTTACTGCCTGGCCTGGTATTGTCATCCAGTTGATACTGATACCTATAATTTTGTTAGGTCTTCAGAAGACGGATGTAATGAAAAAACTGTAACTCTCTCAACTGCCAGTTGTACATAGTCAGTGAGACTTAGATTTTGAGTACTCACCACATGGCTGTTGCATTTGTTACTGGGAATCAAGAATTTTTGTGCCTTTGAACCACTAACAGCAGCAGCCATTTGTGGAGTTACTTCTCCCAAAAGGGAGTTAGCCAGGATAATGCCAATAGGACCAACAATGATATCCGCATCCTTACAATTATATATAACAGGGTTTTCACCTGTTGCACCCATATCGGCACCAGCCTTCAGCATGGTGGAAGTAGCAATGCTGTTTGTTCCAATGGCTGTTATTTTTTGGTTAGGCAAGGCTGCCTTTAATTGCTCTACAATGGATTTACCCACTTTGCCGCCTTGTCCGTCGATGACTAATATTTTCAAAATCATTTCTCCTAACTATATTTCAATCAATAGTACAATTATAGTACATTTAAGAAAAAAATATCTTAATGCCTTAATAGTGTAGAATGAAAACAACGATTCTGTCATTCCGAGTAAACGAGGAATCTTACCTACAAAATCCTATAGATAAATCATTCCACTGAGGATTCATACTTTCTATTAACCCGCATCCCGTAACCCGTAACCCGCATCCCGTATCCCGTAACCCGCAACCCGTTACCCATACATCTTACCCAACACAAACCCAACCAAGCGATTTGGAAGTATTCTCTTTAATTGTGTGAATACCTTATAAACAATACCAATAGTAATACGAGCTGGAGGATTTTTCTTGTTCAGCAGTCTACCAATGGTTTGGGCAACTCCAATTGGATTATCTCCATTTCGTTCATCTTGTATCATCTTTTCTATGGAAGCTTTGCCCTTTGGATAGGCTGTATTCTCTGATTCCAGGCTGTAATATCGGTTATCGGTAAAGCCGGTCTGCGTATCACCAGGTTCTATAATAACAGCACGAACACCAAAATCCCTTACTTCCATGCGGAGTGCTTCCGTATAGGATTTCATAGCAGCCTTACTTGCGGAATACATGGATTGATAGGGTATTGGGAATGTTCCAGCCACAGAACCGATATTGATAATCAGCCCTTTCTTTTGCTCTCGCATAATGGGAAGTACTTTCCTGCACATGCGATGCATACCAAAAAAGTTTGTATTGAATTGAGAAAAGGCTTCCTTTTCGGAGGTTTCCTCTATGGCCCCTGAAATACCAAAGCCGGCATTATTGATGAGAACGTTAATACATCCTTCTTCCTGCATTACATAGTCTACAGCATTTTGAACGGACAGGTCATCGCAGACGTCCAGTTGAACCATCTTTATAAAACCCTGGTTGGCAGTTTGTGAACCGTCATTGGGAAAGACAATAGTACCATTCATTCCTTTACGGGATGTTCCATATACCCTGCAGCCTAATTCTGCCAGATGCTCAGCAGTTAGTTTACCGATACCGGATGATGCACCTGTTAGCAATACAACATTACCATAATAAGATTCCATAGATAGTTCCCTCCAAAGAAATTAGTTTATTGCAGCAAATTAATAATATAAGTTCTACGACTATGTACAAATTCCTGCTTTTTTACACTCTTATCAATCTGATACTCTTGTGATATACTTTTTACAGACAAGCTGACTGAATTTTTGAAGTAAGCTTCATATTAATAAGTTCGATATTCAAATAAGCATAAAAGGGAGGATCAACAATGGATAGCATTTTTAACTTCAAGCCAGCTGACTGGGTTCCAATTAAGGACAGAGAGCTATTGGACCGATTAGCTAAAATGACAGCTGAGGAAATTGAACAACATCCAAATCCAGATGTGCGAATCAAAATCCTTTCGGGTTTTGGTTCGGTGGTAATGGCTGACAAGTTTATGGGGATTAAGGAATCCTATGAGCAAAACAAAAAGTTCTCAACTATTTTTGGCAATCCAAACCCCAATACTCACATGGTTTTGGCTGAGCTGATCAACACACATCGTGTAGACTGCAAAAACTGCGTTTTTGTAGCAATGGACGAATGGGCTGATGAAGATGGAAACATTGCACCTGTTACATACAGATCCGGTTTCATATATTCATTTATGAAATACTTTATCAATAAAATAGATCCGGATTTACGACCCTTAGCTGAGAATGTACTCTACCCCACAAATAGAAATATTGATTATTTCTCCGATTTGATAGATGAGAAAACTGATGGGGGAATTGACTATTTCACTTCAGGTCCCGGTTGGGCTGGGCATATTGCCTTTATCGATCCTGTTCCGGAATATACAGAAGTTGATTCCATTGAAGAATATCTTGAGCAGCCTGCAAAGATTATAAACCTGCATCCATTGACGATAGCTCAAAACTCACTCCATGGCGTTTTTGGCTGCTCTGGAAATGTAGGAAATGTGCCGCCTAAGGCAGCAACAATAGGTCCAAGAGATGTAAAACATGCCAAGAAAAGAGTTGAAGGTCACGGATTGGGAACTATGGGCACCTTCTCTTCCTGGCAACGGATGACATCCCGCCTGATTACTCACGGACCGGTAACACCAATGGTTCCAGGCTCTATATACCAGATTCTGCCCTGCACAATCTATATAGATCCTAACATAGCAAAACCTATTGAGTGTTTGGAGACAGTAGGATATTAATTTATAATAAAATCAATACAGTTTTGGTCGCTATAACAGTGAATTTTTTCATTAACTTTAAGAGGAAATAAAGTATGTATTTATTAGGAATAGACTTAGGAACTATTGCTGTAAAAGTATGGTTTTCGACACTCATGAGACGGGTAACCAAGGTGCAAAAACTGTTGAATTGACCTAAAAACAGTGTACAAACTGTTAAAGCCATAATACAATAACTATGGCGATGACTTGGAAGGAGACCTAATAAATGTTATATGCGGGAGTAATAGAAAAAGTTATAACACCGGATTTCCCCACATTATTATCCGGTTATCCAGAACCAAGGGATCGTTATCATACAGAAGTACACGATGACTTAAAAGTACATTGTTTTTATCTAAGAAACGAAGAGACAGAAGTAGCAATAATTACTCTGGATCTTATAAGCTACAAAAAACCTAGAGTTAAAAAAGTGAGAGAACAAATCTATCAAGCTTGTGGCATTAAGCCAGAAAATATTCTTATTTCTGCTACTCACACCCACTCAGCACCTGCATGCGGAAGCGTACCATTTAACCACGACAACAGGGAGATGTATCCATACTACCTGGACCAGGTGAGTAAGGCTATCGTTGAAGGTATTTCAGAAGCAAAAATTTCAGCCTTTCCTGCAAAAATAGCAATGGGGAAAGGATACTGCGGCAAGGAACAAGGCGTTGGGGGCAATCGGCGAGATAAGGACGGCCCTGCAGATCCAGATGTATTTGTAACTGGTATTAAGGATGCAAAGGACGAACTAAGAGGCGTATTAGTAAATTATGCCCTACATCCAACTTTCCTTCATGCAGAAAGTAGAGCTATATCAGCTGATTATCCGGCTTATATCTATAAATACTTTCAAGATAAGAACAATGATGTGGTAGTAGGATTCCAAAACGGCGCTGCAGGAAATCAATCTTCAAGACACTTTAGAACCGGGCAAACCTTTGAAGAAGCTAAACGAGTTGGCTATGCAATTGCTGCTGAAGCAGAAAAAGTTTTATCTGAACTGAATTATGAGTATGATGTCAGTTTATTCACAGTCCACACCGAATTGGAACCAGAAATGAAGAAAATACCACCGGTGGAAGAAGCAAAAGCCCTGCAGCAAAAGGTAAAAAATGACTATCAAAACTCCATCAAAAACAACGAACCATATGCTGTACAGCGAACGTTGGAATGTTCTTTGATTGGTGCGAATAATATGTTGAGAACATCTATGGGTGGAGCTGAAGCCGTTGAAGCTATAGCTGCTAATAATCCCCTGGAAATATTTGTGCTTGGAATAGGCGAGAATAGAATCGTAACGGTTCCATGTGAAATATTTGTAGAATTTGCCCTCAGACTGAAGAAAGAATCTCCGTTTGAGCATACCTATCTTGCCAGTACCTCCAATGGGTATGGCAGTGGCTATGTTTGTACACCAAAATCATATGAAGAGGGAGGATACGAGCCTACCGTATCGAAATATGAAAGGACGGTGGGAGATTCGCTGATCGATAAAGCGTTGGAGTTGTTAGGAAATAATTAATTTACTATAACCAATATGAATTATGAAAGGATGGATTTAAATGAGGTCGTTTTTTGGGGGTATGTTTCTGATATTATCTGGGTTGTTTCTGATTTTAAAGCATTATTTTAATTGGAATGTGCCTACTTTTCGGGTAATTATAGGGCTTTTTCTGCTGTCACTGGGTCTTTCCCTGCTTTTTGGAGGGGGAGCCGGCTACCAGGATAAAAGCAATATTATTTTCAATGAAGGCAGAATAAATGTGAGTTCTAAAGGGAAGGACTACAACATTGTATTTGGACAAGGCACCCTTGACTTTAGAGAAACCCCAACTGACGATTTGGGAAGGAAATTGGAAGTAAATACGGTATTCGGCTCTGCGGAAATTTTACTTCCCAAAGAAGCAGCAGTAGAAATCAAAGCCAGTTCTGTCTTTTCTTCCACTGAGCTGCCAGATGGTTCTACCTTGTCCTTCGGAGATCATACTTATTTTTTCGACCCTCAGGGTAAGGGAGAAGCTGATATGATATTGGAAATCAATACGGTATTTGGGAGTTCTGTAATTAAACATTAATGTTATTTAAAGGATATCAGGATAAATTATGGAATACACATATAAGCATACACTTTATGCTAGTTATACGGGCTATATTACGCAGGCGATTTGTTAATAATCTATCGCCTCTTTTATTTGTTACCTTTCAACGGGAGTTTCATGTCAGCCTGGAACAACTCGCGCTGCTTGTTTCTCTTAATTTAGGGACTCAGATACTGGTGGATATAATTGCCATAAGCTCCACAGTAAGAGCAATGTAAAGAAGCAACAAACCGACTATCCAAGCAGCCGACCCTCATGGGAAAGATATAAAATCCAGCCATGAGGGTCATTCCTTACTTTAAAAACCTCTTTCCTTAAAGCCAAAAAGGAATATTGCTGTAAAATTACTTGAACACAGAAACCAGATTCTTGAACAATCCTTCATTCTGCTTAATTTTACCTTGACCGCCTACAACACATAAATAATCTTTTTTTAGTACATCAGCAGCCATGGAAGATAATCCTTTTATGTCTTCAGCGGTAGTTGCCAGTATTTCATCCCTTTCTTTTTGGATGTCTTCCTGGGTCAAGCCGGTAAAGTAGTAGAGTTCTGAGCGCTCCCCTTTCATCTGAGGAGTTAAGGGAGCATCCAGTTTGCTAATGGTACCAATTATATATTTTTTCATTTCCCTTTCATCAGCAACAAAATTCGCCAAGTAATCAGCAAGACCATTATAGGCTTCCAGGGTTTCTTTCAAGTTGGGATCACGGTAGGATGTAAAGATCATCATGCCGCTTCGGGTAAAGGTTACTGAAACACCATAGGCACCGCCTTGTACACGAACACGGTTCCATAGATAATCCAAGTTGCTGATGGTGCGCAGCACCTGTAGAGTTCCACGGTAGGAATATCCCATCCTTGCATAGCTATAACCTTTGGCTGCATATTGAATTTTGCTTGGAGTTAAAAGCCCTTCGTTATAAGCTTTTTCATGGAATGGAAAGGGAGTACTCGGGTTTTCTTCCCCAGACAATCTTTTAGCAAGGCTCCTAAACTGCTCTGCAAATACCGGATAATCTTTTTCCGATAAGGTGATACCCGCTGTCAGGCTGTTTTTACGGAAGATAAGCTGTATTGCCCGTTCCAATTTTTCAACCAAGTCTGAACTTTTGGAATCAAAATTCTCTTCCAAGTCACATAAGAAGTGATAGAAAGAAATGCCGGAAGTCAGCTCCGTATATTTGCCTGCTGGAGAAAAGTAGGAGCTTAGGCGGCTCATGGCTACTTGATGACCGGCTTGGTTGATCATCATTTCCATACGGGAGCGAGTCTCCTGTATAATTTCTTTCAAGCGTCTTGCATCCTGGAAAACAGTGCCGTTTATAATCTCCTCAAGAAGGGCTGTCAATTTAGGCAGCTTGTCAACCAGGGCTTTTGAGCTTACCACAAATTTTGGCAAAAATTCACCATCTTCACCGCTTAAAGCAAGAGCTTGAAGATTATAATTCATCCCTCCGGTATGGATGTCTATTTCATTGGAAAGATCCTCATAATGATGGTCTTTGGTGCTCATTTTACCCAACAGGGTTGACAGCAAGCTCGCATAAGGAATAAGCTCTATAGGAACTGCACCACTGTCAAACCATAGATTTAGATATGCAATACCGTTAGTTTCAATAGGATGATACAGCACCTTAATTTCGGCTATTTCCTGCTCCACGAGGGGAAGATTTTCTGCTTTGGTTTCGATATCGCTTAGCTCTACCATGGGAATTTTAGCCAGATCCTCAGGGGAATCAAGTTCAGATTGTTTTTTCATGAGTTCTTGAGTATTGCTAATGATTTCCTGGATATCTGCGTTACTCAGCTGGGTTTTGTAAGTTTGAAGCATTTCGTGGATTTCCTGGTCTTTTTCCTCGGAAAGGCCAGGCTTGGGTTTAACAACAACCAAACTCTTATGAGTGTTATTTAATAAGTACTTTTCAATCAACTCTTCAAACAGTGGTTGGGTTAGAGCTTTTTTGATTTGCCCTATTGTGTTTTCAAAGCGTAAGTGTATGCTGGGGTCTCCTCCGTAGAGCCAGCTGTCCAAACATCGCAGGCAGTACACCAAACCTTTCGGAGTGCTTCCAAAATCTGATTCTCTCAGCTTAAATTCTCTGTAATTGATAGCTGCTTCCACTAGCTTCTTATCAATACCCTTAGCCACAAGCTCTTTAAGAGTTTTTCCTACCAGCTTAATAAAAGGCATTTCATCATCTTCATTGGCATTTTTTACAACGATGCTGAAAGATGGTTGGAGTAAAGAGCTGTCATAGGAGCCAAATACATCTTTTCCAATTCCAGCATCTAACAGGGCTTTTTTCAATGGTGCAGCAGGATTATCCAGCAGAAGGTACTTCAATATATCGAAAGCCAGGTATTGGAAGGGATCAGTAGAATTTCCGACAGCAAAATTCAAGCTGAGATAGGTTTTACCTTCCGGATTGTCCTGGGGAGATATTGAATATTGAATCTCCTGTCTGCGCATTTCTGGAAAAGGAACCTGCTTTGTAATTTCAGAATCAATTTCTGCCTTATCAAATCGGCATAAATATTCCTCATTTATAAACTTCAGGTGATTATATATTTCACCATTTCCATACAGGTAAATATAGCTGTTGGAAGGGTGGTAATACTTTCCATGGAAAGCTAAAAAATCTTCCTGAGTCAGCTCCGGTATGTAGTCTGGGTCCCCACCGGATTCGTTGGCATATGGCGTATCCGGGTATAATGATTCCTGTATCTTCCTGAACAGCACTTGCTCTGGTGAAGAAAAAGCACCCTTCATTTCGTTATACACTACACCCTTATAGATTAGAGGTTCGTCTGGATCCTCCAACTCATGGTGCCAGCCTTCCTGCATTAGAGTTTCCGGTTGGTTGTATATATTGGGATAAAAGACAGCATCCAAATAGACATCCATTAGGTTGACAAAGTCTTTATCATTGCGGCTGGCGATAGGGTAGATGGTTTTATCCGGGTAGGTCATAGCGTTTAAAAAGGTATTGAGGGAACCCTTTGCCAGCTCAACAAAAGGTTCTCTGACAGGAAACTTTCTTGAACCGCATAGCACAGAATGTTCCATTATATGAGGAACTCCTGTGCTGTCCGGTGGCGGGGTGCGAAAAGCAATTGAGAATACTTTATTATCATCATCATTTTGTACATAGAGCAGTTGAGCTCCACTTTTCTCGTGAGAGAACAGCAACGCATCAGCGTTCAACTCTTTAATTTCCGTTACGTCTTGCAGTTGAAATCCATGAATCAAATTTCCCTTTTTCAAATTCATTGATTGTACTCCTTTCGGTTGAATATCGAGTTTAATTTTTCAGATCCTTTATCATGCGCTATAAAGTTTTTTTATTGATTACTAATTACACTACAAATTTAATTATGAAACCAAAATTTCGTATTTATTAGTCTTAGTATAACCTTATTATTTCCACGTTTATTTGGAAAATCCTCCCACGGTTAGCAAAAGAAGCTCTTTTTTCATATACTAAAATATAAGGTAAACAAAATTGGAGGTGTTTTTTTGTTTAACAACCACGGGTATAATAACTGGAATCAGACAGCAGCAGCTTATATATTGGGTGGTCCTCTGAGGCCTCAAATCAGTGGTGTTGTGTTCTTTCGTGCTACTCTTGGTGGAACGCTGATTTCCGTCCAAATTTCAGGATTGCCTGACTATAAGCCCGCAACTGATACGGAAAACCCTATAGGTCCATACGGTTTCCATCTACATGAAAATGGAACTTGTGAAGTTGGAAATGTGGATAATCCGTTTCAAGAAGCAGGAGAACATTGGAATCCAACAAACCAGCCGCATGGAAACCACGCAGGAGACTTTCCTGTGCTTTTCTCCAACAGCGGTAGAGCTTATATGAGTTTCTTTACGAACAAATTTCAAGTAAGTGAAGCTGTGGGTAAAGCAGTAATCATTCATGAAAATCCGGATGATTATCGTACACAGCCGGCAGGAGATGCTGGGAAACGACTGGCTTGCGGAGTGGTGGAGTGGGCTGAATATTAATGGATGGATTAATAGGTCGCACACAAATTCTACAAGTAGATTTTTGACATGAAAGTTTGATGTTACTTGCAGGACAAATGCTTGGATACAATAATTGAGAAAATAAAAGAAAAATGATGTATAATAGGTAAAGTATAATATACACAAATGAAACAACTTGGAGGGAATTGTGTTATGGACACAGTATTGAATATTGGGGTTATCGGTTTGGGCGGCAGAGGTTATGGTTTACTGCATACTATTTTAGAAATGGAGGGTATTGCTGTAAAGGCAGTCTGTGACAAATATGATGACAGACAACAAAGTGCAAGGAAGTTGGTAGAGGAAAAAGCCGGCAACATACCATTTAGCACAGCTGATTTTCAAGATGTTTTAGCTATGGATGAAGTAGAGGCAGTTGTTGTGTCTGCTTCCTGGGCAGATCATATGCATGTTGCCATAGCTGCCATGAAAGCTGGTAAATATGCAGGAGTTGAGGTTGGAGGAGCCTACTCAATTGATGAGTGCTGGGAATTGGTAAGAACATACGAAGACACAAAAATTCCATGTATGTTGCTTGAGAACTGTTGCTATGGACGAGAAGAGCTGATGGTTCTTAACATGGTAAAGAAAGGCATCATGGGTGATGTGGTTCATTGTGAAGGCGGTTACCGCCATGATCTGCGCGATGAAATCACTTATGGAAGAGAAAATCGTCATTATCGTCTGGTTAATTATATGAATCGTAATTGCGATAATTACCCTACCCATGAGTTGGGACCAATAGCAAAAATTCTGGATATCAACCGAGGAAATCGGATGTTGTCTCTTGTGTCTATGGCCTCTAAGGCGCGAGGGCTGAATGAATTCATACGAAACGCAAAAGGTGTGGATTCTGATCTGGCAGATTATCAGTTTGCGCAAGGTGATGTGGTAACTACCATTATCAAATGTGCACACGGGGAAACCATTACTCTTACCTTGGATACCACTTTACCGCGCTTTTATTCCAGAGGCTTTCTGGTTCAAGGAACCAAGGGTATGTATATGGAAGATAATAATTCCATCTTTCTAGATGAGCTGCACAGGGAATCAGAGTTTTACTGGAAGGGAAACTGGAACAATGCTGAAAAATTGCGGGAAGAGTATGATCATCCTATCTGGAAAAACTATATACCAGGGGAAGGTGCAGGACACGGTGGTATGGACGATCTTGTGCTGTCAGCGTTCTTTGATAGTGTAAGAAGAAGGGTTGAACCTCCCATTGATGTTTATGATATGGCTGCATGGATGAGTATAACCGCTTTAACCGAAAAGTCGATTGCCATGGGTGGAGCACCGATTGCCATACCAGACTTTACAAACGGAAGATGGATACAGCGAGAGCCTGCTCCTGAAGGCACATATTGTCTCCACAAAGTTGATTAGGAGACGAGTATGCTGTAACACTTAAATCTTATCTTTCCGAGTGCAACGAGGAATATGGACAGGAAAGATCCGACCCAATTGCTCAGGATGACATTGAAAGATTTTATGAGAGTTTCAGATGTTACAAGGTACTAGCTTTTGTTATATGGTGTATTATTGGTGCGAAAAATCAATTGTTTGATTATAAAATAGTATCAATTAAAAGGAGGTTTTACTAGTGGGTAAAGATGTATATAACATTGGTATCATTGGCTTTGGCGGTATGGGCAGTTATCACCTGGAATTAGCCAAGGGGATTGATGTAGTTAAATTTGTGGGTTCCTTTGACATTAAGGAAAGCAGACAGGAAAAAGCCAGAGAGATGGGGCTAAAGGCTTATAACAGCATGGAGGATCTCTTGGCTGACGATGCTGTTGACATTGTATTGATTGCTACTCCTAATGATGTACACAAGGAAATTGCCATCCAAGCCATGGAAGCAGGAAAAAATGTAGTATGTGAAAAGCCGGTTACCTTAAGTTCAGCTGACTTAAAGGAAATAATAGATGCATCTGATCGAACCGGTAAATTGTTTGTGGTACATCAAAATCGCCGTTGGGATGAAGACTTCCTAACCATGAAGAAAATCTACGATGAAAACATGCTGGGAGAAGTCTTCTCTATTGAATCCAGAGTTCATGGTTCCAGGGGAATCCCGGGTGACTGGAGGCAGGAAAAAGAATATGGCGGCGGTATGGTTTTTGACTGGGGAGTACATATCCTGGATCAAGCCCTATTAATGGTTGAAGAAAAAGTTAAGAAAGTTTATGCAACCCTTACATATGTAACAAATCAGCTGGTAGATGACGGATTTCGAGCAGAGCTGACATTTGAAAATGGATTGGTCTATACGCTGGAAGTTGGCACCAGTAATTTTATCTCTCTTCCCAGATGGTATATGCTGGGTAATAATGGGACTGCTGTAATTGAAGACTGGGGTATGGACGCTAAGGTTGTCACTGCTCGAGGCAAGAATGAGAAGGACATTGTTCCTGTTCGCACTGCAGCCGGCTTGACTAAGACCATGGCACCTCGCAGGAAAGACAATATTTCCGAGCAGATCGTCCCAATTGTCCACGGTGACATTAAGGATTTCTACAAAAATGTGGCTGCCAATTTGTCCGGTGAAGCAGAGATAATTGTCAAACTGCCTGAAGTAATGCGCGTTATGAAGCTGATGGAAGCAATATTTGAGTCTGCTGAGAATAATAAAGTAGTGGATTTTGAGTAGACACCAGGTATTTGGGGCCGGACGTTAAGGTTGGTTACGAGATACGAGTTACGGGATACGAGATACGGGTAGAATGGCACTAGGTAATAGGTACTAGGCTCTAGGCGATAGGCAATAGGTCTGAGCAAAAACGTAAGATTAAAGGGTTGTTCAAGTTTTCTAATACTTATATCTGGTATCTCATATCATTTCATACCCGTATCTCGTATCATTTCATACCCGTAACCCGTAACCCGTATCCAGCATCCAGCATCCAGCATCCAGCATCTATTATGTGTATATCTCCATATACTCACCATGTGCCTCAATCATCTCGTCGCACATCTTGATAATGTCATCAATGGACAACTCTGCAGCAGTATGCGGATCCAACATGGCAGCTTGATAGATGTTTTCAATCTTTTTGGTTCGTGCAGCTTCAATGGTCATCAGTTGCACATTGATGTTAGTCATATTCATTGCAGCCAATTGAACCGGCAGTCTTCCTATGTATGTTGGATTAATTCCGCTGCCATCCACAAGGCAAGGTACTTCTACACATGCATCTGAAGGAAGGTTATCAATTAAGCCAGTGTTTAGAACATTACCACCGATCTTGTACAATGTATTGGTAGTAATGGATTCCATTATTCGAGAAGCGTACTCATGGGAACGGGTATGAGTAATTTTGCCATCTTGAAGAATCTGATCTCGTTCCTTTTCCCATCCCTTAATCTGATTAACGCATCTGCGGGGGTATTCATCCAGCGGGATATTAAAGCGATCAATAAGCTCTGGATATGCAGACTTAATGAAGAATGGATTATATTCTGCATTGTGCTCACTGGATTCAGTGCAATAATAACCTAAATGTTTGATGTACTCATAGCGAACCATATCATAGTGTTTCTCTGCAACATTTTTTTCAGCTGCTCTTCTTTTGATTTCAGGGTAAAGGTCATTGCCATCCTTATCCTGAATTTTCAGCAACCAGCCCATATGATTGATACCGGCGATTAATTCTCGGTGACCTTCCAGTTTGTCGTCCATCCCTAATGATTTAAGTAGATGAGGGGAGCAAACTTGAACACTATGGCATAATCCAACAGTTTTAACAGCAGTATACCTTTGCATATATCCAGAAAGCATGGCCATCGGATTGGTATAATTTAAGAACCATGCATCTGGGCAAACCTCTTCTATGTCATCGGCAAAACCCTGTAAAACTGGAATGGTGCGCAGGGTTCTCATAATACCGCCAATGCCCAAAGTGTCTGCAATGGTCTGCCTAAGCCCATATTTTTTAGGAATCTCAAAGTCGATAATTGTACAGGGGTCATATCCTCCAACTTGAATGGCGTTTACAACAAAGTCTGCCCCCCGGAGTGCTTCTTTTCGCTGTTCAACACCTAGATAAGACTTGATAGTGGCCTTACTTTCGTTAACATTTTTGTTAATGGCACTTAAGATAATCTCAGAATCCTTCAGTCTGTCAGCACTTATGTCATATAGTGCTATTTCACTATCCTGAAGGGCGGGTGAACACATTGTGTCACCTAATACATTTCTGGCAAATACGGTGCTTCCTGCACCCATAAACGTTATTTTAGGCATAAAATCCCCCTCTTTTTTATCAACCATATTATTGTCATTGGTTGTATAAATCCATTATACAAGTTACCTACAAGAATTTATATAGGAAAGTGTTGCAAATCATTGTCTTAATGTTGCATAGCTCATTTTATGCTATAATTAGTACAACTGATGAAGCTAAGATTGGTATCTTCTTAAAATCACAGATTTTCACAGACTTATTATAGAATTGTATAGAAAAAGGCAAGGAGAAGAGGCATGAACTATTCAATTATGAATGATTTTGACAACAGCTGTTCCAGTGTTGTTTCATTATATCAAGTGGGATCAGAAAATTGTTTACCGGGACACAGCTTCGGTCCTGCTGTAAGAGACCATTATCTAATTCATTGTGTATTAGATGGAGAAGGTGCATTTTCTATAGGCGATAGACATTATCCTCTGAAAAAGGGACAAGGTTTTTTAATCCCTCCAGGAGTAGTAACTTTGTATAAAGCAGAAAATATTAACCCATGGCGTTATGTTTGGGTCGGTTTTAATGGTAGTGATGCAAGCGGCATATGTTCTAAATGTGGTATAGGGTTGGAGAATCCAGTGTTTCAGTTTTCGGATGGGGATAGAATGGAGAAATGTATCCATGAGCTTGGTGAAAGTTATCGAGCGAATAAAAATAGATTTCTAACTCTATCTCGATTGTATGAGTTTTTTTCATTAATTTGCCCTGTTGATGCTCCACCAGGTAAGAATTTAGAGCTTATTGATTTAGCTTTGGACTATATTAATAAAAACTACTCTTATGGATTGACTGTTAGCCAGATTGCCAATCACCTTGGTATCAGCAGAAGCCATCTGTTTAGGATATTTAAAGAAAACACAGGTATGTCAGTTCAAAGCTATCTTTTGTCTTACCGTTTGGAGCGTGCAGAATCCATGCTGAAGAATACTGACAGAAGCGTAAAGGAAATAATGTATACATGTGGATTTCAAGATTTACCGAACTTTTCACGGCAGTTTCGCAACGCATATGGACTCCCGCCTGGGGCTTATCGGGAGGCTTACCGTGAGCGAGCGTAAAGTTTTGTTGCATTAGATTTCAGAATCACTTATTGACAGAATATGTCTACCATAATATAGTAATAATTGACAGTTAACTAAAGACTAGATAAATGCAATAAACACAATAAGGATTTACGAAGTACTTCGTAGATATCGTGATTTTGTAGTTGTTTGCGAAATGGAAGTTTCGCGAATACCATAGTTAGGCGACAGACCATGGTGAGACCGGGCATCATGCCCGGAATAATTAGGGCATGACTATGTAGTTTATATCAGTCATATTTTGTTTGATAGTAAAAACATTTGATTATTTTTACATTTGGAAGGTGAAGGTGATGGTATGTTTGCAGATTTGCATTTACATTCTACATTTTCAGATGGCACTGACACGCCGCAAGAGTTATGTTCTCTTGCTAAAGTTAATAATGTAAAAGTTATTTCAATTACAGACCATGATGCTGTGGGTGCCTTGAAAGAATTACAACATGCAATTCCAAAGGGTGTTAAAGTAATTCCCGGTGTTGAAATATCAACAATATATAAACGTAAATATCTTCATGTGTTGGGATACTATATTGATATATTTGATAAACAGCTAGAAAACTTTATTGCTCGCATATCTGAGGAAAAAACTGAAAACACAAGAGTTAATTTTGAGAATGCAGTATCCAAAGGAATATTTAACTATAAGTGGGAACGAGTTTTAGAATTGAACGGTGAACAACCTAGAATATCTGGTGTACATGTCGTTAAAGCTATGCAAATAGATCGGCATACAATTCCCGATATGAAATTATGGGATATGTTTCATTTGTGCTTTTGGGTGGAAGGTCAAGAATTTATTGAAACAGAAACAACCAGTGGCTATGATGCGATAGATATAATTAAACAAATTGGAGGTATACCAATAATAGCACATCCTAAAAGCATTAAAAATGATGATATAGTTCTTGACTTAATGAGATATGGTGCACAAGGCTTAGAAGTTTTTCACCCTATACATTCTTTAGAAGAAACCAAAAAATATAAACAAATTGCAGAAGAAAATAAAAAATATATATCAGGTGGTTCAGATTGGCATGGAAAAAACAATGGAGCGGGGGTAACTCATTTCGCTATGACGGGTCTTAAGCATGAGAATTACGAAATATTGAAGTTCGGGAACTACCCATTTTAGGCACTTCGTGTACCAAGAAAGTTTACAGGAGAAATGTAAGGGCTCGACATCCGTGTCGAGTTCCGAGCAAGGGGTCATGGCCCGTCGCCTAACAACGCATTTGCATAAAGGGCAAGCATGTAGCAGAGCTCTGAGAGCAGGAGCATGAGGTCATTCCTGCCCACACCCGCCCGCTAATGTGGCGAATGCATCAAGACGAGCAGACTAAGAAGAAATATATAGTGCATACAAATTGCCATAAACAGGCTACATGGTTATATTCAAAATCCATTTTAGTCGGCTATTTCATGAAGTTGAAATAGTTTATAAATGCCTGAGCCGTGTGAGGGGAAACCTTCATGCACGGTTCTTTGGGGGGTCAGGGATAGTAATATCCCTGACCTACCCGCCTTAGGCAACATGTGGAGTTATGACCCGCCATCCATGGCGGGAGTAATTTTGGATCATTCTCTGTAGCTTATCTTTATTTGCAAGTTGTGGTAAAATAGAAATATAAATTGAACTTGGACGGTGATAATTATGAATACGGTAAAAGATATAATTAAAAAGTTGGTTGATGATATACCTGAAAGTAAAGTTGGTGAAGTTATTGATTTTTTACTATACCTAAAAAACAAGAATGATCAAGATTTGTATATGGACATTCAGGAAGAAGAAGAACTTTGGAATCTGATAAATACAGATGAAAGAGTTTCTTCTGAAAAAATCAATGAACTGATAAACGGTGAATAAGATGAGAAAGATCACGTATTTAAAAAATGCTTATAAGACACTTGCTGATTATGAGAAGGATACAAGGAAAAGGATAATTGAAGCAATAGAGAAAATACCCCGGGGTGATATAAAAAGACTACAGGGAGGGAAATATCCTCCTTTGCATAGGTTAAGAGTCGGAAAATATAGAGTAGTTTTCGTTAAAGGAGTGGAATAACTATTTTGAAGGAAGTTGCTATGATTTATCTATTATAGATAACGAAATATATGAGCTAGTATCCCTATATTTATTAAAATGGAGGCTGCGCATGAAATGATTTTAATAATACAATGTATTATTCTGTGTATGGTATTCACTTTGTTGATAATTCCCAGGCTGTATAAAGATCCAATCAAATATATAATGTCTTATCCATCAGCAATTAGAAAAAGGGTGGAAGGATTACCACAATATAAAAGTAGTATGCACAATGAAAAGAAAAGGCATATATCGATGAAAATAGTAGCTGCATTTTTAATCGTTATTGTTCTGTCATTAGTAGCATATTTTTCAGGTGCTAAAAGCTTTTTATCTGCTTGTTTTCATGTTTTCATTTTATTTTTTACAGTCAATATTTACGATATGCTTATTTTAGATATTGGTCTGTTTTGTCACAGTAAAAAATTGAGAATACCGGGAACAGAAGATATGGATAAAGAATATAGAAATCCATGGTTTCATGTCATTGGTGCTATAAAAGGAACAGCGATCGGTGCTGTTGTTGCATTGGTATCAGGAGGTATTACACATATTATATCCTTGTTATAATTGAAAGCGTAAATTTTAATATGGTAGGAGAAATTGCTATAAATGAACATAACACAAAGTTAAGTTAGTTCGCTACCTTTATATATTGCTTAAACCGTCCATGGCTGAATCTGCATAATTGTAGAAAAATGCGAAACAGAAAAGAAAAATGATAGCAACCTGAGGGAGTTCTATAATAGTGAAAGAAATAAGGCTGATATTTCTAATGCTATGTTTCATTGTGTTTCTCACGGGCTGTACGATTAATACAGAAAAAAACGCCTCCTCCGGGAGTACAGTTCAAAATGAGTCCGGAACCAATAGAACACAGGATACAGACAAGAATTTTAATACAGGGAATTGTATGCTGGATGATAAGGGAAAACTCCTAGTCATGTGTGAAGATGGCTATGAACCCTATACTTATGACAAATTCCCGGAAGTTCCCGGGAACCTTGCTCAAATCATTCAATTGCTTCGTGAAGGAGACAATACCATTAAATTGGATTATCATGATAAACTGTATCTGTATTATGGGCTTGAAGAAAACAAAGGTCAAATTATTGGCGGCAATGGCGTTGATATTTTCAATTTCAACATCGACAGGGAACAGAATATCGTTACATTCTCAATTGAAAACCTGACATTTCCCGGTGTACTTGATGATGATTATAGCCCTCAATTGCTGGAGACCTTCAATATGCTGTTCGGATTAAACGGTGAGGATATCTACAGTTATTTCATGAGATTTTATCAGCATCCCTCAGATGGGGTGACAGATGAAACCTGGATTAATGGGATGCGGGTCACCTACTCGTGTGCACCGAAACACAAATTAGTGATTTCTCTTGTAGCTGACAAGTGAGAAGACGATTTCAAGTACTCCGATGCATATATGAGTGATGTAGTCCATTATAAAATTTAATACTCGATAATTGGCATTGTTCCTATAAGACGAAATAGTTGGTCTGTTGAGGATGAATTTATGGGTGAGCCATCCGCGGCTCACTCTGAACAAGGATTTGGCGTACATCACAGAACAACGCATGCCCACAAGGGTGCGGAGAGTAAGGCTCTATCTAGAGCATGCGCACCACACCTCTTCACCGGGCGACAAGCGCCGCTAGGGAAGAAGGCTCTGTGGGATCGGTTAAGCGGCATCGGGCATGCAAAACGTTCTCTGAATGTGGCAGATAT
>DIQU01000012.1:6001-16660 GCA_002426555.1 Firmicutes bacterium UBA5454 | reverse complement strand
TCATTACCTGAAGAGTAGGAAAAGTTGATATAAGTTTTCAAGTAAGGTTGCACACATAAGACTATAATGGTAAAATGATGAAAACAGAATAATAACATAGCCATGGAAGAGTATACTTTCATAACACTATATTCCGGGTCGGATTAAGCGATCTTTTTGTGTTATCTTAGTATATTTTTTTTATGTTGAAGAGAGGAGTTGTCAGAAATGAAGGAAACTAGAATCATGGTTTATTGTGATGGGTCTTACCGTGACAATAAAGGGGGTTGGAGCTTTTTATGCACCATTCAAGACCACAAGGAGTATACAGTTGGATATGGTTGTGGCTATGCCCAAACATGTTTACAGGCTGAAATAGTTGCTTGCATTAAAGGTTTAGCTAACCTAACACTCCCGGATCTGCATGGTGATGATATACATATCGTCGTTAAGACTGACACAAGAATTATTCCATGGTTTTTCAATAACCAGTGGTACAAAAAGATCTTATATCCCGAAGATAGAGGACTTGTTAAAGATTTTGTCAATAATAACGTGCTGGAGTTATACCAATTATGGTATCTCGTAGACAAGCTACCATATAGAATTAGCTTTAAGACAGCCAAG
Source organism: Firmicutes bacterium UBA5454 (assembly GCA_002426555.1). GTDB lineage: Bacteria > Bacillota > Clostridia > Caldicoprobacterales > DTU083 > UBA5454. The sequence goes on along the minus strand of DIQU01000012.1, from coordinate 16,054 downwards.
AGGTCCGATGTGTATATGCAATTGGTGCACGAATATGCAAGGGGTACACTTAACAAATATGATATTGACCCAAATGGTTACTGGGTAAGGAGATCTGACGCTGATAGTTTTGAGTATGTATTCGACACAGATATGAGCTTCTTTCGTAGAACACCATTGCCTTTTTTCACCGACCATTACATTGATGACGAAGTTGTAGGTGTATGCCAAAAACCATATGATGGACATTTTGATTACGAGTTTTGCTGATTACTTCCGCTATCCGGTGTACCCGATGATTATAGATCTGACGTCATTCAACTACGAAAGTATATAAGAGAAAGTATCACTGGAGGTGAAAAACGATTGCTTACTATAGAAGAAGAAAAGAAAGAAGATGCAATATTAAAATCATGCTATTTTAAAGTGTGATATTTTAAAAGCAGCCATTAGTTGGAGGTAAGAACTATGTATAAGATAAGCAAACAAGAGAAAATCATGGCTACTAGCCAAACTGATGTTATAGCTTCTCTAATTATTGATAGCCAAGCAGGCCTTACATACTACAAGGTTTTTAAGGAGTTTATAGAAAAGACAGCTCATATGAAAGTTAATACTTTGGAACCGAGATTAGAGAACAAAGAAGGCATGAAAAGACAATTGGCTGAAATGCTGATGAAAGTAATAGATATAGCTGTAGGTAATGAATAGCTATTTTTTGTAAACCATTGTGTTGAATTTTCACAGATTGTTCTCTTGAAAACCGTAGTAGTGAATTAGCATAGATTTGGTTATTGAAAATCCCAAAACATTGCCTTGATTGCCTACCTTCGATAACAGAAAATGTTTACTTCGGCATATGAGAACTCTCTATATCGATTACTGAATTCTTTATTATCGTTGTTAACCGTAGTTATTTTATTTTTCACCGTAAAGACTATCGAAAAAATACTTGATTTTGTATAAAGTCATTCGATAGATTAAAGATGCTATAAGAATAATTTTAAAGAAGATGAAGGAGGATTTTGATTATGTTTTTGTACTGTGCATTAAGCATAGTATTGTTTTGAGATTTAGCTCTTGCTGGATCTTTATACACTATCGCCACATTAAAGGGCCGTGGCGGGAGTGTTCTTTGTACTGCTACAGCAGTATACGCCCTAAACGGGATGCTCCTTTTTTATTTTGTATATTGTAGTGTGTAAGCATTAACGGGACGACAGCAGGCGTACCGTGTTAATGCTTGCACCATGCTTATATAGCTGATGCTACAGAAGTGATCTTTATGCTTAAGCCCAATACTACAGTTGGTTATCCCAAGCTCAAGCCGCAAATGCTTACAGAAGATAATTTTTAGCACAAACCGCTTATGCTTCAGTAGTGAGTTTTTAGATAAGTTAGTTCGTCTGTATTGCGATTTTTGCTGCCATACACATTTGAAATATACATAGAAAAATGATGAGGTGATGAAAATGGCAAAACATAACTTGGCATACCAAATGGATAGTGCAATACAACAGGCATTTCGGCCTGGAGCCGATAAACGCAGTGGAAAACATACAGGAGAACATAAAAGTATTGTTTATAGTTTCAATGAAAAGAAGAGTCTTCAGCAAGTAGCTTATGAGTTCAAGGATTATATAAAGGATAATTATTCGAATATAAAATTAGTTAAGGATTTGAATTTCGATCATTGGCAGTCATTCCTAAATGAAAAGTCTAAAACCTGCAGTACAGCAACACTTAAGAACTATGTCAGTAGAATAGGCAAGATTGAAATTGTTTGTCAGAACAAGTTCGGATTTAAGAGTAATTGGAAAGAAAATATTTTAGCTCCATCTTCTCAAAAAACGCCCGGCAGAAACAAGCTCCGGGTTCAACAAATGGACAAAAGTGATTTGAGCCGGGCGTTGGAATTCGGATATATAAATAGTAAATCGAAAGGAACAGTTGCCATTGACCTTTGTTATCGATTTGGGCTTCGAGCTTCCGAGTGTGCTAATCTTGCTGTTAAGGATGCCGATTTAAAAAATGATCAGCTTCATGTTAAGGGTAAAGGGGGGAGACACCGTTATCTACCCATCAGAAAAGAAGATTATGAGATACTCTATAAGCTCTGCGAAGGAAAATCAGGGCAAGATAATTAATAGGGATTAAGGCAGACAGCATTAATCAGCAGCTCAATCGAATTCTCAAAAAGCTTGATTTGAAAGACAAATATCCGTTAACCAGTATTCATGCGATCAGAAAATTGAAAGCCCAGGAATTGTGGACTGAAAAGAGGCAGAGCGGATTATCAAAGAAGGAAACAATGAACTTTGTATCCGATTATCTAGGTCATGGTAAGGGCCGATTCGATGTAATAAACACGTATGTTGAAAACCAGCATTAGAATAAACGAAATTTGGAGTTTAATTTAACTGATTCCTAAAAAAAATACTTGAAATCTAAAGAAATCATTTTCTATAGTTAAGATATCGAAGAATTGAAAGGTGGAATTGGATTATGGAAAATGAGAAATCTTTAAATAATTTTTTTCTAGATTCGGAAACCGATTTAGAAAAAAAGGGGGGTAGAAGACCTCCAGAAATAGTAAAGGAAAGTAGAGAAATAAAAGGAAACAAAGATGGGAAATCATTAACAATCGCTAATAGCAAGGCTATAGAGCTGGAAATTGACGGTCATGTGTTTTCAACTAATGAGTTTAAGAAGCTATTTCCAAACCAGTATGAGTCATTTAATATAAAAAGAACGTATGCAAATAAAAAACTGAACGACGGTATTAAGTTAGAAGAGTCAATATATTTTTACTTTCCAATCGGTATGTTGGAGCAGCACTCTATTAAGTTAACGTGTAGAAAGAAGATGGTAGAAATAACCTATTTACTTTCATAACGAGTATAGGTGATGGAATACTATTTCGAATCATCTAAAATGACTAATATAGCTATAATATGGATATATTGCTTTCATATTTATAGTGCCCTCCACAATTTAATATTTTCATATTTAGTGCCCCCATTACATATCTATTATTACCAGATAATAGATAATAGAATAGAGGGGGCATAGGAGGATGCAGATTGAAGTCATAGGAACTAAGGAAGCAGAAGAATACACAGAGAAGGTATTAGTTAAATGGATTGCAGGGGTTATCTATAACAGCTCAGAGTTTCAGGGCCAGTTATTAAAACAAGAACAAGAGAAGAATATTGAAGAGGTAAGTTAAATCCTCTTCTTTTACATAGTGGACATGCCTTTTATAAAGGGCAAGTCTTAATTAAAGAAAATTGAAAAGTTAAACTAGCAATAGTTAAGTAGGACAAGCAGGAAGGAGGAATTTCTTATCTCTCCTCATATTTCATAAATATAATAAAGAAGTAAAGTAGGGATGATCATAAATGATAGTGGCTTGCTATTGTCGCGTTAGTACCGAAAAGGACCAGCAATTGGACAGCCTGGATAATCAAATTGAATACTTTAAGGATATATGCAAAAACCGAAATTATGAGCTATATAAGATTTATCCTGATGAAGGAATTTCGGGTAAACAATTAAGTAAACGCCCCGAATTTCTAAAGATGATGAGGGATGCCCGAGCTCGAAAGTTTGGTGCTATCCTTGTTAAAGACGTTTCGAGGTTTGCCAGAAACACAGTGGATTTCCTCCTTTCTATCAGGGAATTAAAAGCTATGGATATTAATGTGTTTTTTGTTTCATACGGGATGGACATTATCAATGCAGACGAAAATTATCTAACAATGATGGCGAGTAATGCCCAAGCGGAATCTGCTAACCTCTCAGTGCGTGTTAAATGGGGCAAGCGGCAAAATGCGCTCCGAGGTAACATAGCCGTGCCAAATTTTGTTTTTGGTTACGACAGGATAGATAAACATACACTAGAGCCAAACGCCGAAGAAACAGCTACTGTAAGGGATATATACGACATGTACGTAAACCAAAACATGGGAACTACACGAATTGCAGGAGAACTTAATGCGAGAGGTATCAAGACAAAAAAGCTGCATACCAAATGGACGGCTACTACAGTAGGACAGATCATTAAAAATCCAATTTATATAGGGAGAACAGTATACTTAAAGCAGCAAGTCAAGGATTTTTTGACAGGGACACGAGAGGATTTACCAAAAGAAGAACAGATTGTCGTTGAGAGACCAGAATGCAAAATTATAGATAACGAGACTTATGAGAAAGCCCAAATAATAATGGAACAACGCAATATACAATTCAACATGCATAATAAGCGTAATTCATACCAATATCCCCTCTCCCAGCTTTTAAATTGCCCAGAGTGTGGATATTCATTCCGTCGCATGAAGCGCAAATACAGCCATTCCGGGCGAACTTATGAGTACTGGACATGTTCATCTCGCAACTCATACGGAGCGGATTACTGCTCTAATAAGACACGAGTGGATGAAGCTGATATGCACGAGGCTCTTATTCAATACCTCCAAGGCTTGCTTGTGAGTAAGAAAAAAAATATCTCTCTTATTGTAGATGAGATAGAATCTAAACTAGAAAAAGAGAACCCAGAGAAGAATCCAGAAGAAATAGAAAGAGAGATAGCAAAGGTAGAAAAAGATAAGTTGAAATATATGGAGATGTACAAAGCAGAAGTAATTGATATGCTAGAGCTCAAGAAATGCACCGACCCTTTAAATCGACAATTAAGAGCTTTGAGACTAAAACAGCAGACAGTGTTTAGGAGAGATATTACTTCAGATATTAGACGAGAAGTAGAGAGCGTTTTTGAAAGGATTGAACAGGTAGTGACTGCTGAAAAATTAGAAAATGAAATGCTTAAATCTATCATCGAAAAGATAGTAGTAAACCATGACGGCAGGCTCCAGCTTTACCTTTATATGGAGGGGGTGGAATCAAAAGAAACCATTCCAACGTCTAATATCCTTGCACAAGGACGTGTCGGAACGCCTTCCGAAGATAAACCCCACTATTTCAGATGAAGTCAAAAAGGTACTGGAACAAAATAAAGCAGAAAGACACATAAGAGGCGGACGAGCGACCCGCATCAAATATAAGTCATGTGGATATAAGGACTGATAACTCTCTTAGCATCATATATTTTCCTGAAAAGCATGTGGTATGAAAACGGATGAAACGCACAGAATATGAATCAAAAGCAGGATAAACGTGACGTATACAGCTGCTTTTTGCTGGAAGGTCATGTTTTTCTTTGTATAAAAAAGGGTTATTGCGAATTTTGTAGAATAAGAGTATATTATTTAGTATATATTGTTGACTTGTATGGGTTACTGCTTGTATCATTTTAATATTATATGGAAAGGTGAGATTGCTTTTGTTGGGGTTCAGAGATATCGGCATCGATTTGGGGACAGCCAGTGTGCTGGTATATATCAAAGGTAAGGGTATTGTATTAAAGGAACCTTCTGTTATATCCATTGATAAAAATACGAGTAAGGTGCTGGCGGTAGGGGAAGAAGCCCAAAGGATGCTGGGCCGGACACCTGGTAATATCGTAGCCACTCGACCGCTGTCGGCGGGAGTCATATCCGATTACGAAATTACGGAAAAGATGCTGAAATATTTTTTGCACAAGGTTACGCGAAAGCACCTGTTTGGAAAACCAAGGGTAGTTATTTGTGTACCCAGCGGGGTAACGGAAGTAGAAAAACGTGCAGTATTGGATGCTGCAGCAGAAGCGGGAGCAGGGCGGATTTTTCTTATTGAAGAGCCCATTGCAGCTGCCATTGGCGCCGGTCTGGATATTTCCAAAGCCTGCGGGCATATGTTGATTGATATCGGCGGCGGCACTACCGATGCAGCAGTCATTTCTCTGGGAGGTGCGGTTCTTTCAGAAACCATCAAGGTGGCAGGAAATGATTTCGATGAAGCGATCATGAAATATATGCGCAAAAAACACAATCTGCTCATAGGCGACAGAACAGCAGAAAATATGAAGATCAACATCGGTTCGGCCTATCCCAGAAAGGAGCAGATATTTATGAATATCACAGGCCGCAACCTGATTTCCGGTCTTCCCAAAGCCGTGAGTGTTTCTTCTGAAGAGATGATTGAAGCCTTGGAAGAACCGATACAGGATATTCTGGAGTGCGTACATTCTGTCTTGGAACGTACACCGCCAGAGCTGGCCTCTGATATCAGTGAACAGGGGATTTGCTTGACAGGAGGCGGAGCCCTGCTGTACGGCTTCGACAAACTCCTGCAGGAGCGTACTAAAATTGCCGTTTACCTCGCAGAAGACGCCATCTCATGTGTAGCATTGGGTACAGGTAAAGCATTGGAATCTCTGGATGCATACTCCAAAGCTTTTGTATTTGAACACCGGAAAGGGGTCCCTGTAGCATATTAACTGGAAGGAGCAGCATATGTATCTGGATATCAATGAAATCATGAAGCGCATTCCTCACCGATACCCTTTTTTATTGGTGGATTGTGTTACTGAACTGTTTCCAGGGAATTCTGCCAAGGGATATAAGAATATCACAATCAATGAACCTTTTTTTCAAGGTCATTTTCCAGGTTATCCCGTAATGCCCGGTGTCTTGGTTTTAGAGGCACTGGCTCAGCTGGGAGCAGTTGCTGTTTTAGGCAGCGAGGAAGACAATGGAAGGTTGGCACTTTTTACCGGCATTGACAAGGTCCGTTTTCGAAGACAGGTAGTTCCTGGCGATAAATTGCAATTGGAAGCCAGAATCATCAGGATGAAGGGAATCATGGGCAAGGCTGCAGTCAGAGCTTCAGTAGATGGAGAAGTGGCAGCAGAAGGAGAGATTATGTTTGCACTTACCACAAGGGGTTGATGGAGCTGATAGTCAAAAAAAATGAGCGGATTGCTGCCATGACACGGATTTTGTGCAGTCATCCCAATAAAAATTATACCCTGAACTATTTCAGTGAACTGTTCCATTCAGGCAAGTCCACTATTTGTGAAGATATGGCAGTCATTCGCAGCACCTTATTGGAATTCCATCTTGGAGACGTGGTTACCACAGCAGGAGCAGGAGGCGGAATCCGTTTTGTGCCTATGATGGAAAAGCAAGACATCTCAAACTACATTGTTAATTTATGTCATGAACTATCTGAGCCGAATCGAATATTGGCCGGAGGATATCTTTACATGAATGATATTCTTCACGATCCTCAGCAGATCAACCAAATCGGAGAGATCCTGGCAACTCGTTTTATGGATACGAAGCCTGATTTTGTTTTTACAGTGGAAACCAAGGGTACTCCTGCAGCCCTTGCTGTTGCTCATTTCCTGGGCTGCCCTGTTGTGGTGGCGGGGCGTGATGGACAAGCCGTAGCAGGGCCCCTGGTCAGCATCAATTACGTTACGGCTTCAACACGTAGAATACAAACCATGTCTATCTCCAAGCGGGCGATAACGGAAGGCAGCCGCGCTCTAATTATAGATGACTTCATGAAAGGCGGCGGAACTGCTCGAGGCATGGCTAACCTGCTGAAGGAGTTTCATGTGGATATTGCGGGAACCGGTTTTGTCATTGCCACCAGGGAACCTGTCAGCAAATTGGTGGATGAATACACCTCCCTGATGGTATTGGAAGGAATTAATGAAGGTAAAAACCAAATAAAAATTTCAGCTGCTAATTGGATAACAGACTGATTTGTAAATTTTCTATAATTTAGAAGGAGTATCCATTTTTTTGGCGAATAGGTACAGTAAATAGTTACATAAGTGATGCAACTTGAGTGCAGCTTGTATTTGCTGGAAGGTGGTGTTTAGGTGACCTTTACAGATGTCCGTATCCGGAAGGTTGGAAGTGATGGTAAAATGAAGGCAGTGGCCTCTGTTACCTTTGACAATGAGTTCGTAGTTCATGACATCAAGGTGATCGAAGGTCAAAGCGGATTGTTTATAGCCATGCCCAGCCGTAAAACTCCTGATGGAGAGTACCGGGATATCGCTCATCCAATCAATTCTGAAACGAGGGAAAGGCTTCAGAATCTTGTGTTGGAACGTTACACCAGTATGGACGAGGAATGAGTAGGAAATGAGCAGCGAAAAGCATAAGAGGAGGGGAAACTCTCCTTTTAGCTTTTTTGCTTTTTAGTGTGCCAAGATTCAATCGAAGCGGATAGACATAAAACCAAACAACTTCTTTTGTAAATAGCATGAGAGAATGATATAATGAAGGAAATCAATCCATACTTCCTTGATTAGAGGACGATAAATGTTGGAAGGAGTGAAAGTATGGGAAAATCGGTTTTTGTCATTATATCTGCCTTTACCAGTGACAAGGATACAATGAACTCCAGCATACCATTACCTTTGCATAAGGTATGCGGACGCAGTATGCTGCATAATGCAATTCATCTGGCAAAACAGATCACAAGTACCCCGCCTTCTATTCTGGTTGATAAGAATGCAGAACAAATAAAAGAGCATGTTTCCAATGCCCAAATCGTAAAAGTGATGGATATGTCTACAGCTGATCTCATTGATCTTCATGCTCTGGTGCATTTGGCAGGCAATGCCGACATGCTTATTCTGCTTCCTGCTCATATGCCTCTGGTAACAAGCACCACCTTGCAGACTTTATTGCAGTTTACTGAGAGCCGAAGTCTGGATGCGGCTGTCATGTCAATAGAAGACCCCTTGAGTGATATATCATTTCTACATCAGGTCTGTTGTTTTTCCACCGCTTGGCTGAATACCATGCTTGAAAACCAGAAAAGTCAGCTGTCTGATATCCAGGCTTTCCATCCCGCTGATATCAATGAACTGCTGATAGTTAATGATCGAGTAAATCTGGCAGCTGCTGAAGCACGTATGCGGCTTCGAATCAATGAGATACATATGAGAAATGGTGTCAGCTTTTTGGATCCCAGCCAAACTTACATAAGTCCTGAAGTCCGTATTGGTCGTGACACACTTATATATCCCGGAAATGTATTGGAAGGCAGCACAACTATAGGTGATGCTTGCATCTTGTATCCCAACAACAGGCTGCACAATGCAACAATTGATGATAGGGTTACCCTTCAATCATCTGTAATACTGGACAGCACTGTAGGGCAGGATTCCACAGTGGGTCCCTTTGCCTATATACGTCCCGACAGTATCATTGGAAGCAATGTACGAATTGGTGACTTTGTTGAGGTGAAAAAATCCATTATCGGTGATGAGAGCAAGGTCTCCCATCTCAGCTATATCGGTGATGCCCAGCTGGGGAAGGATGTCAATATAGGCTGTGGAGTGGTTTGTGTCAACTATGACGGAAAGCGAAAACAAAGGGTCACTGTCGGGAATCATGCTTTCATTGGCTGCAATGTAAATCTTGTAGCACCGGTTGAAGTTGATGATAATGCCTATGTAGCAGCCGGCTCAACCATAACGGAAAATGTTCCGGCAAAGGCTCTTGCCATTGCAAGAGCAAGACAGGTAAACAAGGAAGGCTGGGTAGACAAAAGGGAAGAGAAAGAGCAGAAAGAACAGGAAGAGCAGAAAGAACAGACAGAAAGGAAATAACAGATGTATCTCATTGCAGGGCTGGGTAACCCAGGTTACCGATACCATGGCACCCGGCACAATATTGGCTTCCATGTGCTGGATCTTTTAGCGGAAGCTCACGGCATCCGTGTAGATCGAATAAAACACAAGGCTGTTTTGGGTGAAGGGCGCATAGGCTGTCAAAAGCTTGTATTGGCCAAGCCTCAAACCTTTATGAATAACAGCGGAGAAAGCCTATTGGCTTTGAAGCAGTGGTATAAGCCCGAGCCCCGGCACATAATTCTGATATATGACGATGTAGATCTGGAGCCCGGAGTCATGCGGATTCGTCCTGAAGGCAGTGCCGGTACTCATAATGGAATGCGTTCTGTTATCTATCACCTGCAGGATCAGGATTTCCCCCGTGTCCGTATTGGTATTGGACAGCCTCCCGACGGATGGGAATTGGTTGATTATGTATTGTCTCGTTTCCGTGATGAAGAAGCAGAAGCTGTGAAGGATGCCTGTGCGAGAGCCGTCAAGGGGATTGAATGTATTCTATCACATGATGTCGAACAGGCTATGAGCAGATACAA
>DIQU01000012.1:0-5777 GCA_002426555.1 Firmicutes bacterium UBA5454 | reverse complement strand
CGGGATAAACGCAAATACGAGTTATGTGTAGTGGCAGACTACTCTGTCTGTTCAAATGAAATAACAGCACCCGGCCTATCTGCAGATAGGTCAGCTTAAGCATGCTTGAAATGAGTGTGAATTAGCATGTATGTTAATAAATGAAAGTTGTTGATTTGATGGAAGCTGTCTGGCAAAAGCCCATGGAAGGCTGGATCCAATTTCAGAAAAACAGAGAAAACATACGAAGCATAAGCGGTATGACTGTCTTTACCGGCGTGACGGAAGCACAAAAATGTCATTTAACTGCCAGCATACTTTATCCTATGGACAGCAGCTGCCTGCTTGTCACCTATGATGAGCTGCAGGCCAACCGTTTGCTGGATGACATGAAATTTTTCCTTCCGGATAATCCGGTATTGTTTCCTGCCAGAGAAATGATGCTTTACCATGCCGCTGCACACAGCCGTGAAGTAACAAGTCAACGGCTCTCAGTGCTGGAACGGCTTGCTGCAGGAGAAAAACTATTGGTTGTCACTTCGGTAGATGCCCTGCTTCAGCCTAATCTTCCTCTATCTGTATTTAAGAATTCCATTTTGGAGTTAACTGAAGGTGATGAAGTATCACTTTCCTATCTGACAGAAAAAGCTGTTTATCTTGGGTATGAACGTGTGCTTTCGATTGAAGGTCCCGGTCAATTCAGCCTGCGGGGGAGCATCTTTGATATCTTTCCCCTATCTCAGGCGAAACCTTTCCGTATAGATTTTTTTGATGAATTTATAGATTCCATTCGCTCCTTTGATCCAACAAGCCAGCGCTCAGATGAACGGCATGAAACCATTCGCATCTCCCCGGCCAGGGATTTGATTGTAACACCAAAAGAGCTGGAAAAGGGAAAAGTCAGGATAGAGAAAAGCTATCGTCAGTTGCTGCAGAAAATTAAGAATGATCCGGCCTTTGACGTGCAAAAACTGCAAAACCGATCGCAAGAGCTGCTAGAGCGCCTTGATCAGAAGATTTTGGATGATCAAATGGTTCATTATTTTCCATATTTCCATGATAAACCGGGCAGCCTGCTGGATTATGCCGGTTCGGATTCCATTTTGATTTTGGATGAACCAGTCCGGATCAAAGAGCACAGTAAGCAAATGATGGCGGACTTTATTGAGTATTTTAGAGATCTGCTTTTAAAGGGAGAGGTTTTGCCGGAACAAGCCGGTCTGCTTAGCAGTTATGATTCCATTCTCGCCGAGGTAAATCAATATAAGGGGATGGCTTTACTGTCCCTGCCTCGCAGCAACCTGGGCTTTGAACCCAAGGCTGTTCAACCTGTATCCGCCCGCACGATCCCGTCATATCATGGGAAATGGGAACTTCTGGCAGAAGATCTCCGTTATTGGAAGGAGCGGAGTTATTTCATCCTTTTGCTGTCAGGGAGTAAATTAAGATTGGAAGGACTGGCGGATGTCTTATTGGAATATGGTTTGGCAGTACAGATTGGGGCTGGTTCCAAAGGAGAAATATTTCCAGGTCAAATCATCGCTCTTCCCGGGAGTCTGAGCAAGGGCTTTGAATATACAGAAGGGCGTTTTGTTCTGGTCAGTGATCAGGAGATTTATGGCACCCAGAGGCGCAAAACGCCAGCGAAGAAGAAGGGCAGGAAGCTGGATCCTTTCACAGATTTGAAAACAGGTGATCTGGTAGTTCATGAAAACCATGGGATAGGAAGATACCTGGGGATCAAAAAATTGTCGGCAGGCGGTCAGGAAAGAGATTATCTTCTGATTCGATATTCGGGCAGCGATAAATTGTATATTCCAACGGATCAAATGGATCTTATACAGCCCTATATCGGCGGTGAGGACAAGACGCTGCGCCTGTCCAAACTTGGGGGCAGCGAATGGCAGAAGACCAAGTCACGAGTTCGTGAATCCGTAAAGAAGCTTGCTTTTGATTTGATTAAACTGTACGCTGCCAGAGAAGCGGCAACGGGATATGCTTTTTCCAAAGACAGCCCTTGGCAGCGCCAATTCGAGGACAGCTTTTTCTATGAGGAAACTCCGGATCAATTGCAGTCTCTTTTAGAGATCAAGCAGGATATGGAATCTGGAAAAGTTATGGATCGGCTTCTATGCGGAGATGTTGGATATGGCAAGACTGAAGTGGCCATCCGGGCTGCTTTTAAGGCGGTTATGGATGGAAAACAAGTGGCTGTTTTAGCCCCTACTACTATTTTGGCACAGCAGCATTATCATACCTTTGTCAGCCGCTTTGGAGATTTTCCCTTTACCATTCAGGTTCTCAGCCGCTTTCGCACCCAAAAAGAGCAGAAGGAGATCCTGAAGGAACTGAAGGCAGGCAATGTTGATGTGTTAATCGGCACCCACAGACTGCTGAGCAAGGATGTAAAATTTCGAGATTTGGGGCTGCTGGTGGTAGATGAGGAGCAGCGCTTTGGAGTGGGTCATAAGGAAACGATTAAGCAGATGAAGAAGAATGTAGATGTTCTGACTCTTACTGCGACTCCAATACCAAGAACTCTGCATATGTCACTGACAGGCATTCGTGATATCAGTGTCATTGAGACTCCCCCTGAGGACCGCTATCCGGTTCAGACCTTCGTTGTGGAATACAATGACTCCATGGTTAGGGATGCGATCATCCGCGAGGTTCAAAGGGGAGGCCAGGTTTATTTCGTATATAATCAGGTAAGACTGATGGAAAAAATGGCTGAAAGGCTCAGGCAGCTGGTGCCGGAAATTCGAATTGCCGTTGGTCACGGACAAATGGGAGAATCCAACTTGGAGCGTGTCATGGTATCCTTTTACGACCATGAATACGATCTGCTGCTCTGCTCCACCATCATAGAGAATGGACTTGACATCCCCAGTGTCAATACCTTGATTGTATATGATTCGGATCGTTTCGGATTGTCTCAATTATATCAGCTCAGGGGCAGGGTAGGCAGATCCAATCGAGTGGCATATGCCTATTTAACCTATAGGCAGGATAAAATACTTAACGAGACGGCAGAAAAAAGACTTCGGGCCATAAAGGAGTTTACAGAATTCGGCTCAGGTTTTAAAATTGCAATGAGGGATTTGGAAATTCGAGGTTCAGGCAACCTGCTGGGAGCTGAACAGCATGGGCAGATGGTCACAGTAGGCTATGATATGTATGCCAGGCTTTTGGCTGAATCAGTACGGGAATTGAAAGGAGAAGAGCCTGTTAAGTCTGCGGAAACTGTGGTGGATATTAAAATCGATGCCTTTATCGATAAAGAATACATCCCTCATGAAAGTCACAGATTGCAGATGTATAAACGCATTGCAGCCATAGAAGACCTTAACGGAAAGCATGATGTGGAAGATGAACTGATTGACCGCTTTGGTGAAATACCGGAATCAACACAGAACTTGATAGATGTCTCATATATCAGGGCATTGGCAGGTCAGCTGGGCTTTACGGATATCATCCACAGGGGGCGGGAGGTAAAAATGAAGCTGAAAAGCAACCAGTCTCTGGCTCCCAGGTCATTGATGATTCTTCTGAATGAAAATCAAAAAGTGCTGCGCCTCGTTGCTGCCAATCTGCCTGTTATGCTTCTCCATGTTAAAGAAGGTACTGGAACAGAAGCCTTGACCGCTATTGCAAGCATCTTGGAGAAAACAAATGATTTACAACAAAGCTGCATGCAGGTATAATAAAAGGAAATCTGCGTCAGATGGAGCAAATTTGACAGCTGCTGGTGGAATATGCTCCATAATGTGAATGCCCAAATAGTGTGTATACTGATAGAAAGGATGAACAGATTGAATAATCGAAAGAGCATGGTATTTATAGCCCTGTTGACTGCGCTGGTCTTATTGCTGTCCGGCTGCGATCTGATTCGAGTAAATGAGGAGAAGGATCGAAAGATTGTAGTAGCCAGGGTAAATGGAGAAGAAATTCTCAAAGGCGAAGTTCTGGACGCATACCTGATAAATTATGGTGAACCGGAAGAATATAACAAAGAGATTATGGCTGACATATTGGACAGCTTGATTGATGAGAAGCTGCTGAAACAAAAATCCACTGCTGCCGGTTATGTGGTTAATGATGATATAAGAGATCGAGCAAAACAGGAATATGAGCAGGCTCTTGAAGACCGCGCTAATATGCTGAAAGAACAGGCAGATGAAAATGCAGATCCGAATACGGATTACCAGAAGCGGGCCAGAGATGATATGACAGAATATTTTGCCGCAGCGGGCACAACGGAAGAAAAGTATCTTGATGACAGCGCAGAATATATTGCCATCAAGGATTATCTTGATGAGCTGATGAAAGATTTAGTGGTAAGCGATATTGAAATTGAGGAATACTATCAGGATGAATTGGAATCCCAATCAGAGTATCCTTCCATGGCAGCCTATTATTCTGCTGTTCCCATTGTAACAGAGCCTGCCATGCGACGGGTGAAACATATTTTAATCAAGCTTCAGGATGAGGATGCCCAGGCTGTTAAAGCGCTCAGGCAGGAAAACAAAACAGAGGATGCTGACAAGCTGCGGGAGGAAAAATTGAAAGCAATTGAAGCTGAAGCTGAAAGGGTATTGGATGAAACCAGAACCAATAAGGATTTTGAAAGCCTTATTATAAAGCATGGGGAAGATCCCGGCATGGAAATGGAAGAAAACAAGGATGGTTACACCATGCTGCGTGATGCGAGCATGTTGGAAGAATTCCTGGAAGCTTCCTTCGAAATGGAAGAAGGCGAGATATCAGGCTTGGTTGCCACCGATGCAGGCTACCACATTATCAAGGTTTATGAAGCTTCAGAGGATATAACGGTTTCCCTTGAAGATGTCAAAGAAGATATTCGAGAGGTATTGTTAAATAATAAAAAGAGCGGGAAAATCGGTGAATATATAAGCGAATGGTTGGAAGAAGCTGAAATAAAAAAATATGAGAAACGACTGTAGTTGATGGATTTTTCATGGAAATTTTCACAGCTCCTGCCAAACTGATGCATAAAAGCCAAAGTACAGTAAAATAATAACTGTGCAAGACAACTTGGTAAGTAATGTTGATGAGGGAGGGATGTATGTGAAAGCAACAGGGATCGTCAGACGGATTGATGACTTGGGACGGGTAGTAATACCCAAGGAAATACGGAGGACTTTACGGATTAGAGAAGGAGACCCTTTGGAGATTTTTACGGATCGTGAAGGTGAAGTCATACTTAAGAAATATTCCCCTATTGGAGAATTAGGCGACTTCGCTAAGGAATATGTGGAATCACTGCACCAAAGTTTGGGGCATATCTCATGTGTTACGGATAAAGATTCCATAATAGCGGTATCAGGAGGTGCAAAAAAAGAATTCCTGGACAGAGCGATAAATATGGATTTGGAGCAGGTTATGGAAATGAAGAAACCTATTGTTGCCAACCGCAGTGAAGAAGGAAAGATGTACAACATTGTGGTCAACGAGGAAGATCCTGCAAAATATTCTTCACAAGTCATAGTACCTATTGTTACACAGGGAGATGCTATTGGTACGGTAGTGCTTTTATCAAAAGAACCCAATATGGACATGGGTGAAATGGAATTGAAAATAGCTGAAACAGCTGCGGGTTTCTTAGCTAAGCAGATGGAGCAATAATTATAGGTTAAATGTGGGTAAAAACCTGAAAAAGGCATTGGAATTACTTCAATGTCTTTTTTATGGTTTTTGGCTGATACTGGATACTGGATACGAGTTGCGAGATGCGAGTAGAACGAAAAGATATTTGATACGAGATGCGAGTAGAACGA
>DIQU01000035.1 GCA_002426555.1 Firmicutes bacterium UBA5454 | reverse complement strand
TAATCGCTTCTGCTACCATTCCAACATCATATAAATTTATGTTCTCTTGTGCAATCTGGTATATATTGGCTCCTTTACTTGTTAACTCTGTATGTTCATAAGGCTGGTTAATCATCAAAGTTTTTACTGCCTTCCCGTTAGCGATTGTTATTGCCGCAGTTTGTAATTCCAGCGCCAGATCAGCCTTTTGACTATATACTAAAATATCTGCCATTTTCAATCTCCCTCTCTGCTAAATTAAATTCTCTATTTTCAAAGCTTCAATTAGTTCGACCGTATTTTTAACAACAATTTTTTTTCGGTTATTCAACGGTGCCCAGATACTAATATTTTCAACAGCCGATTGGGGAAGCTCAGTTTCGATATCACCTGCATCAAGTACCTCTTTCGGCTTTTTTGCTGCCTTTAAAATCTGGGTCACGGATGGAATTTTAATTTCGTTTATTTCTGCTACTACAGAAATAATTGCAGGCATGTCAGCCTCTAAATGTTCCTCACAGTCCTCTAAAGCTCTTATTACACTTACTGTATTACCATTTATCTCAATTGATTTGGCGTAACTGATCTGTGGCAAATCCATCAATTCAGCAACTCTGCCAATTGTCTGGCCGCTGTAGTTGTCTCCGCTGCCTTCGCCTAAAAGAATTAGGCCGACGTCTTTAATCTTGCTGATGCTTTCAGCAAGTATTAGGGCTGATTGCATGCTATCAAGGTTTCCATATTCATCATCTGCAACTAGAAAAGCTTCGTCTGCTCCAGCAGCCAGAGCTTCCTTGACAGTATCTTCAAGCTCGGTATTACCAATACTTAAGGCAATTACCTTTCCACCCATAGCGTCTCTAAGATTCACAGCTGCTTGCAGCGCATTTTTATCCAAACTGCCAAAAGTACTGGGTACATCATCCAATATAGGTTCTCTGTCCTTAATTCTAATCTGCTGCAAATCCGGAATCTGCTTCATCGCTACTACAATATTCATTTGATCTCCTCCCCATCTTTCATAAGTCTAATTCCATTACTTATCTACCTTAATAAGCATGTATCAATTATTCATATATTTTCAAACATTTCCTCCGCCATCCCGTTTAAGCGATCTGCCATAGCACCGGTTTGCTGTACGGTATTAGCCGTATCATTTACTGCATTGGCAATTCCAGCTATCGCCTGTACAACGTATTCCAATTGCCGTTGGTTGTACTCGCTATCTGCTTGAATCGCTTTGATTATTTGTTCAATTTTTTTAATTGACTCCGTTGTCTCCTCCGATAGTTTTCGAATCTCCTGTGCAACCACACCAAAACCACGTCCTTGCTCTCCCACTCTGGCCGCCTCAATGGCAGCATTCAATCCCAGTAGATTTGTTTGATTGGCAATTTGCCTCACCATATCCAAAACCTGATTCGTCTCGCGCACTCGTAACAAAGATTCTGTAAGCTTTTCAACAAGATTCTGACTAATACTTGATATTTCCTGAGATTGAGCAGAGACTTCCTGGGTATTGGCAGCTAATATACTAATTGCTTGGGCAAGCTCAGTAGCCATATCACGAACTGCTTCCTGTCGTTCAATCGTCTCAACTGCTCCGACCGCCCCAATCACCTCATCATTGTCACCATATATGGGACAGGCCATTACATGCAGAGAAACACCCGTTCCTGCTACTGCTTTATCAGTACGAGAAACTACCCTTCTTTTTTCGATAATTGCCCTCTCCATGGCTGAACCCGGTTTTATAGGAGAACCATATTTTACATGGTCAATTTTGTATCGGGTACCGGATGCAGCAAAAATAAATTTTTCCCGGTCAATCATAAGAAGAGCTGTCCCTAGCATGTCGCTTATAACAGGCAATACCCGCAAATACTGTTCTATAATTTTGTTATGCTCTGGTTCTGCTTCACAACTGATTTTTAAATCCATGTTACCACCTCTTCCATCAAAGCCAACAACCTTTTATCAGCAGGCTAATCCCCCTCCCACTTCTAACCAAAGCGAAACTGTACACCGGCTCCACCAGAAGGATAATGCCATTCAAGTAAATCAGAACCGCAAGCAATTCTGCAGGTACCGCACTCCAGACAACCGTCCTGATTCAGTTCAACTTCTCCCTCGCTATTTTCGCTATACAAACCGGCAGGGCATACCAAGATAGCTTTTTTCAGCCTCGGATCTTTTTCACAGCCAGCTACAATCTTAATATGAAACTCATCATTGTTTTTAAAGACATCCAAACCTAATTTTGCTTTTAATCCCATCACTTGAATAGCTTCACTCAAAGCTTCATCATCCTCCTTAAATCCTTTGTAACAATTGTCCAAATCTCCCTAAAGCCCAGCATGCCCTTAACTGTAGGAATAATCCTGTCCTTGGGGCCATCAGGGATATCATATAATTTCTGCATCATGTTAATTGCAAGCTCAGGATAATAAGTAAATAAACGTTTATTATCCATAGCCTCCGGAACATCCTGAAAGGTTTTAAAATCCTTCATGATAAAACTATCATTAAGAAGTTTTTCATAAACAGAAAGCCCAGTGCAGTAGAAATCTTTAAGTTCTTTAGCTTTCAGCACAGCCTGTGCAGCATAGTAACCGCTGCCCATCGCATATTCCATCCCTCTCACAGTCATTCCACTGTTAATGGAAAAGCCAGCAGCATCTCCACAAACCAATATCCCGTTTCCGCAAAGATTGCTCAAATGTCTGTATCCGCCTTCAGGAATGACATGTGCAGAATACTCTACGATCTGTCCTTCCTCTATTAAAGCGGAAACTTCAGGACGTTTTTTGAACAACTCCAACATTTCAGGTGCAGGAATCATCGGTTCCTCATTCATCAGGTCGGAGATTCCCATTACCATCCCAAGACTAATACTGCTCTTATTCGTATAAAGAAATCCACCGCCGAATTTGCCTTTGGTTACATCGCCCACAAAGAGCCTTGCCACTCCTTGATCATCCTTCAGATTAAACCGTGCTTCGAGCAACTCTTGATCTAATTCAATAATTTCCTTAAAGCCAACTGCATAATGCTTAGGATTGCCAGGCTTTCTCAAGCCAGCCTTTTCAGCTATCAGTGACATAACGCCATCACAGGCGATAACAACATCAGCTCTCAGTTCGTCGTCGCCCACAATAACCCCGGCAACTTTTCCATCAGCCCAAACCAAGTCATCCACACGGGTTTTTGTTACGATACTCACACCCTTGCGTTCAGCCTGCTTAGCAAAATATTTATCAAACTTAGCTCTCATCACGCTGTAACTCTGATAAGGCGCTTCTTCTCCACTGTATCTGACAAGAAGGCTGCCCGATCCGGACATAACGCAAACCTCTTCATGGGCAACGCCTCTTTCAAAAGGCGCTTTTTCCCACAAATCAGGGAACATATCTTTGATCGGTCTGATATACATTCTGCCGCCAGTGATGTTTTTGGCACCGCTGTAGTCACCGCGTTCAAGCAGCAAAACCTCCTGTCCCGCCTCTGCAAGTGTGTAAGCGGCTGCCAGTCCTGACAGTCCGCCTCCTACTATAATGGCATCAAATCTTTCATCCATTAAAAAAATCCACCTCTTATGAATATTTAGCACAACTTGATTCGTCAAGTTCTCTTAAAGGGTGACTCTTCTGTTTTTTCTCCTTTCCAGGTTCATATCTCTGTTAAGCTTCTGGTACAAACAAATTTTTTATTGAGCAATGTTCACATCAGAATATTTCTAAATCAGGGCTGCCTCCATTTCTTTCTTGCTTTGTTTACATCGCACTGGGATCGTACATTTTTTCTTTTATGAACAACCCCGGGACAAAAGCACATATGGCATATGCGATTCCCAGCAAAGCGATTCCGAATCCAATAGAATATTGAGTAGCCATGAAACCGACAAATATAGGCGCAGATATGGAGCCAATTTTTCCGACACTACTCATTGTAGCAACCGCTGTGCCTCGAACATCTACAGGAAAGCTTTCGCTCATATAAGTCGAAAGTAACGCATAGGGAATTGCGTATAAAAATCCGAACATAATCATTAGATAAATTACGTTACTTGTATCGGCATAAAACATAATGCAAGGCATTGCAACTGCTGTAGCCACTCCGCCAATCATCCATATGCTCTTCCTGCCAAACCTGTCAGCTAACATACCCGCTAAAATTTTCCCAGCTATCATTGCGGTATACGTGCCAGCTACATATAGACTCATATTTTTAAGATCCATGCCCAAATCAGTTCTTAGATAGCTGGGAACCCAAGTATTGGCCCCATAGTAGCCAAATTGCAAAGCAATGTTAGCAACCGCCCACAGCAGAAATACCGTTCGAACAGATTTGTTCCTAAATATTTGTGCATATTCATTTTCTTTGCTTTTTTGTTTCTTTTTTGATGCAGTAAAACTAGCAGGTTCTTTTATTTTTCTTAGAATTAGAAAGGATATAAGTGCTGGTATAATAGTTATTATGAATAATGGCCTCCACCCATAAGAAGGTAAAATGGCAGCAGAAAGAAGCGCTGCACACACATAACCAATTGACCACCCGGCTTGTAGCGTACCTAAAATGGTGCTTCTTTTATCGGTAGGAACATACTCTGCCACCAAAAGGGTGCCGATAGCATATAGAGCAGCGATTCCGAACCCGGAAAAGAATCTCACTACTGCAAATTGCCAATAGCTATGTGTAAATGCCAAGCAGGCTGTAAACACTGAAAACATAACCAGAGAAGCTATTGTCACTTTTACCCTGCCAATTCGGTCGGCTAACATGCCAGCCATAAGTCCCCCGATTCCCATACCCAATAAAGTATAACTGCTTAAAGCTCCTATCTGGATCTGAGTAACTGCAAAATCTTCCTTCAAGACTGGAAGACACAAATTTAATAATTGAAGATCCATCCCATCTACAACTAAGGCAACAAAGATTGCAATAAATAAAGGAAACCAATGTTTATTATATTCCGCTAACTCGCTATTATTATTTTGCGGTTGAAATTCATTTTGTGACATTTGAAGTACTCCTTTGCAAATATTTTGTTAAAAGCAGTGCCGCTGAAGATAATCAGCAGCACCTACGCTATTAACAAAATATAAATTTACGGTTTTTGCCTCTTATAGCATCCCCAGCACCTTCCACACAGGAATACAACACAACATTCCAATAATGCAAAGTCCCATATATACATATGACATTTTTTGGAGCTGCTTGTATTCGATCATTTCCCCGGAGGCTGCATAGGTAGTGATGAAAGTAACATTGTGGTAAAAAACATTCCATACATTAACCGTCACCAACGCAATAATACCGGGGATAAAGGGGTCTATTCCCGCTGCCAGCGCAAAAGGCGTTGTCGCAACAACATAAACTGTCATCAAAGCTGTTTGTGATACAAAGATAAACCGCAAAATACTTATAATAATGACCGAAACAACAATCAAAATCACAATATTAGAAAAGAGAGGTTCTGCATACACTCCATAAGAAGCACTAAACCATTTTGTAATACCAACTTCTTTAAAAACACCTGCAATTCCAGTATTAGCTGCAATAAAGACAACTGTGTCCCAGGCAATATTACTGCGAAAAGTCTGCCGGTCTAAAACTTTTGCCCCTAATAGGACACACATTCCAAGCAGTGCAACCATTGCAGCAGATATACCATGAATGCTTTCACTAATCCAAAGAGTTAAGCAGGCAATTAATACGACAGCAGCGACTTTTTCATTTCGC
>DIQU01000042.1 GCA_002426555.1 Firmicutes bacterium UBA5454 | reverse complement strand
CCGTCCTGCTATCATTTTGGCTGATGAGCCTACCGGAAATCTTGACCGCCGAAACACGCAGGAGATAATCTCCCTTTTCAAGCTGGTTAACAAGAGCTTCAAAGCCACCATTATTCTCATAACTCATAATGAAAAAGTCGCTCTTGCCTGTGAGAAAGTCCACACCATGGTTGATGGCAGGCTCTATGAGGGGGACAGAAGATGAGTATTATCAGAGAACTTGCACACGACTCTGTTAAGACAGATCGAAAGAGCTCAACCGCAGTTAGCGTATCTATTTTTATCGCAGTCGTTTTAATTGGCTTTTTCCTGATTGTATTCAGCGTAATGGACTACGATCAAGTAGTCTATATGACAGAAACCACGGGAGGCTACTCAGCCATGCTCTTTGCCAGAAGCCCTGAAGACATGGCAGAGCTCAAAATAGATCACCGAGTAAAGTCTCTGGCGGTAATCCAAAGAGAAAACTTAGAAGACACTTCCCTAAAACGTCCCAAAATTGAGCTCAATTATCTCGATGCACCATTATACGAATATGAAAGGTGGATTGAACTGGTATCCGGAAGGTATCCTGAAAACAGCCATGAGCTTTTGGTCTCAGAACTGTTTCTAATTGAAAACCCGGGTTTCAAAATTGGCTCCGATGTCACCGTCGCGGATCGTCACTTTCAAATCTCGGGCAGTTTTAAGGAGTACTTGTATTCCTTTGAAGGTACATACACGTGTTTTGGCTGGATGGACAGCATAAAAACACACGTTTCAGGACCTGTGGATCTCTGCATTTGGCTCGAAAACGAAAGAGCTGCCTATGAGCAGATTCCCGACCTAGTGCAAAAACTTGGGCTTGACCCTGTCAAACTAAAAAAGGATGGCGGACTCATCTATAATACAGGTTATCTGGAAAGCAAAATGATCTTTCCCGGTGGGATTCTTAAGCCATCAATTGATGTAGTAGAAAACATGTTGTTTCGCGGCTTTGTTATTTTGTGTTTGGTCGTGCTTTTTGTCATGATCATTTACAATGCTTTCTCTGTTTGGAATGAGCGGGACATGAAACAGATCGGCCTTTTGAAAAGCTGCGGCATGAGTAAACGTCAGGTTAAGCGCTATGTGGTTTATAAAGCCCTCCGTCTTTCGCTACGGCCTATTCTGTTTGGTATCGCTGCCTCCTATCTGCTGACCTTTCTATTGTTCTATTTGTTTGAGATGACACACACAAAGTACCACATCGCATACACTCCGATGGAGATTCTCAAAACCCCTTTTATTCCCCTGATACGAGCTGCCTTACCGGTTTTGTGTTTGGCGCTGCTAGCTGTTATCCTTGCATCACTAAAGCCCGCCAGAAGAAGTAGCGAGCTTTCTGTTGTCAACGCAATCAAAAGCTTGGATCCGGAACGCAGCCTGAAGCTGAAGGATATACGCTATACCTCCAACATTGAACGCAGCCTGGCCAAAGAATACAGCAGCAGTTATAGCAAAACTTATCGTGGCATGGGCATAGCTTTGGCGGTAGCCTGCATGATTTGTTCGATGACCCTCGTTGTCCGGAGTTTCAATCACCTTAATGAACGCTATAACACTTATGATAGTCCTTATAATATGAATGCGATCGTTGTCTCATTGGACGATGCCAATCCTAAAATGATCACACGGCTCAGACAAGTCGACGGAATTAGCCAATTGGTTCTTTACCGCAACAATTGGAGTCTCAAGTTTTACGAAAGAGATAATCCCGGTTTCCTCAGTGAGGGCAAAAGCACCGCCTGGGCAAGACTGAAAAAGGACAAGAAAGCCTTCGATGTTCCTGTTAACCTGTATGGCATTGATGATTCAATGTGGGATCGTTACTGTGACGAACACGGTCTTAACTCCGGCAACCGAGAAGTAAAAGGAAGCAAGGAGGTTTTCTTGCTCGATAGGACTCCCGAAGACCCGGGGAGACCCTATCTGCGCAGTAACCGTATTTCCTTAGCCGGCGAAGCCATAAATGACATTCATCTGCGAAGGGAAGCTCATCCCGAAACAGGTTTAATCAGCCTTGAGATTGTGGATAGGCTGACGGAAGTGCCTTTCGGTATAGATCCTATGCCTCAGAGATCCATCAGCCTTTTCATGCCTTTGAGCTGCTTCAATTCATTCCTCCGGGATAACGGTTTCGACCGACCGCTGGAAGGCAAGAGACATATCATCTCAATCACGGCCAATGAAGATATGCTGGATGAGATAACCGGGGTAACGAGGCAGATTGTGAATAAGTACATTCCCAAAAGTGACGCAAGAGTACAATCAAAGAACGATATGAGGCGCCTGTTGCAGGAAGAAGAGGCTAATATCAAGATTCTCTTCATTTTCATTCAGGGTTTTCTACTCTTTGTTGGACTTTCTAATGCATACAACAGCTTCAACTCCAATCTGCAAGCCAGAAGACGGGATTTTGCCCTTCTCCGCAGTATTGGCATGCAAGAACATCAACTTAAAAAGATGCTCTTATATGAAGGACGCTTTCTATTGCGCAAAGTGCTGCTCATCTTCTTCCTTTTACTTATGGCCTTAGTAACCCTATTTGCCTATAGGAAAAAGATGCTTTTTGCACCTTGGGAGATCTTTACCAATCTCAATTTCCCGTTGTTGTTCGCCTTCCTCGGTATCAACGC
>DIQU01000075.1 GCA_002426555.1 Firmicutes bacterium UBA5454 | reverse complement strand
TACTGCTTTATCCATGTAGAAATGAGTCTGTTTCTCTTTGAAATCATCCTTGGTATCCAGTCTTTGATTTCGTTTTTCCTCTTTATTCATATCCGGAGTTTTAGCTTCGAACTGCCTGGGAAGACGAGCTGTTCCGTACATATCCATGAGTTGAGCGTTGACGTCCTGAATCCAGTTCAGCTCCACCTTTTTATCAGAATAACCTACCAAAGGGTAACGGAGATCCTTATCTTGCTTAAGGGGTCGGTCTACAACTGCCAGAGCATGATATTGCCCAATATCCGATCCACTGTCCCTCACATTATCCGGTTCAAAATTTATTTCGTAATCCCCTCTTCCGCCTTCCGGTATCTGTATACTTGTCAACTTAACCGGACGCACTTCCTTTTTACCGGAAACCAGAACCACATCATAAATGCTCTGCTGAGGTTCTGCTGGTTTCATATCCTGTATGTACAGCTGCATTTTTCCATAGTTGTTCCTGATTTCCATTTTGCAGTATCCCGTCGGTTCCTTACCTTCATGGAGCTCATATCCGGTGCTGAAGGTCTTCATTATTATAAAGGACCGATGAAATCGTCGATTACTCAACAAAAATACCCTCCCCTTTCTTCATACAAATATTCTGCAGAAAATTTATCAACATAGATATAAACTTATCCCTATTAATATATGAGATGAAGAGGAAAAAGTACCCTTATACTTGCTTTAGCTTTGTCCAAAAATTAACCGCCATGTTTTGATGGCGGTAAAAGGTTCTATTGCATTACAGGTTTTATCAAAAAGCATGGCAGACAAGTGAATCATTCTATCCCAATTGATTGCTGATAAGAGCTAATTCTTCCAAAGACAGGGTCTCTCCCCTTCTTTGAGGATTTATGTTCAAGCTGCCAAGCATGGTATTCAAGTATGATTTGTCCATTTCAGTAAGTTGGGCGTTATACAAGGTGTTAAGCAGTGTTTTTCGACGCTGGGCAAAAACTGCCTTTACTACTTGAAAGAATCGAGTGGAACTGATTACTTCCACAGCAGGTTTACTCCTTTTTACGAGTGTTATAATCATGGAATCTACTTTAGGCGGGGGCATGAAAACTCCAGCCGGCACCTTGCCGATAATGCGAGGCTGGGTATAATACTGTACTGCGACGCTTAAAGCTCCATATTCCTTGCTGTCTGGCATGGCAGCCATCCTCTGGGCTACTTCTTTTTGGATCATAACGGTAATTGAGGTATATGAAAATTCATTTTCCAATAATCGCATTATAATTGGTGTTGTAATATAGTAAGGAAGATTTGCGACAACTTTGAAGGAGCTGCCTTGAAAGCTGTCTTGAATCAGTTTATTCAAGTCCAATTTTAGAATATCTCCATGGATTACCCTTGCGTTTGGGAATTCATTCAAAGTTTCCTCCAATATTGGTAGTAGATCTCTATCCACTTCAACTGCGGTCACTTCTGCGCCTTGCCTGACAATTGCACTGGTTAAGGTGCCCACACCCGGACCTATTTCCAAAACTTTGTCTTCAGGAGATATTTCTGCACCATGGATAATTTTCTGCAGAATATTTTCATCTATCAAAAAGTTTTGACCCAGACTTTTGCTGAAGTTAAAATCATGTCGTTTCAGTAATTCCTTAAGGTATTTTGGCGATGTTAGATGGTGCATAGCATGCTCCTTCGTTTTTACTGTTTGCTAAACTGTGCCCTATTTTGAACCTGTTTTTTAGTGTAAAAAACCATATGTTAACAGCATGTTTTTATTATACATTGAATAAAGCTAATAAAAAAGGCAGATATTCATCTGCCTGAAGTTTTTTTCTATTATTTGAGAATATAAATTGTTACCTTTCTTCTTCCCCAACTACTGGTCATGCTTTTATCTTCCATATAAATATCAATCTTGTTACCCTTGATAGCGCCGCCTCTGTCTTCAACTCTGAATATTCCGCTGATGGATACCCCCCGTTTAGCCCAGTATTCGACCAGCTCTGGAATATACACCTTGGTACCTAATGGAATGTCCGGTGGAGCTGCTATTGTATGAAATGGCTTTACCTTTCTGCCGCTAGCGGTTATTCCTTTGCCATCCATCCCTGTGTCATTAGCTGTATAGGCAGTGGCAGTCATTTTTCTGGTTTTGGTATATCTGACGCTGTCACCACGACCTGTGGTTATTCGCTTTATCGTACCTTTTTCTATTATTCGATTCTGGGGTTTGACTGTTACTTTTTCACTAACCAGCTCTCGGTTAATTTCAACTCCATCATGATAGGTAACAAGAGTCTTTCTTTCCAGCTCTCCCTGCTGTCCTTCCTGTACCAATTTAGTGGTGCCGTCGTTCATTGAATTGTTATTCCTGGTAACCACTTTATAGGGTATAGCTTCGGTTTCAGTTTCCATTTCTTCATCAATACGAGTAACTTTTATGCTGTCATTAGGTTTTACCTGCCGGCTGAGAGGACAATTGATGATATCTTGCTCTCGCAGGCTTACATTTGCTTCAGCCAGGATATCCTGAACCGTACCTCCGACAACATGCAACACTTCCTCATGACCATCGGCCGCTACACTTACAGGCATAGTTCGGGTTACTTCAATTCTATCGAAAGGCTTCACTTGCTGGTTTAGAGGATAACTGATTATATCATGCTCCCTCAGCCTTACGTTTGCTTTTTCCAACACTCCCCTAACTGTTCCATCGGTAACATGCAGTACTTGCTTATGCCCATCGGCTGCTACGCTTACTTCCATAGCTCGTGTTATTTTAATTTCTGTGTCATCTTGCAAAGCTTCCTCCAAGGATGGTGTAATTTCATCACCAGGTCCAAGGGTAATTTCGTATCTATCTAATAGTTGTCCTACACTGCTGTCAAATGTTTTAATCTCAACACGGTACCCATCGTCGTCCAGCACTACCTGTTTGGATAGACCTTGCACGTACTGGGTTAGTTTGGTCATTGCCACTCCGGCAATAACCAGGACTATAAGGAGTACAATGGTAAACTTACTCCAGAAGCCCCACTTGTGTGAGTTCATGTTCAGCCTCCTTATCCTTTTTCGGAACTCAGGGAGAAGATGGGGTAATTGTAATACAATTTTAATATTTTGTCAAACCTTTTTAATATTTAAAGATTTTATATTACCCGCAGGCTATATTATTGCTGTTTTACCAGTTTTCATACATTTCCACCGCAGCTCCTCCATGCAAGAGCCCCATCGTGAACCAAGCAAATGATTTCCAATGGGGCTTGATAAGGTTGTAACATGTAGACTAACATTTACCCTGTCGCATCAATTCCAAAAAATCTACAGGCATTTTTACTGGTAATCTCCGCCACCTCTTCCATCTTCATGCCTCGAATGTCAGCTATCCGCTCCGCTACTAAAGCTGTCATGCCTGGATCATTACGTTTGCCTCGATAGGGATGTGGAGACAGGTAAGGGCTGTCCGTTTCTATCATCAGATGGTTTATATCAATATTTTTTGCTGCTTCAACAGTTTTCACAGCATTTTTAAAGGTAACAGATCCTCCCAGAGAGATATAAAAACCCATGCTTTGGTATATCTCAGCCAGCTCCCAGCTTCCTGAATAACAATGCAAAACACATCCCTTCAAGCGAGAACTATAAGACTTCAGTATATCCATGGTTTCACCATGAGCATCCCTGCTGTGTATTACTACAGGAAGATCGGCTTCTATGGAAAGCTCCAGTTGGTCAGCAAATCGTTTTCTTTGGCTTTCTCTTGGAGAATTATCGTAATAAAAGTCCAATCCGATTTCTCCAATAGCAAGCACCTTGGGATGCCGAGACATTTTAAGAAGGCTAAGCAAATCCTGATCCTTCATCTCTTCCGCATCATGAGGATGAACACCTACAGTGGCATAAATAAAGGGGTATTCCTCAGCTAACTGAATTGACCTAAGGGAAGACTCCATATCTGCCCCTGCATTTACTACATAAGAAACCCCTCGACCGGGCAGACCTTCAATTAAGGCTTGTCGATCAGAGTTGTACTGCTTATCATCCAGATGGGCATGACTGTCAAATAACATTGTTTCACTCCTATTGAACTTGGGCGCCACTCTCGATTTCCCCAGAAACCGTTAGCAACACAAGCTTACCATTATCATCAGAAGCAGCCAGAATCATGCCTTCAGATTGAATTCCCCGCAATGTAACTGGTTTAAGGTTTGCGATAATTATAACACTTTTGCCTGCCATCTCTTCAGGGCTGTAATCTTGGGCAATGCCGGACACTACCTGCCGCGGCTTGCCGCCGACATCTAAAGTCAGCTTTAACAGCTTATCTGTCTTTTTTACCTTCTCGGCAGCAACTACCTTTGCTACCCGCAAGTCAATCTTGGCAAAATCATCTATACTGATCTCTGGTAATATCTCGCTCTGATCTTCTTCAAGCCCCTTAATACCTGGTTTTTCAGCTGCTGCTATGCTATCTTTAACCAGCTCATCTTCCTTTTTCAGCTCATCCAGAGCTTCCAATTCTTTTTCCAAATACAGCCTTGGGAAAATTGCTTCTCCCCGGGCTATTCGGGTACCGGCCTTCAAGCGCCCAAATTCATTTAAGCTTTCCCATGCAGTATTCTCTCCGGGTGCGACGCCCAGCTGATTCTGCATTAAAGCTGGAGTACGAGTCATAAAGGGAGCTATTAACACTGATAAAAAGCGAAGTCCTTCTGCTAAGTGATACATCACAGTGCCAAGCCTCGGTCTTTCAGATTCGGTCTTAGCCAGAACCCATGGTGTAGTCTCATCAATGTATTTATTGTACCTGGACACCAGTTTCCATATTTCAGCCAGTGCATCACTGAAAAGCAGCTCATCCATCAAGCTTTCCACCTTCCTGGGTGTTTCAAGTGCCAATGACTGCAGCTCTTTATCCAGGGCTGTAAGCTCTCCACAAGCAGGAATCTTTCCATCAAAATATTTTTCAATCATTGCTGTAGTGCGGCTTAGCAAATTTCCCAAGTCGTTGGCTAAATCGGAGTTGATTCTATTAATAAGGGATTCATTGGAAAATACTCCATCTGATCCAAATGGAACTTCACGCAACAGGAAATAGCGAACAGCATCCAAACCATAGCGATTCACCAACACTACCGGGTCTACCACATTGCCTTTGGATTTGGACATCTTACCGCCCTCCAAAATCAGCCAGCCGTGACCAAAGACCTGCTTGGGTAGAGGTTCATCTAAAGCCATAAGCATGATAGGCCATATGATGGTATGAAATCGAACAATTTCCTTACCTACCAAATGCACATCTGCAGGCCAATATTTTTTGTATTTTTTCGGATCATCTGTCATGAAACCCAGGGCACTGATATAATTCGACAAGGCATCAACCCAAACATATATTACATGCTTGTCATCGAAGCTAACAGGAATCCCCCATTTGAAGGAAGTTCTTGATACACAAAGATCCTCCAGACCTGGACGCAGGAAATTGTTAAGCATCTCGTTTTGCCTTGATTTGGGCTGAATAAAATCCGGGTGTCCTTCAATGTATTGGATCAGACGATCCTGGTATTTGGAAAGACGAAAGAAATAGCTTTCCTCTTTAACCAATTCTACCCTCCGACCGCAATCGGGACAATTTTCTTCCTCCAATTGATGCTCTGTCCAAAACGATTCGCATGGAGTGCAATACCAGCCCTCATACTCGCTTTTGTAGATATCATCCTGATCATACAGCTTCTTAAAAATTTTCTGAACAACAACTTGATGACGTTTGTCAGTAGTACGGATGAAGTCATCATAACTTATATCCATGAGCTTCCACAAATCCTTGATACCTGCTACGATGTGATCTACATATTCTTTTGGTGTTACATTATGTTCTTTTGCTTTTTTTTCAATTTTCTGTCCATGCTCATCGGTACCCGTCAGAAACATTACATCGTATCCGGTTAGTCTCTTGAAACGCGCCATAGCGTCTGCCGCTACTGTTGTATAAGAATGACCAATGTGTAATTTGTCACTGGGGTAATATATTGGTGTTGTGATGTAATAGGTAGATTTCTCACTCATTTTTTATCTTCCTTTCCAAAATTATATACAAAGAGTCTTTCACATAGATTATTGCCAAAATATAATAAACCCCTCACACCATATAGGGGCGAGGGGCACGCGGTACCACCCTAATTTACTTCAGCTGAGCTGAAGCCTTATTTCAGTGACTTTCATCACCTGATTGAATAACGGAATCTTCCGCAGCAGCTTACTGCAGTTTCCTTTTACTTCAGCTGCTTCACTCCGGGGCCATGTTCGGCAAATTCCTGCATCACCGGCTTTCACCTTTTCCGGTTCTCTGTTGAGCAGTTCCCTTGCCTAATCTTCCCTTCATCGTGTTTTCAATATGAACTTGGTAACATTATAAACAAAAATAATTGCATTTGTCAACGACCAACAGTTTTTTGATCGATATTTTGGTATTGCTCCTCAAAATCCTTGTAATAACAGCGACGTTTTTTATTTTGCTGTCCTGTAAAGCGCTTCCATTGAGAACGAACCTTCCTGTTGTCTTCCAGTTGAGGATTTAAATGAGCCACCTTTACCCCGTTCTTCCAACAGGCTTCTGTCATGGCCTTCATAAGCAGAGAGTTTACGCCTTTACCCTGTAGATCAGGTCTTACAGCTATCAGCAGCATATCAACACTGTTGTTTACCTTTAAAGCCCGAAGTATTCTAATAAACCCAAGTGGTAAAAGTTTTCCCTTAGTTTTTTGCAGGGTCTCAGCCAAAGAGGGAAATCCGATGCTAAAGGCAGCAAGACGATCATTCTCATCCAATACGATGTTTATAAAATCAGGATTAACTACACTAAAATATTGCTTGGTAAAGAATTCTACCTGTTCATCGCTTAAGGGAACCACATTATATAAATCTCTATAGGTCTGATTTATTAAATCAAAGATGGCTTTTGCGTAGGGCAATATTTGCTTGGACTTTGTAAAGGTAATGGTTCTGAGCTTGTTTTTATCCTTAACTACCTCTGCTATCTTGATGATATCATCACCCAGCTTATCGGGTACCTCCATGATGTATTCGTACCAATCAACATCTTTGGTATAACCCAGCATCTCCATAAATTTAGGATAATAATCATAGTTATATATGGTGGTAAAAGTACCCATTTCGTCAAACCCGTCAATTAACATGCCTTCCTTGTCCAAGTCGCAAAAGCCCATAGGACCCTGTATTCCTGACAGCCCATTTTTCTGTGCCCAGCTTTCTACTTGTTGAAGCAGCAACTTCATTACTCCCAGATCATCGATGAAGTCGAACCATCCAAATCTGGCATATTTCTGACCCCATTTTTCAATAGCTTCGTGATTGATAATACCAGCTATACGACCTGCCAGTTGATTGTCTTTGTATACCAACCAGTACCTGGCTTGACAGTAGGCAAAGGCAGGATTCTTATCCCACCTTAAAGTGCTAATTTCATCGGCTCGCAAGGGAGGGATCCAATAGGGATTCCCTGCATAAAGCTCATAAGGAAAGTCTATAAAACGCTTTAACTGTTTTTTTGTTTTCACTTCTAATACTTTAAGCAAAACACATACCCCCATTTGCTTTGTTTGATTTTTTCCTTTGTTAACTTTTTACTTCATCTGCTAATTTCACAACGCCATCTTTGTAGACGCCTAGGACTGGAGCTGCATTTAAGGTAAGACAATATTCTATGTCTTTTTTCATCCCTGCATCTGCCAGTTTTTTATAATGCGCAGAGTTCTTCAGCAAACTGTACAATTCATTGGCGGATGACTGGTACAGGGTTCTTGCTACAACAGCCAGATCGTTCAGTTCCAGGTTCTCCAGCTTGTCTGTCAGCCTGTGAACGACTGCTCCAGCTGTTACCACATCATCAGTGGAAAACTGACCTCCGGTTCCTGCACAAATAAAAACAAGATCATTTTGCTGTTCAGCAAGATATTCTGCCACTGCATCTACATTGACAAGGCTGCATATAATCACCTCCGCAGCATCTGTTACCCTTTTAAATGCCTGGGTTCCATTAGTTGTAGTCATCAGTAGGGTTTTACCTGAAACTTTGTCCGACGTATACTCCAGTGGTGAGTTGGAAAGGTGAAATCCATCAATAGCTTGAACATTTCTCTCTCCACACAGCAGGTAGGAGTCTTTTTCATAATTCTTGGACATGTTAATAACTTCTTCAATTTCAGCTGCAGGTATTACCTCTTTGCATCCATTAGCCAGGGCGGTCAGCATGGTACTGGTAGCGCGAAGAAGGTCGATTAGTACAACGGTTTTGTCCTTTAACTCCTTGTCCGCAACGTTGTCGGGTATGGCGTATACATTAAGTTTCATTAATCATTGTCTCCCATCCACAATTACTTTCATATGTACTCAGCCAAAGGTCAGGTCTGTTTCAGACCTTCGGTTTTGCTTCATATGCATATTAATTATAACATAGAACAAGTATTCCGTCGAGACTGCTGTTTTTTGATTGTGTTTTTTATTTGGGGTAAATTTGGTTTGATTTGGTGATTCTTTGATTTGATTTTTTGATTTGCATGAATTTTTACCTGTTTTACCGACCAAAGATCAGAGTACAAATAACAATAGATGATAGAAAACCTATTAAATCAGATAATAACCCTGCAATTAAAATATAGCGGGTATCACGAATCCCCACAGAACCAAGGTAGATGCTGGCAGTATATAATGTAGTTTCTGTAGAACCCATCATAGTGGAGGCTGTCCTTCCCAGATAGGAGTCTGGACCATGTATCTTCAACAACTCAGCCAGCATACCAATGGAAGCGGAGCCCGATAAGGGCCGCATAAAAGCCAATGGAAGTAATTCAGCAGGTATTCCCAACAGATTGGTAAGCGGTGCTATAAATCGGAAAAGCAATTCCATGGCACCTGAATTGCGGAACACCCCTATAGCAACCAACATGGCTACCAAATATGGTAGAATTCGAATTACCGTAGTAAAGCCTTCCCTGGCTCCTTCTAAAAAGACTTCATAAACAGCTACCTTTTTATAAAATCCATATCCAAGTATGAAAAGAATAAACACAGGGATGGCAAATCGCGACAAGACCTCAACTATAACAATCATTGCTTTCCTCTCCACCTGTTAAAACGTCTCAAAATCAGTACTGCAGTTATTCCCGTCACAGTGGCACAAACAGTAGCAGCCAGAGTTGTCCCTGTAATTTCAGTTGCATTGGCAGAGCCGGCTGCGTTTCGTAATGCAATCACCGTAGCTGGTATCAACTGTATCGAGGAAGTGTTGATGACTGAAAATAAACAGATGGCGTCCGAGGGAGATTTTCGATTGTGATTGAGTTTTTGCAGTTCCTTCATGGCATTCAGCCCCAAGGGCGTCGCTGCATTTCCCAGGCCCAAAACATTGGCGATGATATTCATAGACATGGCTCCCATGGCTTGACTGCTTGCAGGGATTTCCGGAAACAGCAAACGCAGCACAGGTGCGATTTTTTTTGAAAAGGCCTTAATCAGCCCTGCTTTTTCTGCAACTCGCATCAATCCCAGCCAAAGCGTGTAGATTCCTATCAGCCCCAAACCAAGCTCCACTGCATAACTTGCACTGTCAAAAGCTGCCTGAGTGGTTTGTTCCACCTCTCCTGTCAAAAAGGCAGCCAGAAAACCTCCTGCGAGTAAAATCAACCAAATGATGTTTACCAAATGAATCACCTGCCTAATCCTGTCCTATTTACATGGATATGTTACGAGCTTTGTCCATTAGAACAGAAAAAGTTATGAGCTAATTGCGATGTCCGC